>JBBRDP010000138.1:0-9413 GCA_038203795.1 Gemmatimonadales bacterium
TCCGAAGATGCACACCAACTCACCGGAATCATCAGGTTGAACTCTTCCCGCGGATGATGAATCCGCGGATCAATGAGTCCGCCCCGCACATCCAATGATCTCGACTTCGATTGTCAATCAGCGTATGAATCAGCGCAGTCAAAGCCGCGCGATCAACCTTTTATTTTTGCGCCGCGTTTTCAGCGGCAGATCTCAAGAATAACTCGGTACTCTTCGTTCGTCAAGGGGGTCGAGCCAACTTGTTATCGATTCGCTATGCGATCGCCACAAGTCCGTGGCCGACCTCCCGTTCACGATGTGCGCCTGTTCGCGATCATATCGCGTGGCCACTCGCCGAACAGAGAGGGGAAGTGAAGGTAAAACTTTGAGCGGTTTCGCGCAAGGGCCGGTATACTCCAACACTGCTGCGATCGCGCGCCTCCACTTCCGCAGATGAACCCAGCCAGACCCAGCGCCGGTGCCCACCCAGACAACCCGAAGGCTGTCCCCGCGTCCTACCCTCGAATCCGTTCAGAACGTTTCGAGATTGTTATGCTAACCACACCATAGTCGCGGCGCAATACCGCCGAGCTCGCCACTTCAAACTTTTTCCATCCTGCTCCATGCGCCCTCTAGGACTCGAACCTAGAACCTACTGATTAAGAGTCAGCTGCTCTACCGATTGAGCTAAGGGCGCCGACCGATCTTCCTCTCCTCACCCTATACACGCGCCAGGAGGGACTCGAACCCCCGACCCGCAGCTTAGAAGGCTGCCGCTCTATCCACCTGAGCTACTGGCGCCTACCACCTCGCCAGACGGCCTGCTCGATCCCGGCGTGACTCTCCCTGCTTGTTCTGATCGGGGCGGCCGGATTCGAACCGGCGACCTCCTGCTCCCAAAGCAGGCGCGATACCGGGCTACGCTACGCCCCGCAGCGGTGTGGGAGATTACACCGCGCTACGCCGCCGGTCAACTGGCAGCAAACAAATCGGCTCGGCTCGCTTTGGGGTACCCCGCCAAGACCGCCCGCACCGCGCGCGATCGATGACTGACCTGCGCCTTCTCCTCACGCGAAACAGCGCCGAAACAGCATTCCAGCTCACTCGACCAAAACACGGGATCGTAGCCGAAACCAGACTCGCCACAGCGTTCCGCCAACAAGCGGCCGGCCGTTTCCCCTTCCCCAATCACCAGCCCGCCAGACCACACCATCGCCGCAACACACACGTAGCGCGCCGTGCGGTCGTCCGCCCCTGCAAGAGCTGACACCAGCCGATCGACGTTATGGCGATCCAACGCAACTCCCGAGAGGCCGCTCTCGCTACCCCACCGCTTGCTGCGCACCCCCGGCGCACCACCCAGCGCCGTCACACACAGCCCGGAGTCCTCCGCCAGCACCGGATACCCGCCGCAGCGTGCGAAAAAATACCTGGCTTTCGCCAGCGCATTCTCAGTAAACGTCGCGAACGCCTCGAGCGCGTCCTCGGCGGCGGACTCCGCCACTCCGATCTCAGTCAGCGTGACCGCCGTGAAGCCGGCCGCACGAATCAGCGGCTCAAGCTCGCGCAGCTTGCCCGGATTGCGTGTGGCGAGCACCAACCGAGGCGCCTCTGACATCAACCGCGCAGAACCGCCGACGTGGGACGAGGCAGCGCCAACGCTGCCGCCTGCGCCGCATGCAAGGACGTGATGCCGGCGATGGCCAGATCGAGCAGCGCATCCAGTTCACGGCGGTCGAAGGTGCCGTTCTCGCCAGTGCCCTGCACTTCCACGAACTTCCCCTCCGTGCTCATGACCACGTTCATGTCGACTTCGGCCCCAACATCCTGGTCGTAGTCGAGGTCGAGCTGGGGGGTACCCTTCACCACGCCCACCGAGACCGCCGCCACCCGACGCTTGATCGGCGAAACCGGCGCACGACCACTCTGCACGAGCCAGTCGAAGGCATCGATCACGGCGACTGCCGCCCCGGTAATCGCAGCGGTGCGCGTGCCTCCGTCGGCCTGCAACACGTCACAGTCAAGGCGCACGGTGAATTCACCAAACGCAAAATCATCGAGCATCGCGCGCACACTGCGACCGATCAGGCGCTGAATTTCCTGCGTGCGACCGCCGAGCTGGCTGCGCTCTCGCGAGGTACGTGTGCGCGTGGCGCGCGGCAGCATGGCGTATTCGGCGGTGAGCCACCCGAGACCGCTCCCGCGACGCCACCCGGGCACGCCGTCTTCGACACTGGCGGCACACAACACGCGTGTGTCGCCGAACGACACCAGACAGGAACCCTCGGCATACGGTGCCGCAGCGCGTTCAATGGTGACGGGACGCATGACGTGAGCCGCACGCGTGATCAAGGCGGGAGAGGTGCTGTCACTCACAAGACGTATCCGGGCAAGAGGACGCAATCACGGCCCGTTCGTGCGTTACGAACGGCCCGACTGCAGCTTCGCAATGATACTCGTGGTGGACTGTCCGGGCACGAGCGGAATGACGACGACGCGTCCACCGCGATCACGCACGACGTCCGCTCCCACGATGGTGTCGGGTGAATAGTCGCCACCTTTGACGATCACATCGGGCTGCAGTCGCTCCACCAGCGCCAGCGGCGTGTCCTCTTCGAACACCACGACGGCATCGACCATTTCGAGCGCGGCGAGCACATAGGCGCGCTCGTGCTGCTGGCGTACGGGACGCGACGGCCCCTTGAGCCGCTGCACGGACGCGTCGCTGTTGAGCCCCACCACGAGCGCCGCCCCTTCGGCCCGCGCGCCGAGCAACACGTCGATGTGACCCGGATGCAGCAGGTCGAACACGCCGTTGGTGAACACGACGGGACCGGCAACGCGTGAGCGCCACTCGGCGACCTCGTTCCACGACATCAGCTTGTGCGCCGGGTGTCGGACACCCCGCGCCGTCAGCGCTGACACCGCATCACCATTGCGAAAGCATGTCGTCGATCAGGGTGTTGATCAGTTGATCGATGGCGTCCTTGCGGCCTCGCGCCTCGCCGCCTTCCGCGTACTGCGATTCACGCCTGCTCCCACTGGCCTCTTTGAGGATGACGCCAGTGGTCTGATTCGTAATGACAAAGTCGACCACCAGCTCCAGCTTGCGGCGCGCCGAGGTGGCCTGACGCGGATCGGCGGTGACGCCCACGGGCAAATCGACGTCGTAGCTCTTGATGGTGCCAGTAACGAGCACATCGGCGCGATCGGCCGGCGCATCACGCAAATTGAGCCGATCGTTCATGGCCTTGCGCATCGCCTCGAACAACTCGCGCTGCACTTCGGGTACGGGCGTGAGATTGTCGAACGGCAAGACCGCGACGGTGCGCAGTTCGCGCGGCAATCCGCCGCCGGAGAATCCGTACACGCAACCGGTGAACGCCAGGAGCGGCATCACCGCAAGCCAACGAGCGTGACGCAGCAGAATGTTACGGTTTACGCCAGATCGCATCGTCGAACCCCTCGGGGATGTTGATGATTTCAGTGACCGACAACTGAAGCGAGCGACGTCCCGTGGTGTGCACGTAGCGCAGCCGAAGTGTGCTGTCGCTGAGCGGTACACGCTCCGCCCACTCGACCACGCGACCGTTTTCAATGCGCTCGATGCGCGCCAGTCGTGCGGCGACAAAATGCACGCGCCACGTACGCTTGTCCGTTTCCGTCCCGGAGATGTCCACGCGTAATGTATCACCATCAAGCCGCGCGACGGTGTCACGACCGGCCGGCAAGGCGAGTCGACCAAGCGCCGCCCAGAGCAACGGCGGCGGCGGCAGAAAGCGACGGATGAGGTCGATCCCGGGCACGAACAACGAATCGCCCTGCAAGATGGCCATGCCGTTGCCGTAGCCATTCGCAATGAATAGATCGAGTCGCGCGCGATCGGGAGGACCAGCGCGCACGACGCCCTCGCCTTTCACATCAAAGGTTTCGTCGGCGTACGTCCAGTCGAAACGCAGCATCTGCGGTGTGGAGGGCAGTTCCGCCACAGGCAACGACTGCCGCGTTTCGATGCCGAGCAGCGGGCGCGCTTTGGGAGCGCAGGCACCAACGCCAAGCAGCAGCAGCACTGGCAGCGCGTGCATTCGTGCACGAGTACAAGTACGAGCAAGAGCCAGCTTGCTCATTGCACGATCACCCCGAGCAGGCGATCGCCGAGCAGCAGTTGGTCCATTACATCGAGGCCTTGCGTGACGCGGGCGAATACCGTGTAGCCACCATCGAGATGTGGCTGCGGCGTGATCGTGAGGAAGTACTGACTACCGCCGGTATCCGGGCCTGACAACGCCATGCCCACCGCACCGCGCACGTACCGATGCCGATTCAGCTCGTCGCGAATACTGGTACCCGGGCTACCGCTTCCCGTACCTGAAGGATCACCATCTTGCGCGACAAAGTTGGGGATCACGCGATGAAAGCGTGTGCCATCGAAATAGCCTTGACGGGCGAGTCGGACAAAGTTGTCAACCGTGAGTGGAGCGTCGGCCACATGGAACTCGAGGGTGATGTCGCCGCGCGTGGTGCGCAGCGTGGCGCGTATCGGCACATCGGAATGCTGCACTTCGCGGACGATGCGCTCATATTCACCGACAGGGCGTCCGTCGCGATCAGCACTGAGCCAGGCGGCCAGTGGCGTGATCCCACTTACACTGCGCAGCACGAGTGGGTCCGGGGGCGGTTGCAGGCGCGCCAGCTGCGCACGTAGCGATGCGTCGAAGTTCACACTGTCGCGGCGCCAGGCGGCGGCGATGAGCCGAAGTGCGGCGGTACGCACCACGTGCTGCGCGCGCGCCGAGTCTGTGGCGTAGCGCACCATGGCCAACGGCACATCGGCGACGGTCGCCCGACCGGCCAGCGCACCGAGCGCCGCCGCGCGCACCGCCGGCGAGGGATCGCCGAGGTAGGAGCGCAGCGTGTCACGAACGGGCGCGAAGTCTGCGGCGCTGGCGAGCGCCGAAACGGCCGCGGCTCGCACGCGTTCGGCGCTGTCCCGTCGCGCCCACGCCAGTCGCGTCTGCGGTGGCTCGGCGGCCGGAACATTGGCGGACAACTCAAGCGCCGCCGCACGCACCCACGCATCAGAGTTCGTGCGCCACTCGTCAAGCGCATCGAGCAGCGTGTTGTTCCGGACCGCTCCTTCGAGCAGCGCGCGCCGCACCATGAACGTGGTATCGGCATTGAACAACGCGCGCCACGTGAGCGAATCACCCATGATCAACGGTGCGATCACTTCCGCTGCCGTGACACGCACCGCCGCGATCGCATCACGCGTGCTTTCGAGCACGAGGTCGCGCACGAGGTCGCGCACGTTCGGTGCTGTTGTGTGTGACGCCAGCGAGCGCGTCGCCTGGACCCGCACACGCGCGTCGGCGTCGCGGTGCAGCAAACGCAATACCGTCAAGGCTTGTGTGGCCAGACTATCACCCGTGGCGTTACGCGCTGCGACCGCCGCGACTTGCACGCGCACCAGCGCGTCCGGATGCATGGACAGTGCGAGCAGTGCGCGCGTACCACTGACCGCGCGCGGACGTGCGATTGCGTAGGCAGCCGCGAATGCAACCGTTGCATCGTCGTCGAGCAGGTACGGAATCACCTCGGCCGTTGGCACGGGCCGGAGTGCCGACACCGCAACCAACAACGCCGCACGCACCATGGCTCCGCGCACCGATCCGCGTTGATTGCCCTCGCGCACGTCGGCGTCGCCGCGCAACGCGTTCAGCAGTGCGGCACGCCCCGGTTCACCAATGCGACCGAGTGACCACGCGGCTTCCGCCGCCACAATATCGGGCGCGCCCCCGAGCGCACGTGCAAGGGCGGGTACGGACGCGGTGTCACGCGCGAGGCCAAGGGCGAATGCTGCGGACGCAGCCACCGCCGTGTCGGCGTGCACCAACAATCGTCGGGCGGCCATGTAGCGCGCACGCAACTGCAGTTGTCCGATGAGGAGCGCCGCACGGGCACGGCGTGCCTGTGCCAACGCCGTCGTGTCGCGACTGTACAGCACGGAGTCGAGCAGCAGCGTGTCCGCTCGCCGAGCATCGGCCATGCGCAACAGGTGTGCGTCAGCGGAAAACGCGGCGGGGCGCGGCGCATTCACTGAGGTCCGGTTCGCGGCACCAGCACACGCGCCGAACAAAACCGGCAGCACGCACAACACTGCGATGACCTTCACGGGCGCGATCACGGTGCGTCGGCCGACGACGGCTGTGCGCGCTGCAGCAGCTGTTGGACCGACGCAGGCAATCGCGCCGGACGGCCCGTGGCATCGAGCGCAATCAGTGAGGTGGTGGCCGTGACCAGCGTGCGTCCGGAATCGGCGTGTTCAATGCGATAAGCGAAGCGCATGCCGCGTGAGCGCAACTCGTCGAGCGTGGTGTGCACCAGCACGCGATCATCGTAGCGTGCGGATCCGAGGAAACGCAGGCTCGCGTCGCTCACGGCGAGCGTCACGCCATCGCGCTCCATATCCGCGTAGGACCGCCCGAGAGCCCGAATAAAGTCGGTGCGGCCGATTTCACACCACACGAGATAGTTGGCATGGTACACAACGCCCATCTGATCCGTTTCGGCGTAGCGCACCCGCACTTCGGATACCTGTTCGTACGACGTGGACTCGGTCATGCACTCTGGGTCGGAGAAATCGGTTCAGTTCCTGAAGATGGTGGCCAGACCCTGCCTCGCTCAAGCGGTGCCGCCAAGCGCGCGGGATTTGTTCACACTGCCGCTGCACGTTAAACTCTTCGCGTGCTTCCCACTCCCGTCCTCCTGCTCGGCGACGCGCATCTTGGCATCGCGGATCCGGCCGCCGAGGCCGATCTGCTGCAGTTTCTGCGGCAGGTCCCCGAACGCGGTCGGTCGCTCGTGATCATGGGGGACGTCTTCGATTTCTGGTTCTCGTGGCAACATGTGATCCCGCGCACGGGATTTCGGGTGCTGGCGGCGCTGGCCGATTTGCGCGACGCGGGCATTCCCGTGGTCTGGATTGGCGGCAACCACGATTGTTGGGGCGGGGACACGCTGCAGGCAATGACCGGCGCCGCCTATACACTCGAACCGTGGAACGGGCGGTTCGGGCCTTGGCGCGTGCGCCTGGCCCACGGGGACGGGCTTCGAGAGGTGGAAGATCAGCCCTATCGGCGCCTTCGCACCGTGCTTCGTCATCCGCTGTCGATCAAACTCTACAGCTGGTTGCACCCGAACTGGGCGGCCTGGCTCGCCCTGCGCTCGTCGCATACCAGCCGAACACGCCGTGCGGGCGACGAAGGGCGCGGTCTGCACGCCGTCGCGGCCTCGTGGATGCAAACGACCAACGACCCGGAACTCGTGGTGTTCGGGCACTCGCATGTGCCGGCGCTCACACGCGCGGGCGAGGGCGTGTACGGCAACGCCGGCGCGTGGTATCTGGACCGACAGTACTTGCGCATCACCGACCGCGACGTGTCGCTCCTGCGGTGGACCGGTTCAGCCGAAGGTGACGTGCTCCACGTGATCGAGCGTGGCGCCGAGAAAACGTTGCCCGAGCGCGAGGAATCGATCCGGCGCGTCTGAGGCGACGAACCGATGGCGCGGCGGAGTCGCCCTGGGTGGCGCCGAAAGGCCGAGCGCGTCGAGGATGTCGGCGACGGCAGCGGCCGTTTCGTCGGCGGAGTCGATGAGCGTGACCTCCGGACCGGCGAGATCGGCCAGCAACGGCGCCAACAGCGGGTAGTGCGTGCAGCCGAGCACCAGCGCCCGGATCCCGTCGGCGAGCAGTGGATCGAGGTACTCGTGCGCGACCTCGCGCGTGACACGGTGATCCAGCCACCCTTCTTCCACGAGCGGTACAAAGAGCGGACAGGCGCGCGCGAGCACCAACATGCCGGGCGTGATCGCGTGGATTGCGCGCTCATACGCGCCGCTGTCGATCGTGCCAACGGTGCCGATGACCCCGACGGGTCCGGATCCGGCAGCACGCACGGCGGCGCGGGCGCCAGGCTCAACGACGCCGACGACGGGCACGGGCATATGCTGCTGCAACGCGCCAAGTGCGTGCGCGGTGGCGGTGTTGCACGCAACAATGATCGCCTTCACCCCTTCGCTCACCAACCAGCGCGCGATTTCGTCGGCGTATCGACGTACGGTGTCGGGACTCTTGGGTCCATACGGCACGCGTGCGGTGTCGCCAACGTACACAATGCGCTCGTGGGGCAACCGCGTGAGCAGCGAACGCACCACGGTGAGCCCGCCAATGCCACTGTCAAATACGCCGATGGGCGCGTCAGGCGGCATCAACGCGACGCCGCCCGCACGAGCACGCGCATCAAAATCGTACAGTGGCCGCGAGCGTCAGCCCGTGCGGCGAAGGGATGAGCGTGACGCGCGTGGGCACATCCCACAGCTGCGCTGACACAAACGCGTCCGCCGCCGAAATGAGATGATTGAAGGCAATCGCCGCAATCCAGTCTTCCACGTGCAGCTGGCGTGTGCGCTCAAGCCCCGCCTCGAATCGTGGAGGCACGCGAAGTCCGGCGACGAGCGCGCCGGTGCCAGGATTCACCGTGAAGTTGCCGGGCACGGAATCGTTGCCCTGCCGACGCACTTCGCGCACATCGGACATGGATCGTCGCAGCATGGCAAACGCCGCCATTTCGACACCGGCGAACAGTGCACCCGACGTGGCGCGCTCGAGCCGGGATTGCGCGAGGCCGGGAATTGCAAACGAGTAGAGGAACGCACGACGCGGTGAGAGCGGCGCACGAACCACTGCACTTTGTCGACGCAAACGGGTGGAGTCGGGCAGCACGATCACTGGCCTGACGGCCACGGTGTCACGGCGCGTCGAGTCGAGGATCACCTGCGCCGACGCCGCGCGCGGCAGGCCGACGACAAGCGCCAGCACGACCACCAGCAGCGAGACCACACGATACGTGACCACGAGACGGTGATCGGCCGGACTAGCTGAGCACCGCAACGAGCTCGATCTCCACGCGCACATCGCGCGGCAGACCAGCCACAGCCACCGTCGAGCGTGCAGGGCGCGTCTCACCAAACGCCCGGGCGTACACCTCATTCATCTCGGCGAAGTCGGCCATATCGCGGAGAAACACGGTGGTTTTGACGACGTGCGAAAAATCGCAACCGGCGGCAGCCAGTACAGCCGTCAGGTTCTTGACCACCTGTTCCGTTTGCTCGGCGACGGTGGCCCCGGTCACCTGCATGGTGTCGGGGTGCAGCGGAATCTGGCCGGCCGTGAACAGGAAGCCATTGGCTTTCACGGCTTGGGCGTACGGGCCGATGGCAGCGGGAGCGTGATCAGTGTGCAGCGTTTCGAGTGGCACAGTCAGACGGAGCAGAGGGTGAGCAGGTACTCAAGTGAGTCGAAAGAAGTGCTGCGTATTGCGGAGCGTCAGCGCGCCGAGCTCCGTCGCCGAGACGCCGCGCGCCCGGGCGACGCG
>JBBRDP010000139.1:0-9313 GCA_038203795.1 Gemmatimonadales bacterium
GTCAGCTCCTCCGGAACACCGCCTACTTTCTCAAGCGCCTGATAGATTGGCACCGTGCCGATCGGTACCGGCGAGTTCCGCAGAATCCATTCGCGCGTCTGGTGGATGTGCTTGCCCGTGGACAAGTCCATCACCGTGTCAGCACCCCAGAGTGCGGACCACCGCAGCTTCTCCACTTCGTCTTCAATCACCGAGCGAATGGCCGAGTTGCCGATGTTCGCGTTGATCTTGACCTTGAAGCCACGCCCGATGATTTGCGGTTCAACTTCGGGGTGGTTGATGTTCGCCGGAATGATCGCACGACCGCGCGCCACTTCACTACGCACAAACTCCGCAGGCATCCCTTCACGCAGCGCCACAAACTCCATCTCCGCCGTGATCTCGCCGCGACGGGCGTACGCCATCTGCGTGACGCGCTGTCCAGGCTTCGCCACACACGCGCCGCGAATCAACCCCGACGGCATCTCCGGCGCATCGTGCGCGAGCGGCACGGGACGCTTGATGACCTCCTGCGTATCACCACGGGCCACGATCCATGGAGTGCGCAGTGCGGGCAGTCCGTCACGCACATCGTGACCAAGCGGACCACTCGTATCGTACACGCGCAGCGCGGGCTCTCCGCCGGACAAGACAATCTCCCGGAACGGCACACGAATGCCATGCGGACCATCCACATACACTTTCTGCGACGCGGGAAACGCTTCACCGTAATCGTTGGGCGGAAGAACGGGCGCTGCAGCGTCGGTGCGCGCGGTGTCGGTTGGCTGGGCAATCATGGGCTGCTCCTCAGGTCGGTGGTTCTCCGACGGCGCAAGCGCTGATGCGGCGGTGAACGATGCGCGTCGACACGATCGCCAGGCGATCAGATCGGCACCGTGTTCATCGAGCCGCACCGCCACGCTTCCTCCGCCGGTTTGAACCGGGTCAGGTTCCAAGAGACTCTCTCAACCACGGCGAACGCCGCGGTACCCCTGGTGGCTGGTACTCCTATGAAACCTAAGGGGTTGCGCGGGGGCCGTCACGGGGCGGGGAGACCATGGGACGGGGTACTGCGGGCGCACCGGGTCTCATTCGCGGCCTGAACAGCGACTACTGAACTGAAATGCGTGCGGCTTCGCGGCGGTCGGGGGCGAGGTAGATCTTGAGGTCGTCGAAGAAGGCGGGGGCCTCGGTCGCCAACAGGCGAAGCACCTGCACCGCGAGACGGCGAAGTTCGAGTTCGGTGGACTCGCTGCACACATCGACAAGCAACGAGCGCCACGCGCGCGCACTACCAGTCAATACCAGCGCGGACTCCGTGCCGTTGGGCAGCACACCGAATGCGGCTTCGCGCGCGATTTTGCGACGCTGCACCTTGTCGCCGATCCAGGCGTAACGCGTCATGAGCTCGTCGACGAGTGCGATGTAGCTCTCTACGGCACGGTGCATCTGCGACAGCCATGCGGCTTCGAGATCGGCGCTGCCAATGATGGCGGGAGGCACGACAAATCGCAGGTCGCTGGCGTCGACGTAGCGCGGCGAACGTTCGGTGCACGCGAATCCAGCGCGGTGGCGCTGCAGCTCGCACGTGAGCGAGCGACTCACACCCTCAACACGCAACGTGTAGTGCGCGTGTTCCAACGCACCGTCGTGCCCCTGCGCGGCGAGGCTGCACAAATAGTCGCGCGTCTCGCGGCCGGCGGGATTATGGTGGCTGCTGGTGCCCAACCGTTCGGCGTATTCCGCGAGTCGTTCACCATCGGTACTCTCGCCCGTCCGATCGACCGGACGCGTATCAGGTTCCGAAAACGCGGGACGCGACAGCACCGTCACACGTGGCTCGCGTACGATCGCGGTGTCAGGTAAGGAGATGGACATGGTGCCGGAATCCATGAGACAAGTGAGTGAGCAACACCACCGTTAACGTGCGGCCTTCGCTGCGCTGCGCTTGCGCACCACGCCGTACGCCTGAATCCCGACGCCGAGCAGAATGGTCAGCACTATGGAAATGCCAACGCCCGCGAGCAGTCCCACGCTGTCACGCAGCACCGCGTACGTACAAATGAGCACGAGTGCGATCGTTGGCACCTCGTTCATGATGCGAAAGCGATCACCCGTCATGACGTGCTCGCCGCGTCCGAGCTTGCGCACCACGCCCGACATCCACCCGTGATAGCCGGAGAGCGCCACCAGCAGCACCAGTTTCACGATCAGCCAGCGCTGTGACAGCAACGCGCTGTTGAGGCCGATCATGATGAGGCCGCCAAGCCATGTCATGAGCATTGCCGGCGTGGTGATGATGCCGAGCAGTCGTTGCTCCATGATGCTGTACTGCGCCGTGAGCACATCGCGTGTCGCATCCGTGCGAGACTGCGCTTCGGCGTGATATACGAACAGGCGCGGCAGGTAGAACAGGCCGGCCATCCAGGACACCATACCGACGAGATGAAAAATCTTGGCGTAGAGATACACAGCGCGATGGTGAGTGAGACGGCGGAGAAGCAGCGGGAGGAATGTCAGTGAACAACGACGTCGTCGAGTGCGGCCAGGCGAAAGCGGTGCCAGGCGCGGTCGCGCTCAATCGCATCGAGTGTGGCCCGCGCGTGCGCGCCGAGCGGTGCGGCCTCGGGATCGTGACGCAGTGACAACAGCGGATCACTCGGTACGGCATCGAGCTTGACACCGGTGTTCAACACACCGAACGGATCGGCGGCCTGTTTGATCACCCGAAATGCGGTAAGCGCCTGCGCGCTCCACACCGATGGCAAGAGTGACGCGCGCAGCCGACCGTCGCCATGTTCGCCGGCCAGTGTCCCGCCAAGCTGCGCCGTGAGTGCACAGATGTCATCGAGCAGTCCACGCACGCGCTGCTTCCAGTCGGGCCGTGTCACATCAACGAGCGGATTCACATGCACATGCGCGTCTCCCGCGTGTCCAAAAATCACGCCCAGACATTGAGCCCGTTCCAGCGCGTCGCGCACACCTCGCACGTACTCCGGTAGTTTATCCGGCGGCACGCAACCGTCTTCGATGAACTGCATGGAGCGCAGCCGCGGCGCGAGTTTCGCGAGGATCGGGCTCGCCGCATGTCGCAGCGCCCACAACTGTTTTTCCGCCAGCGGATGCGACGCCGTCGTGACTTCGTACGCTCCCGCACGCGTGAACGCACGTCCGAGCAGCAGCGCTGCGTCACGCGCACTCGCCGACGTGCGCCCTTCCACTTCGGCCAGCAACACCGCTTCGGCCGTCCGTGAGACTGCCGATGCACCATCGCGCGCGGCGATCTCGAGAAACGTGCGATCAAGCAGCTCACAGGCGGACGCTCCCGCTTCTCGCGCGCGCGAGGCGGCCACGCTTGCGGCGTCCAACGAACGGAAGGACGCGAGCACGGTGGCGGTGGCACCGGGAACGGGCGTGAGCATGAGTTCGACGGTCGTAAAGACGGCCAGTGTCCCCTCGCTGCCCACGAGTAATGCGAGCAACGCCTCACCGGTAGCCGCCGCGTCCCGCGCAAGGATGTCGAGCGCGGCCGCAATCGCGTACCCCGACGATTCCTTGCGTACACCGGCATGCGATAGCGCGCTGGACGCAACGTGTTGACGAGTACTATTGAGTGCGTCGAGCAACGCGCGTACCATCGGGATGCCAACCGGTGCCGGTTCATCTCGGCGGATCCACGCCCGCCCGCCATTTGAGAACACACACTCCACGCCGGCCACCCACTCACGCGTTGCCCCGAAGCGCAGCGTGCGCGCCCCCGCTGCGTTCGCGCCCACCATGCCGCCAATAGTGCAAAACGCGCCGCTTGAGGGGTCGACCGGAAAGCGCAGTCCCACCGCCCGCGCTGCGGCATCCACCGCGCCTCGCAACGCCCCCGGTTCCACCCGCACACGCCGCCTCGCAAAGTCCACCGGGTCGATGGCCTGCAAACGCGAGAGATCCACGATCACGCCAGCCCCGACGGCGCCCGCCGCCATGCCGCTGCCGGACCCTCGCGGCATCACAAACCACCCATGGCGGCGCGCCGCGACCACCAGCGTGGCGACGTCATCGGCATCAACGGGCACAGCCACCGCCGCTGGCACGCAGCGGGCGATACCGGCGCCCTCGGCGTACAGCTCGCGGGCGGCAATGTCGCCCCGCCAGACGCCGCGAAAACCACTCGGCCGAGGTGGGGACAGCTGGTCTGTATCGATGGGGACGCTCATCTCGGGGAAACCCTGCATCCCGCAGTCTGTGCATTGTCAGCCGGTGAGACAAGGCGGGGAGGTGACCTGCGGGGGCTCGGGCTCGTATCTTTCATGAAATGTGCCGGACGTGCGTCCGAACCGCGTCTCCCGATTCGAATCGACCCAGATTCCGTGATTCTCGATCCTTCACTCGATCCCAGCATCGCCACCGCCGTCGCGCAACGCGACGCGCGGAAGTTTTGTGAAGGCATTCTGCCGGCGGTCTCGCGCACCTTCTCGCTGGGCATTCGCGTGTTGCCGGGCGCTCTCGGTCAGGCCGTGCTCGACGCGTATCTCCTGTGCCGCATCGCCGACACGGTCGAAGACGCGCCGGGACACACGCCGGAACAAAAGGCGGTGCTGTTCCGCGAAATGCTGGCTGGTTTTGACGATCCCACGGCGGTCGCGCGATTCATGTCGGGCGCCGCAGGACTCGCCGGCGAGCCCGCCCACCTCGCGCTCGTGCATCACGCCGATCTCGTGTACTCGCACTTCGCCGAACTGCCGCAAAAAACACGGGACGTGGTGCGGACGTGGGTAACAGAAATGGTGGTCGGCATGGAGAAGTTCGTGCACCGCTACCCGGACGGCATTCGTATTCAGACGCTCGAGGAGTACAAGGAGTACTGCTACTATGTGGCCGGCACGGTAGGCTACATGCTCACTGATTTGTGGTTCGAGCACGCGCCGAGCATTGGGCAGAAGCGCTACGAAGTGCTCCGTGAGCGTTGCCGCGCGTTTGCGGAAGCGCTGCAGACGGTGAACATCTTGAAGGACGTGGCGGCCGACGCCGAGAAAGAAAACTCCATCTACGTTCCCGAGGAGTTGCTGCGGGCGCACGGCAGCACACAGGGACGCATTCTGGCACCCGACCTGGTGTCGAAGAATCGCGAGGCTCTCGGTCGACTGATCGATCTCGCGTGGCACGATCTCGACGAAGCGCGCACCTATCTGCTGCTGATTCCGCGCCGCGCGGTTTCGATCCGGCTGTTCTGTCTGCTGCCGCTGTTGTTTGCCTATGCCACGATGCGCGATCTGGTGCAGAGTACGGCGATGCTACGTCCCGGCGGCACCGTGAAAATATCGCGGCGCGAAGTGAAGTCGTTGCTGATGGCGGGCCCGATGCTGGTGATGAGCAATGCCGCCGTGCGCAAACTGGTGGAGCGCGTACGACGACGCGCGTTTGAACTCGCGTTCGCGTAAACGCGCCTCGCACCCATCGAAAAGCACTCATCGCCCAACGCGGCGACGTGCTCGCGACGACGGGCTCGCGGCGATGCGTTCGCGGCGACACGTTCGCGTCGCTACTTGAGCAAACCTGGCGGAATCAGTGTTTGCCGCAACTGTTCCAGCAGCGTTGGTGGCGAGCCGGCATCGCCGTGTTCCAGCGCATCGAGCAGTTGCTCAAGCCGCAACTGTGTGCGCGCCACGGCGTTGCGGAACGAGTTCTTGAGACCGCGCCACACAAGCGCGCTCACGCCGCCTTGCGCCACCACACCGCCGAGGGCCATGGCGGCAAAGGGAATTGGCGAAACGTCGCCCCCGGAAACGGCCGTGAGTACGGCCAGCGGCGTGATCCAGAGTGCGGCCACCACGCCATTGACGACACCCATCACAATCACGCCATCGCGCTGCGCTTTGCGATGCAATCGCAGATCGGCGTCGAGACGCACGAGTGATCGCGCGCCGTCCACCGCCGTAACCACCGCGCTCACTTCGTCGGCCCGCGACAAATCGGAGTTGCGCCCGTTCAGGCCACGCGTGATTTGTGCAAACGCATTGCGTTTTTTCTCCCACGACATGCGGGTGCCGAACCGACGCTTCACCGCATACTGCTCTTCGCGCTGCATCCATCGGTCGAGCGCGGCCAGCACGGCGTCGGGCGATCCGGGAACCGCACGCTGCGCCGCTGTGTGCGCATCGCCAAGCGCCAGCGCAATGCGACCGGGATCGTCGGGCAACATCGGCGAACGTCCACGCTCCTCGGCAATCGCGAGGCGCAAATGATCGGGATCGATGCCGACTTCCCGTCCGATCTCGAGCAACCGCGCTTCGCTGATGACTTCGGGCGTGTCGGCACCCTGGGTCTGCAACTCAGCGGCACGCGCGAGCACGCGCTCAAGCGCCGCGCGAGGCAGTTGGGCCTCACGCTCACCGGGCGTTGTCTTGGTGACTGCGTTCTTGTCGTCGTCCATAATGAGTATTACGTACCCAACCGTCGAGTCGTGTCGCTGGTCACGTCAGATGCCGCCGAGGGCGATTTCAATCTGACGTGTCATGCCATCGAGCACGGCTTTGGGCAGTGGATACGCGGCGGCCAGCGCGGCCGTGCGCTGCGTCTTGGTGTCGAGCGCGCCGATGCGGTGTCCGCCCTGCGCGAGGTAGTAGCGCACGTACGCCGCAACGAGCTCCGGCGCGATGTTCTCGAGCAGAATCGCGCCGCCACGCACCTGCGCAAACGCCACATACCGGTCCGATGCGCCGCTGCGCTTTTCGGCTGGCGTGGTATTGTCGTTGACGGCCGAGCCGGCGGTTGACCCCACGACCTCGTGCGCAAACACGAGCACCGCCTCCCGTGCGTCGTCCACGCGACCGGGGAACGGCACGGCGACGAGCGATTGCCCCTCCCGACCGCCGGCGGCGCGACCCTCAGGGCCCAGGGGCAGCGAGAGAATCATTTCGCCACTACGCTGCTGCGTGCTGCCGAGGAAGCGCGCGAACCGGTCTCGGTATTGCTGGTCCCACAGCGCGGTGACGGCCACCAGCACATTGTTGCGCTCGCGCAGGGTGTTGGTCCAGAAGGCTTGGTAGAACGAGGCGCGTTCGTCCACCAGTCCGTCGTGGAACCGCCGCAGCCACTGACGGTCGGCGACGGTGGGGAACTGGGCCCGGAAGAAACTGATGAGCGCCGCCGATTCCTGATCAGCGCCGCGCTGCGGATCGCCGTCCGCCTTCAGGAACACGTCGATCGCACGAGACAACGATTCCCAGTCGGGGAACGAGAACACGAGGAACTGCGCATTCACCAGCGCGGGCGTTGTCCCAAGTCGCGCCGACAGCTCCTGCCGATTGGCGTCGAGTGTCGTGAAGGCGTTTTTCCGGTTCTTGATTACCGTCATCGAGTCGCGATACCCGCGGTGAAACAGCGGCACCGGCAGCGTGTCGGTGGTGATCATGCCAAATCCGTGCAGCCAGAGATCGACGTGCGGTTGCACCTTGACCGGCCACTTCGCCGCAGCGGGCGCGGACGGGAGTGCGTCCGGCGTGGAGCTGGACGGCACGCAGGCCGAGACACTGAGCAGGACCGCGAGACCAGCGGGAAACACACGGGAAAGGCGCATGACTGAAGAATATTCGATGTGGGGTGCGCGTGCGCGCCAGCGGTGGCGTTGGCGGACACGTCACCAGTACCCCACAGCAGCGCCTTCTACCACCGTCCATGGCCGCAGCGTCACCAAACCGGCGTCCTACGCGTTCGGTTCGGGCTCCAGCCGCGAGGTCCGCAGGTAACGCACCACGTAGTCGGTGACGGCCCCCGTGCTCGCGCGCCCGCCCAGATCGGGGGTTGTGACCTGCGCGTTCAGCGAGGCCAACACGGCGGCGTCCACCATCGACGCGGCCGCCCGGTGACCGCAGGTATCGAGCAGCAGCGCGGCCGCCCGGATCGCCGCCAGCGGGTTGGCGCGCCCCGTCCCCACGAGATCCGGCGCGCTGCCATGCACGGGCTCAAACAGGGAGCAGCGGCCTGGGTGCAGGTTCGCACTGGCGGCCAGCCCGAGCCCGCCCACAAGGCCGGCCGTGAGATCGCTCAGAATTTCACCAAAGAGATTGGTGGTCACGAGCACGTCGAGTCGCTCCGGCGCACGCACCAAGTCGTGCGCCACGGTATCGACCAAACGCACGTCGTGGGCGATATCCGGATAGTCCATGGCCACGGTGTTGAACGCGTGGCGCCACAGGCGATGCGCCGGCACAAGATTGGTCTTGTCAACCAGCGTCACACGGCGTCGACCGCGCAGCCGCGCCCACGCAAAGGCGAAGCGCACAAGCCGCGCGACGAGATGCGGCGTGTGCCATTCCTCCGTCACATGCGCGTCTTCGTCGTCGGTCACGCGCACTTTACGATCTCGATCGGGATGAAAGCCCTCGAGGTTCTCGCTGATGACGGCAATGTCGACCCGGGCGCGTCCATCACGCACGCTGGCCAACGGCGAAAGCGCCGGAATCAGCTGTTGGGCCGGTCGCAGACTGACGTACAGGTCGAGCTGCACAAACAGCGCGTGCCGGATCTGCCGGACGTGTTCGTGGTCCTTCACGCGCGGATCGCCGAGCGCGCCGGCCAGGATGGCGTCGAATGACCGCGCGAGACGCTGCGGTTCGCCCGACGGCATGCCCTGCCCGGTGGCCAGATACCAGGTCGCGCCGTACGGTAGTGCTTCGATCTCGAGCGGAATGTCGTAGCGATCACAAATGGTGCGAAGCGCCGCGACGGCCGAATGGGTGACTTCCGGTCCGATCCCATCGCCGGGCAGCGTTGCGACGCGCAGAGGCGCGCGACTCACAAGGTGCGCCGCTGTTCGGTATTCGACGCCGTGAAGACACCAGCAACAGGCGTGCCGGCGTTTGCGACCACCGCGAGCTCGCCGGTATCGGAGGCCACGGCTCCATCCGCGTCGTCGGCCTGCCGTCCGCAGGTCACACAGAATCGCCAGGCGCGCTCCAGCTCTGTGCTGCAGGCCGGGCACTGGCGTACCGTGAGATTGAGCCCGCAGAACGGGCAATAGGTGAGCGACCGGCCGCTCGGCAGCGATCCGCCACAGAAATGGCAGTGGCATCGCGCGTCAGGATTTTCGACGTGCGCCGGTTCCGCGTGGGCCGCATTCTCGCCCGTGGCGCTGGACGCCGCGTAGGCGCCGCTGGTGCGTTCGGCGCCGAGAATAAAGGCTGCATTGCGCAGGGTGAGCGTGCTGCCGGCCCACACGCGCACAATCGAGATGGTGGGTGACGGCATTTGCAGCGCTCGTCGACACGCCTGCTGCAGCTCGGGGTCAGCGTTGAGATAACCGCGCTCACCCGCCAGCAGTCGCAGAATGGTCAGCTCGTAG
>JBBRDP010000140.1:0-9304 GCA_038203795.1 Gemmatimonadales bacterium
GAGCTCGAGATCGGGATCGGGGCGCGCATGGTGCGCGTCAGCGACAAAAATCCGGGTCTGCTCCGCTACCTCGCCGAGATCGACCTCACGCCGGGCGCCACGGTGCGTGTCCTCGCCCGTGCGCCGTTTGACGGACCGCTCACGCTGCAGGTCGGTGACGCCGAACCCGTGGTCGGGCAGGGACTGGCGGAACAGGTGCTCGTCGAAGAAGTACCGGACGACACGTGACCGACTCCACACCGGAACGAACCGCTCGGCGGATTCGTTGCCGAAGTGCTATGTCTCGTCCCGGTTTCCCGAAAGTCTCGTTGCGTCGCGCCGTCGTCGCCTCCCTGATCGGCGGCGTGTTGCTGCTGTCCGTCAGTTCTGTCGGGCACGCGCAGCGACTGCGCGACACGGTGATTGGAACACCAACGGCTCCGTTGGTACCGGGGCGCGCTGCGTCGGCGATTCGCGAGCTCGCCATCGATGAGCGTATCGCCTCCGACTACGGTGTCTCCGTGGGCGACACGCTCCGGCTCTCGGCCGAAGCGGGCACGGTCGGCGAACCGGTGATCGTGGGCGCCGTCGTGCGGCGGGCGGCCGATCCCTCGGAAGTCGCGCGCAGCGAATTCCGCGTGCGCTTGCATCTGGATCATTTGCAGCGTCTGATCGACAGCGACGATCGCGTTGATCGATTCGCTGTCGCGGTACGGCCTGAGGCTGGCGCGGCCGGTGTCGACAGCCTGCTCGCGCGCATCAATCACGTGGCGTTCGGTTTTCGCGCCCATGCGTCGGCGGATGTCGCGGTGGAAAGCTCGCGCACATTTCAGGTGGTTGATCGGTTCCACCGTGCGATCGGCGGCATCACGATTGTTGCCAGCGCGATTTTTCTGTTGTGCATTCTGCTGCTCAAGGTTGAGGAGCGCCGACGCGCGATTGCGGCGCTCCGCCTGGCGGGTTTGTCGCGACGTACGGTGGCGTTGTCGGTGATCGCCGAGGCCGCCGTGGTGGCCGTGGTCGGCAGTGTCATTGGTGCCGGACTCGGTTGGGTGGTCACGCTGGCTGTGAATGCATACTACCAGCGCGTGTTTCGTACACCACTCACGTTTGCGATGCTCACGCCGCGTATCGCGCTCTTCGCGGTGACGCTCTCGTTGGTGCTTGGCATCGGCGCGGGTGCGCTCGCGGCGTGGCGGCTGGTGCGCACGCGGCCGCTTGTGTTGCTGGGTCGCTGATGCGCGCCGTTCTCGCGTTCGCCTCCCTTCGGCGGCATCCCATGCGTACGCTGCTGGCGGTGCTGGGGTTGGCCATTGCAGCGGCGCTGCTCATTGATATGGTCATGCTGGCGACCGGAATGCGCGCCTCATTCCGGTCACTGCTCACGTCGCGCGGCTACGAGCTGCGCGTGACACCGCGCGGTACGCTCCCGTTCGATACTGAGGCGACGGTGGGCAGTGCGTCCGCGCTCGTTGCGTCGCTGCGCGCGCACCCCGACATCGAACGCGTCAGTCCGTCACTCGGCAGCACGGTACAGGTACAGCGTGTTGATCGCGCGCGCAGTGCCTTCGTGCTGGGCACGCAACCCGACCTGCAAGGCGAGTACACCGTGATCAACGGGCGTGCGCCGCTCGGAACCGATACGCTACTGCGGGAAGTGATCGTGAACGCCGTGTTTCTCACCGCGCTCGACGCGACGCTTGGCGATACGATCACCATCACGACCGGGCGCAGTGCGCAACTTCGCATCGCGGGCACGCCGACGCGCGTCGTGATCGTGGGCGAGGGGCGATTTCTCTACGTACCTCCCGGCCTGCCGGCGCTTTCGGCACCGCTCGCAGCAGTGCAGGGGTTTCTCGGTGATGCGGGGCGCGATCGCATCTCGCTGGCCATGGCCTCCGTGCGCGCCGATACCACGAGTGCGACTGCCAATGCAGCACGCACGGAAGCCGTGCGCGTGTGGATTGAACAGACGCACGCGCGTGTCACGGCGATTTCTACGGAAACCGCCATCGTGCAAGTCGAAGAGCGGCTCGCCTATTTTCGTCAGCTCGCCTTCATTCTCGGGGCGCTGAGCCTGGTGATCGGCGTGCTCCTGGTTACCACTCTTGTCTCGCTCTCCGTGAACGAACGACTCGGCGAACTGGCCGTACTGCGCGCCATCGGTGTGCCGCGCTCCGGCGTCTTGCAACAGATTATGCTCGAGGGATTCATGCTGGGAATGGCGGGTATCATCATCGGCCTCGGTCTTGGGCTGGTCACGGCGCAATGGCTGAACGCGATCCTGCGCGATTTTCCGGGGCTTCCCGCAGACCTCGATTTTTTCGTGTGGAGCGCGGAGGCCGCGTGGAAGTCGTTGGCGATGTTGCTGGTCGCGTCGACGGTGGCTGGTGCGCTCCCCGCGTGGCGCGCGTCGCAAATGCGCGTCGCGCAAGCACTGCGTGAGGAGGCCATCGGATGAGCGCCACTCCGTTGCTCGAAGCGTTCGAGGTGACACGGCGGTATCGCACGGGCGAGAATGATGTGCACGCGCTGCGCGGTGTGTCGCTCACGATCAACCGGGGCGAATTCGTCGCCATCGTTGGTGCAAGCGGTTCCGGCAAATCCACGTTGCTGCACCTGCTCGGTGCCGTTGACACGCCCGACTCCGGTCGCGTGGTCTTTGAGGGACGTGACATCTCAACGCTCACCGACGCTGACGCGACACGCTTGCGGTTGCTGAGAGTCGGTCTCGTTTTCCAGCGGTTTTACCTCATGCCAACGCTGTCGGCGTTGGAGAATGTGTCGTTGCCCATGGCAGAGGCCGGGCTCGGCAAAGTCGATCGACGAGCCAGAGCGACCGCATTGTTGTCGTTTGTCGGCCTTGGTGAACGCACGTCTCATCGCCCAACGCAGCTTTCCGGGGGCGAGCAGCAGCGCGTCGCCGTTGCCCGCGCGCTGGCGAATGAGCCGGCGTTGCTGCTCGCGGATGAACCCACTGGCGAGCTGGATGCGGCGACCGGTGCGGCGCTCATCGCGTTGCTGCAACAGCTGAACGCTGATGGCCTCACGTGCGTGCTTGTGACGCACGATGCGGCACTGGCACGGTCGGCGCGAAGGGTGATCACGATGCGCGATGGCCGCATTGTCTCCGACGAACCATCAACGCCGTTGGTCGCGTGATTCTGCAGCTCGCGTGGCGTAACATGTCTGACCGACCATGGCGAGCCGCGCTGCTGCTGCTCGGCTACGGACTCGGTGTGGCCGTGATGATAACACTGCTCTCCGTTGGCGAAGCGATGCTGACGCAGGCGCGCGAAGAGAAGCTTGTGGGCGGCGGCGACATCACCGTGCTGCCGGACGGCGTCGATATCGAGGTGCTCAAGACCGGCGGACTTGGTGGCATGTTTTTCTCGGTGCCCAACGCGCGGTTTGTATATCAGCAGGTGCTCGCCTCGCCGCGTCATCAAGCGCTTGTGGCCGCCGTTGCGCCGCAGCTCGACAACAAATTGCTGTACCTCACGACGCGCGATGGTGCCGAACTGCCCGTGCGTGCAACGGGTGAGTTGCCTGACGCCACGCGCGCCGTGGGCGCTGCGCCAACACTCGTAGCCGGCGTGTGGCGCAACGACGATGCCGACAATCGCTGGGCGAATCCCACGCTGGCTGAGCGGCGACACGATCTTGATCGCTTCCACCTGCCGCCGGCCTCAGTGGCGGGGCGTGAGTCGTGGGGCGAGTGGCACTACTTCAACGTGCTCTCCGAAGACGCGTCCAAATGGGCGTTCATTTCGTACATCGTGGGCGGCGACATCCCCGATGGCGAGTGGGGAGGGCAGGTGCTTGTCACGCTGCACGAAATCGGGAAGCCCGCGCGTCGGTTTTCCGCCGCCGCGCCCGCGCGCGAGGTGCGCTTCTCCACCACCGACGCCGATGTGCGAATCGGCGATGCCACCGTCACTGTACTCGAGGACGGCACGTACGCGGTACGTGGACGCGTGATTGAAGAAGCACGCGGTACGCCGCTCACGTTGAACCTGACGGTCGCGCCGATCGCCAATGCGGAGTTTCCCGGCGCCACGCTCAACAGCGGTTCGTTTTCTTCCGGATACGCCGTGCCAGGCTTGCGTGCCACCGCCACCGGATCTATCTGCACCGGCGCGTCGCCCAGATGCGATCGATTCAACGCAGCGCGAGCCTATCACGATCACAACTGGGGCGTCTGGCGCGGCGTGACATGGGAATGGGGCGCGGCCCGGGCCGGATCAGTCGCGCTGCTGTTTGGAAGGGTACAGCCGCCCGACTCGCTCGAATCCGGCGCACCGCTGTTCGTGTACGTCACGGACTCTCTCGGCTTTGTGTCGCTGTTCCGCCCCCGGGAGGTGACGTACGATGACGGCCGCGTGGTGACCGTTGACGGCCGAACCGTTCGCGTCCCCTCGCGCGGTGTGTTGGAAGATGTCCGCGGCGATGACTCGTTGCGCGTGGAACTGCTTGTGGACGATGCTGTGGCCACCGATACACGCGCCGGACTCGTGGACCGGGGCGAATCGGCCCTCGCCCGTCAACTGGCACGTCCGTACTTCGTCCAGATGCAAGGCCGCGTGAAGATTTCCATGCGCGTTCGTGGGGTTCGGTATGAGGCAAGCGGCACCGGATTTTTTGAGACGTACCGCTGAGAGACCCGGCACCCACACCACGCCTGAATAGGCGCGGCCAGTGTCGGGTGCTATCGTTCGTGCATGCCCCGACAGTCGAAAGCTCCGCTCGCGCCGATCGCTGTATCGGCTGATGATGCACGTCGGCTCCTCGCCGGTACGCATCAGCACCCCCACGCCATTCTCGGACCTCATGCGGCGCAGCGCGACGGCGAACGCGGAGTCGTTGTGCGCGCACTTGCACTCGATGCTGTCGCCGCCTGGGTCGTTGCAGAAGATGGCACGACACACGTGATGTCACTGGCGGCGCCCGGACTGTTGCACTGCTTTGTGCCGGGTGCGCGCGTAAAGGATTCGTACACGGTACGCATGCGTTTCGCGAGCGGCGACGAAGTAACGGCGCACGATCCTTATCGTTTCGCCCCGACACTCGGCGCGGTCGATCTGCACCTGATCGGGGAAGGAACGCACATGCGTTTGTGGGAGGTGCTCGGCGCGCAGCTGCGTGAAGTGGACGGTGTGTTCGGTACCGCGTTCGCCGTGTGGGCACCGAACGCGCGTGGTGTCAGCGTGCTCGGCGAGTTCAACAGCTGGAGCGGTGCCGTCCATCCCATGCGACGACTCACCGACGGCGGCATTTGGGAGTTGTTCGTTCCGGGCGTGCGCGACGGTGCGACATACAAGTTTGAATTGCGCCCGATGTCGGGACCGTATCGCGTGAAGACCGATCCGCTCGGCTTGCACATGGAGCAACAACCGGGCAACGCGTCCATTGTAACGGCGCGTGATACATATCGTTGGCAGGACGAGGCCTGGGTTACCGCACGCAAGGAGCGAAATCCGGTTCGCGAGCCCATGCTGATTTACGAGGTGCATCTGGGGTCGTGGCGACGTGTGGCCGAGGAGAATGATCGCTCGCTCACGTATCGTGAGATTGCACCGCTCCTGGCGGAACACTGCGCGCGACTGGGATTCACGCACGTGGAGTTGATGCCCGTGCAGGAGCATCCGTACGGCGGTTCGTGGGGGTATCAGGTGAGCGGCTATTACGCGCCGACCTCGCGATACGGCACACCGGACGATTTCCGGTTTTTCGTGGATACGATGCATCAGGCGGGCATCGGTGTGCTGCTCGACTGGGTGCCGGCGCATTTCCCGAAAGATGATTTCGCGCTGCGGCGCTTTGATGGCACCGCCTGCTACGAACACGAAGACCCGCGGTTGGCGGAGCATCCGGAATGGGGCACGCTGATCTTCAATTACGGACGCAATGAAGTCCGCAATTTTCTGCTGGCCAATGCCCTCTACTGGATCGAGGAGTTCCATCTCGACGGTTTCCGGGTCGACGCCGTGGCATCGATGCTATATCTCGACTACGGACGCGAAGCCGGTCAGTGGATGCGGAACCGCCTCGGCGGGCGCGAGAATCTGGAGGCGGTGAGCTTTCTCCGGCAGCTCAATCACACCGTGCGCACGCAGTATCCGGGCGTCGTCACGATTGCGGAGGAAAGCACGACGTGGCCTCGGGTCACGCATCCCATCGCGGAGGGCGGGCTTGGGTTCACCTTCAAGTGGAACATGGGATGGATGCACGACACGCTGGACTATTTCCGGGTAGACCCGCTGTTCCGGCGTGGCGCGCACAATCAGCTCACGTTCGCCATGATGTACGAGTACAGCGAGCGCTTTGTGAATCCGTTGTCTCACGATGAAGTGGTGCATCTCAAGCGATCGCTGCTCGAGAAGATGCCGGGCGATATGTGGAACAAGTTTGCGAACCTGCGGGTGCTCATCGCGTATTCCGTATTGCGCCCCGGCAAGTCCCTGTTCTTCATGGGTACGGAGCTCGGGCCACACCGCGAGTGGAATCACGATGCGAGTCTCGAGTGGCACCTGCTGCAGGACCCGCGCCGCGTGGGGTTGATGTCGTTCATGGAACAGCTTGGCCAGTTGTATCGCGATCATTCCTCCTTCTGGCGTCGCGATCATGAACCGTCCGGGTTTTCCTGGGTGGACGTGGGTGACCGCGAACAGAGCATCATTTCGTTTGTGCGTCGGGATGGCGATCAGCATGCGGTCGTGTTGCTCAATCTGACGCCGGTGCCGCGCGAGCAGTATCGAATTGGCGCGCCAGCGCGAGGCGCGTATCGCTACGCGCTATCGAGTGACGATGCACGCTTTGGTGGCAGCGACTTCGCTCGCGGGGACGTGGTGCATACGGACGATCAGCCGTACCATGGGTTCGAGCAGTCGATGCTGCTCACGCTTCCTCCGCTCTCGGCGATCGTGCTGCTGCCCGAGCCCGGCACGGTGGAAGGCGCCGAGCGCGTGAAGTCGGTCGCGCAACTACCGGCGGGTGCACAAGTGGCTGTTCCGAATGAGCTCCTCAGCGATCGGCGACCGAAGCGTCTTCCCGGCAAGTCCGCCAAGAAGGCGAGCGGAAAGAAGTCGACGCCGCGTAAGCGGCCGAAGAAAGACCCGGAGAGCGACGGATGACCACTCGGAGTGGCCGCGTCGTCAGCACGGTGCTGTTCGGTGTGGTCGCCGTGATCGCCGCCGCCGTGTGCGTGCGTCTCGGCATCTGGCAGTTGAGTCGCCTCGAGGAACGACGCGCGTACAACGCGCAGGTCTCGTCGCGATTCGACAGTGGGGCCGAGCCGTTGCAGCAAGCGCTCGCACGCGACACGGCCGATGCGCGCTGGCGTCGCGTCACGGGAGCAGGCGTTGCTGACTACTCGCGCGAGGTCGTGCTCGCCTCACGCACACGCGGTGGCTCACCGGGAGTATGGATCGTCACGCCGCTGCGTGTGCCCGATACCGATACCGTGGTGGCCTTGGTTCGCGGCTGGGTGTACTCGGCCAACGGCCGCACCGTGGAACTCTCGCGGTGGCGGGAGACGGACACGCTGCAAGTCGACGGCCGACTCGATGCGTTTCAACGACCCGCGGCCGGTGCGCCGCGCATGCAGTCTGATGCACGCGCGTTCCGGTGGCTTGAACGTGACACCCTGGCCGCCGAGTGGGGCGTTCCGGTGGCCAATATGCTCGTGTATCAGTTCGGCGATACCATTGGGGGCTACGACGTAACCGGCGGTGTCACACCCGCGCGATTTCCGTTGCCCACGATGAATGAGGGGCCGCACAAGAGTTACGCGGTGCAGTGGTTTGCGTTTGCCACCGTATTTATTGTCGGTTACGGCGCGGTGATCTACACCGGCAACCAAAAACGCCAACGCAGCTGATCGTGTAGTCAGGAAGACGGTGCGCCGCGACCAATTCCGGTGTACGCAAAACCGGCGGCCTCGGCTTCCTGCGGCGGATACACATTGCGCAGGTCTACCAGCACGCGGGCGCGCATCGCCTGTCCAACCCGCTCAAGATCCAGCGCACGGAACTCATTCCATTCTGTAATGAGTACGAGCACATCGGCGTCGGCTGCGACATCGTACGGATCTTCGCACCACTGCACCCCCGGCAACATCGGTGCGGCTTCTTCCATAGCTGCGGGGTCGTAGGCGCGAACCGTAGCGCCCGCATCCTGCAGCGCGGGAATGATGGAGAGCGCCGGTGCGTCGCGCATGTCATCGGTGTTGGGCTTGAACGCGACGCCGAGCACGCCCACAGTCTTCCCACGCACGGAGCCGCCGCACGCTTTCAGCACGCGTGAGGCCATCGCGCCTTTGCGGGTTTCATTGACCTGAATGACGGTCTCTACGAGGCGCACCGGCGCGCCGTACTCTTGCGCCGTGCGCGCCAAGGCGATCGTGTCTTTCGGAAAGCAGGAACCGCCGTATCCCGGCCCCGCGTGAAGAAACTTCTTGCCGATACGGCCGTCGAGCCCCATCGCTCGCGCCACATCCTGCACATTCGCCCCCACTTTTTCGCATAACTCAGCCATCTCGTTGATAAACGTGATTTTGGTGGCGAGGAAGGCGTTCGCCGCATACTTCGTGAGCTCCGACGTTTCGAGCGTCGTCATCACGATCGGCGTTTCGTTGAGAAAGAGTGGGCGATACAACTGCTGCATCACGGCGCGCGCGCGATCCGACTCGGCGCCGATCAGTACACGATCCGGTCTCATGAAATCACCGATCGCTGAGCCCTCGCGCAGGAACTCCGGATTGGAAACTACGTCGAAATCCGCAGCCGGGGCGTTCTCCCGGATGATCTGCGCCACCTTGCGACACGTGCCCACCGGCACGGTGCTCTTGGTGACCACCACGGTGTATCCCGTGAGCGCCTTGGCAATCTCCACGGCCGCCGCTTCCACGAATCGCAAGTCCGCGTGGCCATCGCCGCGGCGACTGGGCGTTCCCACGGCAATGAAGACGGCGTCGGCATCACGTACGGCGGCCGCCAACTCCGTCGTGAACAACAAGCGTCCGGCGCTCAGCCCTTTCCTGACCAGATCCTCCAGTCCAGCCTCGAAGATCGGTATCTCGCCACGACCCAGGCGCGCTACCTTGTCCGCATCCAGATCAACGCACGTCACCGCTAAACCGAACTCAGCGAAACACGCACCCGACACCAGTCCAACATATCCCGCTCCGATCATCGCGATGCGCACGGGTCAGTCTCCGATGTTGTAGTAGGAGCGATACCACTGGACAAACGCCTGCACGCCATCGGCAATCGCCGTCTTCGGCGCGAAACCAACATCCTGCACCAGCGCTTCGACATCGGCGTAG
>JBBRDP010000141.1:0-9154 GCA_038203795.1 Gemmatimonadales bacterium
TGCTTGCTCTCGCCCGGCCCATTCACCACGCAGCCCATCACCGCGACTTTCATGTCCACCACGCCGGGACGTGACTCGCGCCACAGCGGCATCTGTTCGCGCAGATAGCCCTGAATATCTTCGGCCATGTGCTGGAAGAACGTGCTCGTGGTGCGTCCACACCCGGGACACGCCGTGACTTGCGGTGCGAACGAACGCAGGCCGAGTGACTGCAGGATTTGCTGCGCCACGAACACTTCTTCGCGGCGGTCGCCATTGGGCTTGGGCGTGAGTGACACACGAATCGTGTCGCCGATGCCTTCGCTGAGCAAAATGGAGAGCGCGGCCGTGCTCGCGATCACGCCCTTGCTGCCCATGCCCGCTTCGGTGAGGCCGAGATGGAGTGGATAGTCGCAGCGCTTGGCGAGCCGGCGGTAGCACTCCACCAAATCCTGCACCACGGAAATTTTCGCGCTCACGATGATGCGATCGTGCGGCAGTCCCACTTCTTCGGCCAATGCGGCGGAGCGCAACGCGCTCTCGAGCATCGCGTCCATGTACACGTCTTTCGCGTCACGCGGCTCGGCACACTTCGCGTTCGCGTCCATCATGTCAGTGAGCAGCGTCTGATCGAGCGAGCCCCAGTTCACGCCAATGCGCACCGGCTTGCCATGATCGATGGCCGCCTGCACAATCGTGGTGAAGTTGGTGTCGCGATGTTTTGTGCCCGTGTTGCCCGGATTGATGCGGTACTTGTCGAGCGCGTCGGCGCACGCGGGATACTTGGTGAGCAGCAAGTGTCCGTTGTAATGAAAGTCACCGATGAGCGGTACATCGAGTCCGCGATCGGTGAGTCGCTGCCGGATTTCCGGGACGGCCTTCGCGGCTTCATCGTTGTTGACGGTGATGCGCACTTTTTGCGAACCGGCTTCAAACAACGCGGCCACCTGATCGGCGGTACCGGCCGCATCGGCGGTGTCGGTATTGGTCATGGACTGCACCACGATCGGGTGCGCACCACCAACGGGAACACCGCGCACGTGCACGGTTGCGGTCTGGCGTCGGGAATCGAACGTCACAGGGAACTCGGAAACGGGGGAAGACAGGTCAGCATTCAAAAATAGCCGTGCTCGCTGGCCCAGCGCACCCTTCTCTCGGCGACTCGGCTCGGTGATGTTTAACGCATGAGCGAACCCTTGGATCCTGCCGCACCCGACGGCCCCGCGCCAACGCCACCCGAGCCCACCCCACCAGCGGGAAAACCGCGTGGCTCCTTCGGCCGACGGCACTGGGGCAAGCTGACGCTGCTGGCGCTGATTGGCGCGCCTGCTTTGGTCTTCGCTATCTGGACCGCGATCGGCCTGAACTTTGTGTACTCGACGGGCGAGCGCGCCGGCTTCGTGCAGAAGATTTCGGAAAAAGGGTGGCTGTGCAAAACGTGGGAAGGCGAGATGGCGATCTCCACGATTCCGGGGAGCATGCCGCAGCTCTTCACGTTTACCGTGCCCGATGATTCCGTTGCCCACGCCATCGAGAAAACCAATGGCAAGCGCATTGTGATTTCCTACCAGGAGAAGCCCTGGGTGCCGACCAGTTGTTTTGGTGAAACGAAACATTTTGTGACGGGTGTTCGTGTTGTGGGGAGCGCGCCGGAACCACAATGAGTTAGCGCGGTACGGAGGCCATCACCCTCTCGCTCCCGGAGTTGCACATGCACACAGACACAGGTTGGGCTCAGCGCGCGCGCGTGGCGCTGGTATGCGGCTTCGCCGCGATCTTGATGCCGTCCGTCGCTGCAGCACAAGGCGGTCGGATCGGTATCATTGGCGGCGTCAACTTCGCGACGCTGCGTGGACTCGACGACGTGGACCTCGAGAAGCGGACCGGCTCCATGGGTGGCCTTTCGCTCGTGTTGCCACTGGGTTCGGCGTTCGCGCTGCAAACGGAAGCGCTCGTCGTGACCGGTGGCGCGCTGCCTCGCTCGGGCACGGGGGACGGCATCAACCTGACGTACGCGCAGGTGCCCGTGATGCTGCGGCTTTCGCTCGGCTCGGGCTCGGCCATCGCGCCGCACGTGTATGCCGGGCCGTACCTCGGACTGCGCATCCGTTGCAAGATCGACACTGGTCCGGGCGAATCCGATTGTGATGACGTCGGGGGTGTAAACACCGAAACGTTGGACCTCGGTGGTATTGTCGGTGGCGGGCTCGACTTTGATCTTGGCGGGCTCGTGCTTACGGGCGGTGCGCGGTATGGGTTTGGCGTGTCGAAAGTGGCGGAGTTTGACAGCGGATCCGTTCGCGAGTCGGCCAAGAACGGATCGTTCTCGATTTATGCCGGGTTGGCGATTCGAATAGGCGGGCGTTGAAGGCACTGACATACCCACTAGGTGTGTGGCCGTATCGGTTCCCTTCACGGTACCATTCGCTGTGCGGCGGCGTGGATTCTCTTTGAGAACTAACTGAAAGATGATTCGATCGACTTCGTCGGGTGCGCCGCACATTCCGCATCCGACACACTTTTTAAGGAGTTTTGTATGTCGATTCGTGCAATTCGTGCAATTCGTGCTCTCTGTGCCGTTGGCACCTTCGCGCTCGTGCCGGCTGTCGTTGGTGCGCAGGACTCCCGGCCGATCTCGGTTGGTGTGATGGGTGGACTTTCGCTCCCGATGGGTGATCTGGCCGACGGCGTTGAGAGCGGTTACAACATCACCGGTAACATCTACTTCCGTCCCGGTACCTCGCGTTTGACGTTCCGCGGTGATGTTGGCTACGAGAGCTTCTCGGCCAAGGGAAGCAACAACGTCGCCGGAGTCGATCTCAACGTGCTGTCTGTGACTGGCAACGTCATGTTTCCGCTTGGCTCGTCCATCGCGGAGGGCGGCATTCGGCCGTACCTGATCGGTGGTGGCGGTCTGTACCGTTCTACGGCCAGTGGCACCGGCCTCGCGTCGGGCGTCGACTCGGATGCAACGAACGATCTCGGAATCGCGGTTGGTGGTGGTGTTGAGTTCAAGCTGGCCGGATTTACTACGTTCGGCGAAGCGCGTTTTGTGAATGTGTTTGGCGACGGCGCCAGCTCACGCTGGATCCCCATCACGTTCGGCATTCGTTTCTAAGCGCTGATTGCGCGATTCAACAAGCGAGTGGGGCTCTCCGAATCTCGGGGAGCCCCACTTTTTTTGTGTGCCGTACTGGTTTGCCCAACTCGGTGCGACCATCGACGACCGATCGCGAGCGACAGTTCCGTACCAACCTCAATCCTAATGCCGAGCGCTGAGGCATCCACGTCGTCGAACGATGCGTTCGATGTGTTCAGGCCAGCAAATACGCCCGATTTGCCAATACCGCCCGGTCGGCTGCCGAAGCTTGATTGCCCCTCAGGAAATGCTGCTACGAGGGTGAGATTGCGGCTGGCGACCGAGGCGGCCGGTAGGCCCGGGCACGTTTGAGCGTGCATTTGCGGCGACGCAACGGCAGCGGTCGCCACAGCGATCTCGAGACGAGTTGAGCGGTGCATGTGTTCGCTTCCGTAGGTATCGGGGTGGGATCGGGATGCGCGGCGGGAAACGTAAGCGCCGACTAAGCTGTTTATGCCGATAGAGTTGTCAATGCGCGCGATTTCGCCAACCAACGCGACACCTGTGAACGGATCGATCACCGCACCGAACAGGACCATCGTGATTGGGGCCGGCATCGCCGGTCTCATCGCCGCGATCGAACTGCATGGAGCCGGTCGCGACCTGCTGGTGCTGGAAGCTGCGCCAGAGGTTGGTGGTCGGGTGCGCACCACTGTGCAGAACGGTTTCCGTCTCGACCACGGATTCCAGGTGCTCTTCACGGCGTATCCTACGCTCAACCGCTACCTCAATCAGGCAGCGCTTGATCTGCGCCCGTTTTTGCCGGCGGCGCGCATTGTGCGTGACGGGCGCCGTGCCGCATTCGTGGGCGACGCCCTCGCCGACTTCTCGCTCTTGCTGCCGTCACTGGCCGGCGGCGCCATTCCGTTCGCTGATTTATGGCGCATGTTGCGTCTGCGACAGTTCGCGATGGCGCGGTCGATCGACGAGTGTTTTGCGCCGCAGTTCGCAGCGGTCAGCACGCGCGATTTTCTCGCAGCACGCGGGTTTTCTGCGGGCACCATCAACGGATTCTTCGCGCCGTTTTACGGCGGCATCCTGCTGGACCGTTCGTTGAGTACGCGCGCGAGCGTGCTGCTCTTCACCTTCAAGATGCTGGCCGAGGGACGCACCGCTGTTCCCGCACACGGCATGGGAGCGATTCCCGCGCAACTCGCCGCGCAACTGCCGCCCGCGTCAGTGCGATGCAACACGCGCGTGCGATCACTGCTCACCACAGATGGACAGGCAAGTGGCGTGGTGCTGGACGATGGCACGGTGCTGCCGGCGCTCGATGTCGTGCTGGCCACTGATCTGGTGACGGCCCGCGCGCTCACCGACACCGTCGCTGTGGCACTGCACGAGCCGCGCTCAATCCTGGGCTGCACCACCGTATACTACTCTGCGGACTCGGCCATTCTGCCGGGCCGTGCCCTGTGGCTGAATGCGCGCCATGATGCGGTGGTGAGTCACGCCGTCACGATTACCGAAGTGGCCCCATCGTACGCGCCGCCCGGGCGTCACTTGATCGCCGCCACGGTGCTCGGCGAGGCCGCAACACACGACGACGCGACGCTCGATGCGGCGGTACGGCGTGATCTTGGCCTGATGGCACCGACACCGCTGTCAGGCACGCTTGCGCACGAGGCCACGTGGCGCGTGCCGCTGGCGCAGTTCGCTCAGCCGGTATTGGCGGCTGAGACACCGGCGAGCTCGAGTGCGCATACGGCGCTCCCGAATCTCTGGCGAGCCAGTGAGGTGTTACACTCCAGTTCACTCGAAGGCGCAGCGCGCGGTGGTCAACAGGCCGCACACGCCGTGCTGACTACCAGAACCCACACATGACCTCCCGATTCGCACGTCGCTCCACGCAGTTGTCCTTCGTTGCTGTCGCGTTGTTGTTGGCGAATACATCCGCCGTACGCGCCCAACGTACCGGTGATCAAGCCACCGAGCGCCGAGAGCGCACCGGCGCATTCCTTGAGCAAGGTTGGCATCCGTACGTGGCGATCGCACCGGTGGCTCCGCTCGGCCGTCTCGGTGAGCTCACGTCGTTTGGCGTGGGCGGATATGCCGGAGCGTGGTTCGTGCCACCCGAAGGTTCGTGGCCGGGCTTCGGAATCGAAGCGTCGTACATGTCCCTGGAAAAAGACACCGATGAAGCGTTGCCCGGCCGCTATCAGAAAGCCGGCGTATCGGTGCGGATCACGTCGAAAGGACAACGCCGCGTCTTTTTCGACTGGCTCGGCGCCTACGGTGCGGTGGGCGCGGGCGTGTTTCGGCACGGCGCATCCGAAAGTACGATGCGCACATCGCCGGGTGCGTCGGCGAGTGTTGGCATGCTCGTGCCTGTGTACGGCTTGGAGGGGTTCATCGAAGCGCGCGTTGAGCATGTGTTCAGCGGCCAGATTCTCGGAAGTGGTAGCGGGCTCACGCTGGCGCCGCTGATGCTTGGGGTGCGGTTTTGACGATCGCAGATTAATGGAAGGTGAAAGAGGGCGTCCGGCCGAAGCTGGACGCCCTCTTTCGATCACTGCCCGCAGAAGCGGCGCAGACTAGAACTTGATGGTGAGACCGAGGAAGAGCTCCGGTGCATCGGCCAGGCCAAGCTGCGCGAACGCACCGAGCCTGGGCGTGAACATGTAGCGGCCACCAAGGTTGATGCCAAATACCGTCTGGCTATCCGAGGCATCGGTGCCGAGAATCGACTCGTCGAAACTCGTGCGCGCGATTCCGAACGACACACCACCAAACAGGTCGAGCGCCGGGAGATCGGGGAGCGCATAGTGCACATTGGCGTTACCCACAATCCACGTCGTCGAGGCATCGAAACCGAGAACCGACTGGCTCTGGTACGCGAACGTACCACCCACGCCGAGCGTGATGTTCGGGGCCAGCTCCATCAGGCCGACTTCGAAGCCGGCGCCGAAGCCGGTGGGATCCGTCACGATGCCGAGGTTCACGAGCTTGGTGCCTTTTCCGAACGCGGCGTCTTTCGTGGACGCGTCCTGTGCGGACGCGCTGGCCAACGGAAGTGCGGCAGCCGCTACGAGCGCGAGAGAAAGCGTGCGCAGTGTCTTGATCATGAGATTCCTTTTGAAGAAGTGGTGCCAACTGGAATGGTGGCGATAATAAGCGACCGTTGAGGCGTCAGGTCAAGAGGAAATTGACGAATCGGTCGCGCGCTCTACATGCAGCCGCGCCCGCGCCTGCTCAAGTTGCTTCGCCACCGCCTCGCGGCCCGTGCCACCATCAACGTTGCGCAGCGCCAGCGACGCGTCCACGCTCAATGCGTCCATCACATCAGAACCAAAGAGCGCATGCGCCGCGCGCACCTGTGTAACCGGCAGTTCGTCCAGCTCTACCGCCGCTTCCTCCGCCTCACGAACGAGTCGTCCCACCGCGCCATGCGCTTCGCGGAACGACGCACCTTTACGCACCAGGTAATCCGCGAGATCGGTGGCCATCATTGCACCGGACACGGCGGCACGCATCCGAGCGCGATTGAAGCGCAACTCGGCGATCGCGCCAGCCATTGCCGGTAACACGAGAAACAACATATCGACGGCATTAAACAGCGCGCGCTTGTCGTCCTGCAGGTCTTTGCTGTAACCGCTGGGCAATCCTTTGATCGTGGCCAGCATGCTCACGAGGTCACCGAGCACGCGTGCGCCGGAGCCGCGCGCCAGCTCAAACACATCGGGATTGCGCTTCTGCGGCATCATGCTGGAGCCCGTACTGAACCGGTCGCCAAACTTCACGAAGCCAAACTCGCTCGAGCCGTAGACAATGAGATCTTCGGCGAGACGCGAGCAGTGCGCGGCCGTGAGCGCGCACGCGAACAGTGTTTCGGCCACGAAATCGCGGTCGCCGGTGGCGTCGATACTGTTGGCAGAGATGGCCGCAAAGCCCAGCGTTTCACGCAGCAGCTCGCGTGAGATCGGGAACGCGCTGCCAGCGATGGCGCCGGAACCAAGGGGCATCACCGACGCGCCTCGCGACGCCGCAGCGAAGCGACCACGATCACGGTCGAGCGCCCAGAAGTGTGAGAGCAACCAGTGCGCCCCACTCACCGGCTGCGCGCGCTGCAAGTGCGTGTACGCGGGTAGCACAGCGTCCTGCAACTGTTCGGCTTGACTGAACAGCGACTGCTGTAGCTCGCGCACGGCGCCGTCGAGTGTGGTGCAGGCGTGCATCGTCCACAGCCGCGTGGCGGTGGCGACTTGATCGTTGCGCGAGCGCCCGGTGTGCAACCGCGACGCCGGTGCACCGGCCTCTTCGTGCAGTAGACGATCAATCATGGTGTGAATGTCTTCGTCGGTCGCCACCGGCTGTTCGCCGGCCGCGAGCCGATCACCCACCCGATCAAGGCCTGCGTCGATGGCCTCCGCCTCGCCGGCCGAGAGCACGCCGGCCTGCTGCAGCGCCTGCGCCCAGGCCTTGGAGAGGCGCACGTCGTGCGGCCAGAGGCGAAAATCGGTGCCAATGGAGCGATTGACGGCATCGAGCAGCGGATGCGGCCCGCTGGCGAACCGGCCGCCCCAAAGTTTGTGCGTACCCTCCGATGAGGCAGGAGCGTCGCGCGAGGAGTCAGAGGACGAAGCGTCAGGCGTGCTCATGAGACGGTGAGAGAAACGGGAAGATATAGGAACTTATGCAGAGCCTGTGCATAATGATGCGCCGCGTCGGGCGCCGCGTCGGGCGCCGTGTTGAGTTGCCGTGTGTGCGCCGCCACGCGCCACAATCTACGCCGACGGGCGCGTGAGTGGCTTGAGCCGGCGCACCACCCGTTCGCGCCCCTGCGCCGACCGGCAAATAATCAGCACCGTGTCGTCGCCGGCGATCGTGCCGAGGATGTCGCCCCACGCGGCGCCATCGAGTGCGGCGGCCACGGGCTGCGCGCCCGAAGGTACGGTGCGCGCGACCACCAACACCTGCACCGCCTCTACTGCGATCAACAGCTGCGGCAGCAAGCGCTCGAGCGCCGGACCGCTGTCCTCAGGCATTCCTTCGGGAAACGCGTAGCGGGCGCTGCCATGGCCATCGGGAATGCGCCCAAGCCGCAGCTCGCGCAGGTCGCGCGACAACGTGGACTGCGTCACATCCCATCCACGCTGTCGCAACAGCTTGCGCAGCTCTTCCTGGCTGCCGATTGCCCGCTCGCCCACGAGCTCACGAATCGCGGTCTGCCGGATGCTCTTGTCGCTCACGACGAACTCCCACAAAGATGATGGTCCGCGCCGGGGGATCTCGGCGCAACAAAACCGAAGCCAACTGCCAGGATCCGGCGCCCAGCAGATTGACAGCGCCGTGATGCAATAATATGCATTAAGTGTGCATAGTATTCCTGTCGGGGTCCTCGGCGCCAGCGGCTACGCGGGCCGAGAGTTGTGTGGACTGATTGCGTCCCACCCATCATGCAATCTGGTGTTTGCGACCGCCAATGAGCGTCGCGGACAAACCTTCCGTGTCCGTGCCGGTCAGCGCGGGGTGCGCGAGATCGTCATGATCGGCCCCGACGAAGCGCCGCTCGGCGACGTGGAGCTTGTGTTCAGTGCGTTGCCGCACGGTGCCAGCGTGGAGTGGGTGGGCCGGGCGCTTGACGCCGGTGCCCGCGTCGTTGACCTGTCCAGCGACCTGCGTCCGGGGCGTGGCGGCAGTACGCATCCCATTCCCGCCTCCGTGCCGGCGCACGTGCCGTACGGACTACCGGAGCTGTTTCGCGAGGGCATCGCCGAGGCGCGCGTGGTCGCGAACCCGGGCTGCTATCCCACCAGTATTCTGGTGGCGCTTGCCCCGTTTGTGCGCGCTGGTTTGGTTGCGCCCGGTGCCCTCGTGTCGGTCGCTGCGGCGAGTGGTGTGAGCGGCGCCGGTGCGTCGCCCAAGCCGGAACTGCTGTTCGCCGAGGTGACAGAAAACTTTCGCGCGTACGCGGCGGGCAACGTGCATCGTCATCTCCCGGAAATGAGTGACAGTCTGCGCCGGCTCGGCGGTGATGTTGATCTCGTGTTCACGCCGCATTTGTTGCCGGTGGACCGCGGTATTCTGAGTACGATC
>JBBRDP010000142.1:0-9140 GCA_038203795.1 Gemmatimonadales bacterium
CGCCCAACTCGGGTGACTCGCCGTTGATGGCCGTCACGTGGCAAACAGACGGCGGGGCGGCGCGCTGGCTGCTGCAGCGCGGCGCGCTGGTGGATGATGGCCCGCGTCCCGCCGATTCGCTGGAAATGACGCCCCTGATGATCGCGGCGGCGGATGGTGCGACGGATGTAGTGCGCGCGCTCATCGCAGGTGGTGCGAATCTCAACTCGAAGGACGACAACGGTTGGACGGCGTTGCATCACGCCGCGGCTGCGCCAGATCGTGGGCACCTGCGCATCGTGGACGCGTTGCTGGTGGCGGGTGCGGACCGCGTCGCTACGTCAGGCAAAGGCGACACACCAGCGGCGCTTGCTCGGCTCTACGGCAAACCGTGGGTGGCGGCCAGGATCGAGCCGCCGCGCTAGCTCGGGAGGCAGCCAGACGCTCGGCGATTCCGCACGGGTCGTCCCATTTCTGCCGCAACCCTCGCGCTCGCTCTTGACATCGCGCAGAATAGAAGATGTCCATTTCCCACGAAGTACCGCGTCGCGCGCTCGCTGGCGCCGTTGTTGCACTCGCTGTGCTGTGCGGGCCCGTGCCGATGATCGGCGCGCAGGCCCCAGCCAAGACCGTCACGTTGCCGCTCAAGAGCACACGCACGCACACATTCACCACCACCAAGGGCACGTGGCTTTCACTCGATGTGTCGCCCAACGGCCAGACAGTTGTCTTCGACCTGCTCGGCGATCTGTACACGCTGCCGATCACGGGCGGCAAGGCTACGCGCATCACGTCTGGCATGGCGTACGATGTGCAGCCGCGATTTTCACCCGATGGATCACGCATTGTGTTTGTGAGTGATCGCTCCGGTGGTGACAATTTGTGGCACATGAAGGCCGACGGCAGCGACACCACGCAGCTCACGACGGGCAACAACAATCTCTACGTATCGCCCGAGTGGACGCCCGATGGCAAGTACATCGTCGCATCGCGTTCCGGCGGACTCGGTGGAACCGCCAAGCTGTGGATGTTTCACACTGACGGAGGCAGTGGTTTGCCACTCTCCACTGAACCTGCGGCGCCGCCGCAACTCAAGATGGTGGGCGCTGCGTTCGGGAAAGATCCGCGGTACATGTGGTTTGCCGCGCGCACCGGTGATTGGCAGTACAACGCCCTCGGACCGCAATACCAGTTACATGTGTGGGACCAGGAAACCGGCCGGACGTCGCAAATGACGACGCGCTTTGGCTCCGGTTTCCGTCCGGCGCTTTCGCCCGATGGCCGGTATCTCGTATACGGCACGCGCTTCGAGACGAAGACCGGTCTGCGTATTCGCAATCTCGAAACACAGGACGAAGATTGGCTGGCGTTCCCGGTGCAGCGTGACGACATGGAATCGCGTGCGCCGATGGACGCGTATCCCGGCTATTCGTTTACCCCTGATTCACGTGCCGTGGTGGTGTCATACGGTGGAGAGATCTGGCGTGTACCAGCTGATAAGTCTGCGCCGAGCAAGATTCCGTTTGAGGCTGAAGTGAAGCTCGAGATGGGACCGGACGTGAAGTTTGCGTATGACATCGATACGATGCCCACGTTCACGTCGCGTCAGATTCGCGATCTCGCACCGTCGCCAAACGGTAAGCAGTTGGCGTTTGTGTCGATGGACCGCGTGTATGTGGTGGAGCTGCCGAGTGGTACACCGTCGCGCGTGTCGAACGATACGGTGGGTGAGTTCAATCCTGTGTGGTCGCCCGACGGGTCGAGCGTGTCGTACGTCACGTGGCATGACGCTGCAGGCGGATCGATTCGGCGGGCCACGCGCGCGCCGCGAGCGACGGCGTGGCGTGTAACGTCGCTCACGACTGGCAGCGCATTGTACACCGATCTCGCATGGTCACCGAAAGGCGACCGCATTGTCGCGGTGCGTGCGGCCGCGCGCGAGTTGCAGGAAGCGGGCGGCGCGTTCTTTGGACCGGCGGCGGCGGAGTTTGTATGGCTGCCAGCCACCGGTGGAACGGTCACGCGTATCATGCCCACGAGTGGACTCGGCAATCCGCATTTCGCCAATGACGCCGAGCGCATTTTTGCCTACGGCGACGGTCTGCAGTCGTTCCGCTGGGACGGCACCGATCTGAAAGTGCATTTGCGTGTGACCGGACCGATGCCGCCTGGCGCGGGCGGTGCGATCGGGCTCGACGCCGATCTCGTCGCGCGTGCAGCGCAGCAGTGGATTGGCGGACGCGGAGCGCGCCCGATCGATTTTGAGGGCACGCGCAGCTTCGGCATGTTCGGGCCCACACATCTCGACGACAACGAACCCGCGCCGCCGCGTCCGCGCCCCGCCGGTTTGGTGATGATGGCGCCGACGGGTGATCAGGCGCTGGCGATGGTGGGCATGGATTTGTACACCGTGACCGTGCCTGTCGCTGGAAGCACACCGCCTACCGTGTCGGTGATTTCTCCGGCGACTGCGTCCGTGCCCGTGCGCAAGCTCAACACCGTGGGCGGAGAGTTTCCCGCGTGGAGCGCCGACGGCACCAAGGTGATGTGGTCACTCGGCAACGCCATGTGGACGTACGATCTCACGCGTGCAAAGGTGGTTGACGATTCGCTCAAGGTGGACGGGCGTCGCGTGGCTGTGCTGCGCGCAGACAGCACGCAGAAGGACAGCATCGCGCGGTCCGATTCAATTGCGAAGGCCGATACCACCACGAAAGACAAACCCGGCTACAAGCCGATAGAATCGCGCATTTCGGTGACCGCTGTCCGTGATCAGCCGCGCGGCGTGCTGGTGTTGCGCGGTGCGAAGACCATCACGATGAAGGGCAAGGAGATCATCGAGAACGCCGACATCGTGATTCGCGACCGGCACATTGTCGCGATCGGTCCGCGCGGCAGCGTGACCATTCCCGACGGCGCGCAGGTCATGGACGTAAGCGGGAAAGTGATCATGCCCGGCATGGTAGACACGCACTATCACCCGCAGTGGCTGACGCCGCAGATCCACAACACACAAACGTGGCAATATCTCGCGACGCTGGCGTACGGCACCACGACCACGCGTGATCCGCAAACGGCCACGACCGACTTTTTGAGCTACACCGATCAGGTTGATGCCGGACAAATGATCGGTCCGCGCATTTACACGACGGGTCCCGGCGTATTCTCAGCGGAGCCAGTGCGCGATCTCGATCACGCGCGCGAAATCATGCAGCGCTACGCCACGTACTACGATACGAAGACGCTCAAGATGTACATGAGCGGCAACCGTCAGCAGCGTCAGTGGCTGATCATGGCGGCGAAGGAGCTCAAGATCATGCCCACCACGGAAGGTGGCCTCGATCACAAGCTCAACCTCACGCATGGCATTGACGGGTATCCCGGCATCGAGCACACGCTGCCGATCACGCCGAAGTTCGACGACGTCTACGCGTGGTACACCGCGACGCAGACGGTGAACTCGCCCACGTTGGTCGTGGAATACGGTGGTCCGTTCGGCGAAGGCTGGTTCTATCAGACCGAAGACTTGCTCGGCGACGCCAAGCTCCGTCGCTTCACGCATCCCGTCGATTTTGACGGCAAGGTGCGTCGCCGTGGCACGGGCAACGCCCCCGGACCGGCTGGTTTTGCGGTGAAGGAAGAGTACGCGATGTGGCAGCACGCCGAAGACCTCGCGAAGACGGTGGCGGCAGGCGGTCGTATCGGCGTGGGAAGTCACGGTCAGCTGCAGGGGCTCGGCATGCACTGGGAGCTGTGGCTCGTGCAGAGCGGCGGTATGCCGGAGCATGATGCGCTGCGCGCGGCGACGATTGTTGGTGCGGAAGCGATTGGACTGGGCTCGAGTGTTGGGTCGCTCGAGGTGGGAAAGTTTGCGGACCTGCTGGTGCTCGATCGTGATCCGCTCACAGATATCCGGAACACCAATTCGATTCGGAATGTGATGGTAAACGGCCGCCTGTACGACGGCGAGACGCTCGACGAGATCTATCCACGCAAGCGCGCGCTGGTGCGCCAGCCGTGGAGCTATGCGCCGCCGCAGGCGGGGGCGGGGATCAGGTAAAGCGATGATGTTATCCAGGCCGTTGGCAAACAACGACGCGTCGTCTTCGGTCTCTTCATCGCTTTCTCCGAGGTTGCTCGTATGCACGCCGTAGTGTTCGACATGGACGGACTGCTGCTCGACACCGAGCGACTGTCGCGCGCCTCGTGGCTCGTGGGCGGACGCGACCTCGGCGTCGATCTGCCGATGACGGTGCTCGCCGCCATCATCGGTCGACGACGCGCTGAAGTGGAGGCGCAGTTCGTTGCGGCACTCGGCGAACAGTTTCCCGTGCAGGATCTCTACGCCCGACACGCGGCGCACTATCACGCGGCTCTCTTGGCGGCGACGGCGAGTGAGCTACGAAAGCCGGGTGTGGTGTCGGTACTCGACTGGCTCGACAACGCGGGCATTCCGTACGCGATTGCCACGTCAACGCTCGCTGCCGGTGCGGCGAAGAAGCTGGCGCTGGCCGACCTGAGCGAACGGTTCCCCATTGTGGTGACCGGTGAGCAGGTTACACGATCGAAGCCCGCGCCAGATATTTACGTTGAAGCCGCGCGACGCCTCGGCGTGTCGGCTGAACACTGCGTCGCGTTCGAAGACAGCGATCTCGGTCTCGAAGCGGCCATGGCGGCGGGTATGCGCGCGGTGGCCGTGCCCGATCTCAAGCCGATCCCTCCGGAGACGACGAGCCGCGTTTTCGCGACGCTACGCTCACTTGACGACGCGGTTTCGATGCTGGAGCAGTTCACCCGTTGATGCGGGGCTGCCGGCCCGCCATCCTCTGATACCTTGACATTCGACAACAGCGATCCTATCCTGTTGTCGAACGTCTAGGCAAGGAGCCCAGCATGGCAACTGATCGCGCGGATGTGCTGCAAGGCAGTCTGGATCTGCTCATTCTCCGGAGTGTGCAGCGGGAGCCGTTGCATGGCTGGGCGATTTCCAGGTGCATCAGAGAACTCTCGGCAGACGTCCTGGAAGTGAACCAAGGCTCACTCTATCCCGCGCTCTATCGCCTTGAAGAGCGCGGCTGGCTCTCGGCGGAGTGGGGAACGTCGCCAGAAGGGCGTCGCGTGAAGGTGTACACACTGACTGCACGAGGTAAGAAGCAACTCATCGCCGAGCGCAAGCAATGGACGCTTTTCACCGCGGCCGTTGATCGTGTGCTCAACGCCACGTGACTTAAGCGCCGATCCGTGTTCGACCGGGTCTTTCGTCTATGGCGTGGGCTACAAGCGCTTACGACACGCCGCGCCGTCGCGCAGGACATCGACGCAGAACTGCAGTCGCACATCGCCTATGCCACCGACGACCTGATCGCGCGTGGCGTGCCGCGCGCCGACGCGCGTCGACAAGCACTGGTGGCCTTTGGGGGCCTGCAGCAAACACGCGAATGGGTGCTGCGGGAACGGGCCCTCGGCTGGTGGTTCGATGCCATGCGTGACACGCGGATCGGCACGCGGCGACTTCGGAAAGAGCCGTGGAGCAGTACCGCCATCGTGCTGGTGGTCGCCGTTGGCATTGCCTGCGTCACCAGCGTGTTCAGTCTGGTAAACTCCGCGTGGCTGCGACCGCTGCCGTTCGTTTCTGCAGAGCAACTGGTTCTGCTGCGCTCCGTTTCTCCCCAACGCTACCATTCGATAGAGATCCCGCTCACGCTGGTGCCGGAGTTACGACAGCGCGTGCGGGACGTAGCGGCACTCGCCGTGTTCGACGAGCGCCAGACCACCGTACGTCTCAACGGTGGACTTATGCGGATCAATCGAACGCGGATTGACGAAGCGACACTGGCGCTTCTGCAAGTCGTCCCGATTCACGGACGGGTTCCCACGAGCCGCGAGTTCGCATCGCAGTCGCGGGTCGCACTGATCAGCGATTCATTGTGGCGCACCAACTTTGCTTCGGGACTCGCGCACGCTGACACGACGATTGAGATCGGCGGCACGCTCCACCGCGTCATTGGCGTGATGCCGGATGATTTTCGTTTCCATACGCGCGCCGTCATCTGGACGCCGCTGACGATGGACTCCCTTCTCGCACAGCACGAAAGAACCGCGCCGGTGGACGACGATTCGCCGGCGCTTGGGCACGTGATCGCGCGCCTTGGCAGCGGCATGACCCGTGACTCGCTGGCACGACGCATCCTCAACGACAGCGCACCACGTGATGCCGGCTCGCTCGCGCAGAGTGGCTGGCGCCTTGGGGTCGACGACGTGATTGATCGTGGCCAGTCGACGGCGGGCTACTCGCTGGCGGCCGCTGCGTTTTTCGTGACCGCCGTTGTGCTGCTCGTGGTCTGCGCGAATGTGATGAACATCCTGCTCGCGCGCGGTCACAGTCGCCGACGTGAGATGGCCCTTTCTGCAGCGCTTGGGGCAAGTGCTGCGCGCCTGCTTCGGCAGCTGCTCACGGAATGCCTGTTGCTCGCGGCTGCTGCCGGTCTGCTCGGAACCGTGCTGTCCGCCATCGGCGTGCAACTCATGCTGCGTTCGATCCCTCGGCAAGGGTTCCCGGGGTGGCTCCGCTTCGGGGTGGACTGGCGGGTGCTGGTGTTCGCGTTCGCCATTTCGATGTTCGCCATGTTGCTGTTTGGTCTGCTGCCTGCGCGCGAAGCGTCCCGCATCGATCCGATTCGCGTGATCCACGACGGCGAGAGCCTGGGCATCACGGGGCGAGGAAGTCGCGCCTGGAGCGCACGCCTGATCAGTGTGCAGCTTGCACTGTCCCTCGTACTGGTCGTTGCGAGCGTGCTGATGGTGGCCGACTACCGCGCACTGCTGGAGGTCGCGCCGACCTATCCCGCCGAGCAGATGATCGAACTGCGGCCCCTGCTCGATGAACCGCGATCAGGTGATCTCGCCTATCAGGAAGCGCACACCAAGGCGCTGGCGCGCGCACTACGCCACGACCCACGCGTCGCAGCGGTCAGTGTGTACAGTGACGCACGGCACGTGCGGGCAACGCCAGGCTCGGATCGCACGGCGGTGTCTTCCGACAACCGATTTTTTGCTGCCGGAGACACGACGCGCGAGCTCTGGCGCCCGCAGGGAAGCTGGCCGGTGATCCTCGCTGTCGACACGGCGTACTTTTGTTTGTACCGGCGGCGTTTCGTACGGGGGCGCGGGTTTGCCGCTGTCGACAGCACCGGCGGGCCGCTTGCCGTTGTCCTCAACCAACGTCTGGCCAAAGAGGCCTTCGGCAATATCTCAACGATTGGCCAGACCGTGCGCATCGGCGCAGACGGACCGGTCGCGGAGATCATCGGCGTTGTTGCAGACGTTCCACGATTGCGATTCGTCGGCGGTCGCCTGTCGTACGAAGCGCCTCATGAAATATTCCTGGCCGATGTACAAGCAGAATCCGGCTATACATTCGTCGCGATCGAAGCGCACGCGCCCATAGACAGTGTCGCCGCCGCGGTGCGGAACGCGTCAGTCGCGCTTGATTCCATGGTGCTGCTGTCCGACGTGCACAGCCTGGCCGACAATGCGAAGCGAGCCCTGACGCCACTGCGATTGTTGGGCACAGTATTGAGCATCGTCGCCGCGCTCACACTTGGCATTGCGTCGCTCGGTCTCTTTGGGCTGGTGCGCGTTGCCACCCAACAGCGCCAGCGAGAGATCGGAATCAGACTTGCACTTGGTGCAACGCCCGGTCAGGTAGAGCGACTCTTGCTGCGTGATGCGTTACGCGACACGCGCGCGGGTCTCATCGGCGGAGCGCTGATCGCCGCAGTGTTGGTGAGTGCAATGCTGCCGCGACTGGCCATGGGGACGTTCGTTCTGCTGGAGGCCACCCTGGCGACCGCGCTGATACTTGGCGCCGTGGTGCTGATGGCCTGCTGGATTCCGGTTCGTCGCGCCTCTCGGATGAACCCCAATGAGGTCTTGCGTCGCGGCTAGCCCGTTCGTTGCCCGTACATGTGCTACACCGTGTTTCCCTCCGGCCATCAACAGGAGCCAACCATGCCACAATCGTTTGACCCTCGCTCAACGAGCCTGTCGAAGCAACACGCTGACGCCGATCTACGAGGCGCACGTCGCATGAAGGCGATTGCTGCCATACGAATGGTCGTCTACAGCGCGATAGGTACGCTGGTCGTCACTCCGGCCACGACGATTGGCGCGCAGCCGCCTGCGCCTCGCGTGTCCGCAGCGCCCAGTGTCAGCATCAACGCGACGGCACCCGATGGTCGCGTGCAGTTTGCCGTTGCCACGTGGGCAACACGTTTGCCGAGCGGAGATATTGTCATTGCCGACCAAACGGATGGTGCGCTGCACATTGCCGACAGCAGCGGCCGAATCGTGCGCTCCTGGGGCCGATTGGGCGATGCACCGGGGGAGTTCCGCGCCCTCAGCTGGGTGGGCGCGTGCGGTAGTGATACACTTTACGCGTGGGACGCACGCGCGACGCGACTCTCCGTGATGCATGCCCGCTCAGGGTACGTGCGCCAGATCAGTGCGCCGACGTCGAGCGGGACATTTACGGCCTCGTGTGATCGTCGTGGTAATGCCGCGTTGTTCTCGAATGTAGCGCCGCGTCGCGGAGGCGCGTCAACGACTATCGAGCGCCAGACAGCGGACGGTCGTCGCTATGAGATTGGTACCGTTGCGGCCAGCATCAGTTTGCTGGATCGCGCTGGAAAGTTGGTGCAGGAGGTCAGTTCGCTGCCCTACGGTGAAATGCTGATGGGACAACTCGGTCCGGGCGGCGGCATGGGCGCGATGCCACGCCCGCTTGGTGAAGTCACGTCCTTTGTGTTGCACGACGGATCGCTGATTGTGGCGCGCACGGATTCCGGTACCGTCACCTGGTACGGCCCCAGCGGTAGCGCAGAAAGCATTGCCACGCTGCCCGCGGTGCGTGGCGCGCCTACCGAGGCGCAGTACGCGGCGTCAATCAATCGCGCCGTGGAAATCGCGCCGGCGCCGGTGCGGCCGGCGCTTGTCGCGTTCGCGCAGCAAGTGCCGCGCCCAACGTCGCACCGCCCGTTCTCGCAGATGCTAATGAGCAGTGACGGGCGGCTCTGGTTTGTGACGTCGCTCCCGGGGGATGCGGTCACGACGCTCCGCGCCCTGAGCAGAACCGGGGCGATCGTCCGCACACTCGAAATCAA
>JBBRDP010000143.1:0-9094 GCA_038203795.1 Gemmatimonadales bacterium
CGCGCACTGCCGCTTCATGAGAATGTGTTCGGCCTTGTACACCTGGCCCATGCCACCGGCGCCAATCCGTGACACAATGCGATAGCGGTCGGCGAGGATGATACCGACGAGTGAGCTCGCGCTGTCCGAGTCGGCGCGAGCAGGCGACAAGCGCGATCCGTCTTTTGGACAGAACCCAATGTCGTTGTCGAACTGGTCCCCGCAGCGCGGGCAAGTATTCACAGGGGACGGGTGGGGGACGGGCCGGGCGGTGCGTCAGTATCGATGACGGAGTCATGCACACGACAGATGAGTGCAAGCTAGAGGGATGACGGAGCGCGTCAACCGGTACCGGACGTCGCGCGACACCGACTCGAGCAGCCAAGACAAACGGGGCGCCCGCCATAGCGAACGCCCCGCACTGTCTGTCCTACCGAGTGAATGCACGCCGACCACTCACCGAAGCTCCCGAGGACGGACTCGAACCGCCGACCCGGTGATTAACAGTCACCTGCTCTACCAGCTGAGCTACTCGGGAATATCCTGAATAGTCATCAAGCGCAGCGCCAACGTCAAGCGTTGCGCCGCGATGTGGTTTTGCGTACACCCGATGCGCGTGCGGCGCTGGTGGCCGCCGGCACGCCGCCCGGCGGCAACACGGACTGCAGCCACTGCCCGGTGTGAGACGCGGGATGTGCGACCACCTCCTCCGGTCGCCCCATCACCACCAGCGTGCCTCCGCCGGAACCGCCCTCGGGACCCATGTCGACGATCCAGTCGGCCAGTTTGATCACGTCGAGATTGTGCTCCACGAGAATCAGCGTGTGACCATGCTCGATGAGCCGGTCGAAGACACCGGCCAGCCGACGGATGTCTTCGAGGTGCAGACCGGTGGTGGGTTCGTCCATGATGTACAGCCGCTTGCCACCGCCCTTGGCCGTGAGGGCGAGCTCACGCGCGATCTTGAGTCGCTGTGCCTCGCCGCCCGACAGCGTGGTGGCGGGCTGACCCAGCCGCAGGTAGCCGAGCCCGACCTGCTGCACATGCCAGAGCGCCTGGGCGAGTTTGTCTTCCCGCGGAAAGGCACGAATCGCTTCGTCGACGGTAAGTTGCAGCACGTCGTGAATGTTGCGGCCGCGAACCGTGACCTCGAGCACTTCGGGCTTGAAGCGCTTGCCGCCGCACGCGTCGCAGGGCACAAAGACATCGGCCATGAACACCATCTCGACTTCCAGCGCGCCCGCCCCTTCGCAGTGATCGCAGCGACCGCCGGCCACGTTGAAAGAAAAATGTCCGGGTCCGTAACCGCGCTGCCGCGCGAGCGGCGTGTCGGCAAACAGTTTGCGAATGTCGTCGAACGCTTTCACGAACGTGACGGGATTCGATCGCGGCGACCGACCGATCGGGCTCTGATCAACAAGTACCACGGCGTTGAGCGCTTCGAGCCCTTCGAGTGCGGTGAACGTGCCCACCGTTTCACCGAGATGTTCTTTGGCGGAACTCTCTCCGTCAAAATGCGATTCGAGAGCGCGGTAAAGCACATCGTGCACGAGCGTGCTTTTACCCGAGCCGCTCACGCCCGTCACGACGGTGAGCGCGCCAAGCGGAATACGTACGTCAACGCCATGCAGATTGTGGGCGCGTGCACCGCGCAGCGTAAGCCAGCGCGGCCCCACGGCGCGACGCATCGCGGGCAGCGGGATGGTGCGCGCACCTGTGAGGTATTGGCCGGTAAGGGCGCTCTCGCCGGCGAGTGACAACGGCCCGCTGTACACCACGTTGCCACCGTGTTCGCCGGCGCCCGGTCCGAGTTCGATCATGTAGTCGGCGGTGCGGATGGCGTCGAGGTCATGCTCCACCATCACCACGGTATTGCCGCCGTCGCGCAGTCGATGCAGGAGCGCGAGCAGCCGTGACATGTCACGCGGGTGCAGTCCGATGGACGGCTCGTCAAGCACATAGAGCGCATCGACCAGCGCCGCGCCGAGTGCGTTGGCGAGACTGATGCGCTGCGCCTCACCGCCGGACAGCGTGCGCGTCGCGCGATCAAGCGTGAGATACGTAAGCCCCACGTCGCACAAAAATCGCGTGCGTGCGCGCGCTTCCCGCAACACGGTGTCGGCAATCTGCTGTTCAGCCGGCGTAAACTCGAGCGTGTTGAACCACGCATGCAGCGTGTCGATGGGCAGCAGCGTCACGTCACTGATGCGTTGCCCGCCCACCCGCACGGCCAGCGCATCGGGCTGGAGACGCGTGCCGAGACAGGTGGGGCAGGGCGTGGCACTCTGATACTGCCGCAGGAACACACGGATGTACTGCTTGTAGCGCTTCTCCTCAAGCGCGACCAGAAACGGCACGATACCGACGTACGGTCGCTTGCCACCGCGCAGCAACTGTTCGCGTGCCGCAGCGGGCAGGCGTCGCCATGGCACATCCGGATCGACGCCGATCGTGCGTGCGAAATCGAGCACCTGGCGGCGCTGCGTTTCGTAGCGCGGTTTTGTCCACGGATCAATCGCGCCGTCGCGCAGCGACCGTTCGTGATCGGGCACGATGAGCGCGTCGTCGTAGCCGAGCACTGCGCCGAATCCGTTGCAGGTGGCGCAGGCGCCGCGCGGGTTGTTGAACGAGAAGAGTTGCGGTGTGGGCTGCGGCGCGCGTGTGCCGTCGTCGGGGCACTCGAAACGCTCGGTGTAGCGCAGCCGCGTCACGAGTTGACCCGCATCGCGTCCGCTGTGTGTGTCCGGCGCGCGCACCGGTTCGGAAAAAAGCAGCGACACGTCACCATCGCCTTCGCGAAACGCAGTTTGCACCGCGTCGGCGAGCCGTGCCCGGATGTCGTCGCTCACCACAAGTCGGTCGATCACCACCAGCACGTCGGCGGTGTCGGCGAGATTGTGATCGCCGAGTTCGTCGAGATGCATCACGATGCCATCGAGGGCGACGCGGACAAACCCACGGGCGCGCAGATTCTCGAGCAACACCTCGTGCGTCACCAGCGACGAACGCACGAGCGGGGCCGCCACCATGAAGCGCACACCCGTCGGCAGCGAGCAGACGGCATTCGTGACCGACTCCACGCTGTCCGGTCGCAACTCCCGATCGCAGGTGCGGCAATACGTGCGACCGACGCGTGCCCACAGCAGGCGCAGATAGTCGTAAATCTCGGTGCCCGTGCCCACCGTGGAGCGCGACGACCGCGTGGGGTTGCTTTGCTCGATCGCCACCGCCGGCGAAATGCCTTCGATGTAGTCGACATCCGGTTTTTCCATGCGCTCGAGAAACTGGCGCGCGTACGCCGACAGCGATTCGACATAGCGGCGCTGTCCTTCGGCGTAGAGCGTGTCAAAGGCGAGCGACGACTTGCCGGAACCGGACACGCCGGTGATGACCGTGAGCGCGGTGCGCGGAATGTCCACGTCGATGCCGCGCAGGTTGTGCTGCCGCGCGCCACGAATTCTGATGTAGTCCTTCACTTGAGAGTCTCCACCGGGAGAAACCTATCGGGAGCACGCGCTAGATTCCCGCGCATGGCTGCATCTCCCGCACCCGACGAGCACCAGCAGGGCCGGAAGTTCGACGCGCAACTGGCGCGGCGGCTCTTCGCGTACGTGCGCCCGTGGCGACTGCTGGTGGTGGCCGCCGTCGGCCTGATTTCCGTCCAGGCGGGGCTGCAGCTTGTGGGCCCTCTCCTCACACGCTGGGTGATCGACACGGCGTTGCCGGCCCGCGACATCGGTGTCGTGACGCTGGCGGCTGTCGCATTCGCGCTGGTGCTGGTGTTGCAGTTCGGGATTACCTACGCGGAAACGCTCCTGACCGCCTTGCTGGGGCAGCGCGTCATGCGGGACTTGCGGCGCGAACTGTTCGCGCACCTGCAGCGACTGCCCGTGAGCTTCTTTGATCGCTCGCCAGTGGGGCGTTTGGTGACGCGCACCACCAGCGACGTGGAAGCGCTCAATGAGCTCTTCACATCCGGTGTCGTGGCCGGACTCGGCGACTTGTTCACGCTGGCCGCGATCAGTCTCGTCATGATCCTGATTGATTGGCGACTGGCGTTGGCGGCGTTCATTGTGATTCCGATGGTGTTCGCGGTGTCGAGCATCTTTCAGCGGTACGTGCGCAAATCCTACCGCGAGATCCGCACGCGTCTGGCGCAGCTCAATGCGTTCCTGCAGGAACGGCTCGCCGGCGTGCGCGTGGTGCAGCTGTTCGGTCGCGAGGCCGATGAGCGGGAGCGCTTCGATCAGCTCAACGCGGCGCATCTCGACGCGCACCTCAAGTCGATCCGGGTATACGCGTTGTACTTCCCGGTCATCGAGTTTCTGACCACGCTCGCGCTGGCCAGTCTGGTGGTGTCGAGTGGCGGGCGGGTGCAGGACGGCGCCCTCACGGTCGGTACGGTGGCGGCGTTCCTGCAACTGGTGCGCCGGTTCTTTCAGCCGCTACAGGATCTCTCGGAAAAGTTCAATATTCTGCAAGCGGCGATGGCGGCCTCGGAACGCATTTTTTCGTTGCTCGACACGCCAACGGCCTCGGGTACGGGTGCCACGCCGGATCGCGCCGAGCGATTGGCGGCGCTTCGCGGCGCGGGGGTGACGGTCGCGTTTGAGGGCGTGTGGTTTCACTACGACGTGGCGCAGGGTATTTCCGACGATGCGGTCGCAGGCCCGGCCGGGGAGACGTCCGCCCCGTCATCGAACGGCGCATCGCCCGCGTGGGTGCTGCGTGACGTGTCGTTCACGGTGGGGCCGGGCCAGACCGTAGCCTTGGTGGGACATACGGGGGCCGGCAAGTCAACGATCGTGAACCTCCTGTTGCGCTTCTACGAGCCGCAACGCGGACGTATCACGCTCAATGGCACCGACATTCGCGAGATCCCGCTCGACGTGCTCCGGGCCGTGATGGGCTACGTGCAGCAGGACATTTTCCTCTTCGCGGGTGATGTCGCCGGCAATATCCGATTGTCCTCCACGCTCGATCAGGCGGCGCTTGAGCAGGCGGCGGCCAGTGTCGGGGCCGACCGAATTATCAGCCGACTGCCGGGCGGCTGGTCGCACGAGCTGGCGGAGCGGGGTGCCGGCATCAGCGTTGGCGAGCGCCAGCTGCTGGCCTTTGCCCGCGCGATCGCGGCCGATCCGGCGCTGCTCATTCTCGACGAGGCGACCAGCGCCGTCGACTCCGAGATCGAGGCCGACATCCAGCGAGCCGTCTCGACCCTCATGCAGGGGAGAACGACGATCGCAATTGCCCATCGCCTGAGCACGATTGTCGAGGCCGACGAGATCCTCGTGCTGCATCACGGGGAGGTGGTGGAGCGCGGCGATCATCGCCAATTACTGCTCGCGGGCGGGCAGTACGAGCGCCTGTTTCGGCTCGAGAGTGGGGTGGCGAGGATCCCCGCCAGCACGGTGCCGCAACAGTGACGCTTGCCAACCCCCGCGACTAGCGCGTAGCTTCGGCAGTGAGAGCGAGTGGCGAGCGGGGCCTCCGTGCCCGGTTCACTGCCTCGCAGCCCTCCGTACCGGGACCCGATCGACCAACCTCGTGCAGCTATCCGTCGCCGCCGGCACAGATGTCGGGCGAATTCGTGCAGGCAATGAAGACAGCCTTTACGCCGACGCTGATCAAGAGCGTGGGCTGTTTATCGTCGCCGATGGCATGGGCGGCCACGCCGCTGGCGAAATCGCCAGCGAAATGGCCGTGCAGACCGTCGCGCGCGATATGGCCGACGTTCGTGATGTCGCCAGTGCGCACGCCTTGCAGGTCATGGCGGAGTCACTGCGTCAGGCCAATCGCGCCATCTTCGAGCGCACCATCATCGAAGCGGACAAGCAAGGCATGGGTACGACCGCCTCCTGTCTGCTGCTCGGTCAGTCACACTGGGTGATCGGCCATATCGGCGACTCACGCATCTACCTGCTGCGGAACGGGACCTTCCGCCAGCTCACCAAAGATCATTCCTACGTCCAGGAACAGGTGGATGCGGGCTTTCTCACGCCGGAGCAGGCGCGCTACCATCCGTACAGCAACGTGATCACACGATGCGTAGGCGCCAACGAGGCCGTGGAGCCGGATATTCTCCACGGCGAGCTGCAGCCGGGCGACGCATTTCTCCTCGCCTCTGACGGGCTCACGGGCATGGTCGACGACGCGCATCTGCAAAAAGTGATGGAAACGCGCGGCACGCCGGGCCAGCAGATTGGTGCCATGATTACCGATGCCAATCGCCGGGGTGGGCTCGACAACATCACCGCGATTGTGGTGCAGGTCATGGCGCTCTCGGCCAACCCCAGTTCGCGCAGCATCACGGGAGAGCATCCCGTTCCAAGCCATGGCTGACACCACCGCGCCTGCCACCGTGGGCGCCGTTGCAGACCTGTATCTCGGCAATATCCTCTTCGCGATTGAACGCTGCGCCATGGCGCTCGAGGAAGACCGGAAGGGCGAAGAAGCCGCATTCTATCGCGGCATTGCGCGCAAGTTGGCGGAAGCGCGCGCGGCGGAGCGGAGCGCCGGGTAAATCGGCAGCGACGTCGTCGGATATACCGTGAGCGACGCCGTCAATTATGCCGACAGCCGTCTGCTACACCAGCAACAACAGGCCTCGATCGAGACGATCACGCACCTCATCGGCCGATTGCGCTACAAGCGCGAGCAACGCGCGTTCCGGAACCGGCGCGCGATCGGTCGTGAACACACGCAGCCGACGCGCGGACTGATACAGTTCTTCGCTGAGACGCGGGAGGTTGATCGCCCCGTCCCAACCGCGATCGGTGAGCTGCTCGATCGTGCCGTCGCGCCGCACGAGGGGCAGGTCGAGACCGAGCATTTGCGTCTTGACGGGAAAGTCGAGCAGCAGCGCGCCCGGCGACATGTCGAGCTCGCGCGCGAGCGCATCTTCCACGCGTCGCGTCAGTGCATAGTCAGATGCAAGCCATTCGCCAGTGCCGTCGCCCAGCACTGCGGCGGGATGTTCGAGCGCCCGTTTGTGCAGATGTCGGCGGCGCAGCCCATCGAGCATCGTACGCGCCACCGGAGGGAGCGGCAGCGCGTCCAGGTGGTGCAGGAGCCCTTCGTCGGTGAATCGGGCCACCTGAGCGCCCTCAATGAGACCTGCGGACAGCGCTTCGGCCACGAGACGCTTGTACATCGCCGTCGCGCTGCGCACTGCGTGATGCCAGTACACGTTGCGAAACATCTGGTACTTCGCGAAGAGCAGCGACTCCAAGGCTGACAGTCCTTTCTCGCGCACACCAACGCCGTGCGCTCCAGTAAACGGCGACTGCACAATCACGAGCGAGTTGAGCAACCGATCGACATCGATTTCACCGTACGGCACCCCGCACATGTGCGCGTCTCGCTTGAGGTACTCGATTTTGTCGAGATCGAGCGAGCCGGAAATCAGCCCTTGGAGCGGACTGGTACTGGTGCCGGTGATCAGCGCATAGACGCGCGCTGGCGCATCGTCGCCGAGATGTGTTCGCAACACGTCGGCCACCACGCCCTCAAGCAGGAGCGGCCTGGCCACTTCCTCGTGGTGCATGGCACCGATTTCCTCGAGCGCATGCGAAAACGGATAGTGCCCGATGTCATGCAACAGCGCCGCCGCACGCACGATGGCCGGCTCGTCGGGCCCCACTCCGGACAGTTGCCCTTGCTCATCGAGCAGGCGGAGCGCTTCCCCAGCCAGATGATGCGCGCCGAGCGCGTGTTCGAATCGCGAATGCGACGCCCCGGGGTACACGAGATACGCCAAGCCGAGCTGTCGCACATAGCGCAAACGCTGCACGACGGTGGTGTCAAGCAGCGCGAGCGCCAGCGAATCCAGCCTGATGTTGTTCCAGAGCGGGTCGCGGAGAATGTCCAATGGCGACCCGGGAATCAGCCGCGCGGGCCGGCCGCGAGGATCTCGGAGTTCACGGCGGTACCGAACTTCTTGATATTCTCGTGAAACATGGCGGCGAGTTTGGTGGCTTGTGCATCGTAGGCAGCGGGATCGCTCCACGTGCGTCGCGGATCGAGCACCTCGGAAGGGACGCCGTCGATGGACGATGGAATATGCAGACCGAAGATCGGATCCGGCGCCGTGGCCACGCCATCCAGCGTGCCGCCGACTGCCGCGCGCACCATGGCCCGCGTGTGGGCCAACTTCATGCGCCGGCCCACGCCGTATGCCCCGCCGCTCCAGCCCGTGTTGACCAGCCACACCTGCGATCCATGCGCGGCGAGCAACCGACCCAGCATCTCGGCGTATTTGGTGGGATGCCACACAAGAAACACGGCGCCGAAGCAGGCGGAGAACGTGGCCTGCGGTTCGGTGACGCCGCGTTCCGTACCCGCCACCTTCGCCGTATAGCCGGACAGAAAATAAAACATCGCCTGCTCGGGCGTGAGCTTACTGATCGGCGGCAATACACCGAAGGCGTCGGCCGTGAGGAACACGACGTGTTTCGGATGACCACCACGTCCGCTCGGCACGTGATTTTTGATGTACGGCAACGGATACGAGACGCGCGTGTTCTCGGTGATCGACTGATCGTCGAACATCACTTCACGCGTGACCGGATCCAGGACCACGTTCTCCAGCACCGTGCCAAACATGCGTGTGGTCGCGAAGATGTCCGGCTCCTGCTCGGCGGAAAGATTGATCGCCTTCGCGTAGCAGCCGCCTTCGAAGTTGAATACGCCCTCGCTGCTCCACCCGTGTTCATCATCTCCGATCAAGCTGCGCTGCGGGTCGGCCGAGAGCGTGGTTTTGCCGGTGCCCGAGAGACCGAAGAAGAGCGCGGTGTCGTTGTCCGACCCGATGTTGGCCGAGCAGTGCATGGAAAGTTGACCGCTCTTTGGGAGCAGATAGTTCATCACGGTGAACATCGACTTCTTGAGTTCACCAGCATAACGCGTTCCGCCAATCAGAATCGTGCGCGCGGCGAGGTTGAGCACGATGAACGTGCCTGTACGCGTGCCATGACGCGTGGGATCGGCCTGAAACTCCGGCGCGTGGTACACCGTGAAGTTCGGATCGAAGCCGGCCAGTTCTTCGAGCGCGGGACGAATGAACATGTTGCGCACGAAGCTGCCATGCCACGCGTTGGGCAGAATGTAGCGGACA
>JBBRDP010000144.1:0-9089 GCA_038203795.1 Gemmatimonadales bacterium
GTGGCGCCAAGGCCACGGAGTTCGGTGACCAGGCGCGATTCGAGCACCGGTTCAGCCACGATCACGACCAGCTTGAGCGGCGTGCTGTTCATGCGACCCCTTGCGTCATCTGCGCCAGCTTGAAGTAAATCGGGATGCCAATCAGCACGTTGAATGGGAACGTGATGGCGAGTGAGAGTGTGAGGTAGTACGTGGGGTTGGCATCGGGCAACGTCATGCGTACCGCGGGTGGCGCGGCGATGTAACTCGCACTGGCCGCCATCGCCGCCAACATCGTGGCCCCGCCAACCGACAGTCCGGCGAGGCTGCCGAGCCAGGCGCCAAGCGAGCCGTGAATGAGCGGCATGATCGTGCCGAACGCCAACAAAAACGGCCCGACCTTCTTCAGGTCACCCAATCGGGCACCGGCCAGCAGACCCATTTCCAGCATGAAGATGCACAAGGCACCGCGGAAGATCGCGCCCTTCGTATCGTAAAACGGTTCGATCGCCTGCCAGTTCTTGTCGCCGATCAGGAACCCCACGATCAATCCACCCACCAACAACACCATCGTGCGTCCGGTAAACACTTCGTGCAGCAGCTCGGAGGTGGGCCGCGACTTGGAGCCGCTGCGCATGACACCGATGGCCAGCGCAATGTGAATGCCGGGGCTTTCGAGCAGCGTGAGCAGCGTGGGCATGAACCCCTCCGGCTCGGCACCCATGCCCTTCACGAACGTGGAGGCGGCGATGAACGTCACCGCCGACACCGAGCCGTAATGCGCCGCGATCCCCGCGCTGTCCGCCTCACCAAAGCGTCCGAGGTAGCGCAAGGTGAGATATGCGCTGATTGGCGTGATGCAGCCAATCAATAGCGTGACCATGGCCGGCCGCGCGATTTCACTCAACGACGCATGCGCCAACTCGACACCACCATGCAACCCAAGACTCCACAACAGGTAAATCGAGAGACCCTGGTAGATCTCCTTGGGCAGCGTGAACTCACTGCGAATAACGCGCGCGATCACGCCGAGTACAAAGGCCAGCGCGATGGGCGACAGCAGGTTGACGCGAAGAATCTCGTTCATGTACTCGGTGTCCGGGAAGCGATAATGAGGGAGGGAACTACAGAAACAGTGAGGGGATCAGTCGCCGAGCTCCACCTCTGTCACCTTGCCGGTGTCAAGATCATACACGCCGCCCGCCACCAGCAGTTTCTTTTCTTTCACCAACTTGCTGATCACCGTGGAACCATCGCGCAGCGACATGGCCTGATTGCGCACGTTCTCAATGATCGCCTTGTTCAGGTCGCCTTTTGCCGCGCGCGTGGCGGGGCGAATGTGGTAATACAGGGCACTGATCTGTCCCGGGACTTCGGCGCCGGCCATCGTTGCCGACACCGCGCCACACGACGTGTGTCCCAGCACGTAGAGCACTTTGGCACCAAGCACAGCCGTTCCAAATTCAAGCGATGCGATCTGTTCGGCCACCGCGATGTTTCCGGCGATGCGCGACACGAAAAGGTCACCGAATCCCTGATCAAACACGATCTCGATCGGCACGCGCGAATCGGCGCAGCCGAGGAAGGCGGCGAACGGTGTCTGCTTGGGCGCGATCTCGCGCAAGCGGCCAAAATCACGGTGCGGCGCGATCGTTCTCCCATCGATGAAGCGGCGGTTGCCTTCGACGAGGGCGGCGAGCGCCTCGGCGGGTGTGTCGGGTGCGGGCGCGAAGATCGCGGCACGATCGGCCTCGCTGAGCTCGGCCGCGTACAGCGCCTGCGGCAGCGCCCCTAACGCCGCGACACCGGCGACGGTGGCGGTGCTGGTGGCAAGAAAGCGGCGACGTGAGAGGGCAGCTGCTTCGGGCGTGGCGGTCGGGTCAGTGCACATGGAGGCTCCGGCAAAAGGGGGTTACGCGACAAGCCGGAATCTGTTCCGAGCCGATGCTATTGGCAAATACATCGGAATTACCGATGTTTGAGGGATGACGCCACTTCTACGTTCGCCGGATCTCAACAGCCTCAACTACCAGCACCTCCGCTACTTCTGGACAGTCGCCCACGAAGGTAGCATAGCTGCGGCCGTCGCGCTGTTGGGCGTGTCACAGCCCACCATCACCGAACAACTGCAGGCACTCGAAGCCGCCCTTGGAACGCCGTTGTTCGTGCGACGCGGCCGCAATCGGACGCTCACCGAGCAGGGTCATCTCGTGCTCCGATACGCCGACGAAATTTTCACGCTCGGGCGCGAACTGCTCACCGCCGCGCGCACGCTGACCGAGGGGCGGCCGCTCCGCTTCAGCATCGGCGTGGCCGATTCGCTCCCCAAGCTCACCGCGTGGCGCCTCATCGAGCCGGTGTTTGCCTTGGGACCGCTCTGGCGCGTGACCATCCGGAGCGACAAAACTGATCGCCTGATCCACGATCTCGCGTCTGACGCGCTCGACCTGGTAATTGCCGATGCCCCGATGCCCAGTGGCACCCGTGTGCGCGCGTATTCACATCTGCTGGGTGATAGCGGCATCACCGTGTTCGCTTCGTCGACGCTCGCCGCTCACCTCACCCACGACTTTCCGCGATCGCTGAATGGTGCACCGATGCTGCTCCCCGGCGACGGATCGTTGTTGCGTCGCCACGTCACGCAGTGGTGCGCCGATAGCGGGATCACGCCTGACATCGTCGCTGAGGTGGATGACATGGCGATGCTGCAACTGCTCGGACATAACGGCGTTGGTGTGTTCTGCGCCCCGAGCGTGGTGGAGGCCGAGGTGCAGCGCACGTTCGATGTGCAGGTCGTGGGTCGACTGCGCGGTGTGCGGGAGCGCTTTTATGCATTGAGCGCCGAGCGGAAGTTGCGACACCCGGCGGTGCTCGCAATCGCCGATTCCGCGCGGCGACGGCTTGCGGCGAAACGGCGGGGGAAGGGGTAGGTGGCGCGGTGTCTGCGACTACCGGCCGTCTCGTTACGCGCATGGGTTCGAGGTGCTGCAACACGTTCCGGTTCTCTTCCCGCAGTGCGCAAGGCGCTTCGATACGACGAAGAAGAGCTGGGGATCGAGCGACTGCTGTTCGATCAGCACCGGTCTCCCATTCTTCGCCATCGACGAGCGCTACGGCATCAGCGGCGCGCAGCCGGCAGCGGCAATTGTCGACGCGCTCACGCAGGCGTGAACGTGATCAACATGCGCCCCACGCTGTTCCCTACATACGCCCACACGTGCGGCACCAGTCGCGGCGCGCGGATCGTATCGCCCGGTTTCAGCTCGAAGCGCTGATCACCAACCACGATCACGTATTCGCCCTCGATCACGCAGAACAGTTCATCCTGCGCGAGGTGCCGGTGCTTCGCCGGCCCGCCCTTGCTGCGATTCGTATTTTCGATCACGAGCATCGCGCCGCCCGTATCCGACGACGTCACCTTGAAGTCGATCGTGCTGATCCCCAGCGTCTTGTGCACGCCGTCACGATCCGTGCCTGCGCGCACGAGCACTGGGTCTGATGCGTGCGACGATCGTCGCGTTTGCACGTGCTCGCTGCGCATGTCGAGGTATGGCAGCGGCAGCGCCGCCAGCGCGAGTCCCAGGAACGTGCGGCGTTCGATCGGCGGCATGGCGAAGCTCCGGTGGGTGGTGGGCGTCGGGTGATTGAAAGATATGGGACTCACGCGCCGCGTTGCTCAGGCGATGCATTCACAACAGTCGCAGCGAGGCGCCCGCGGGGCCGGCAAGGAGGCGAAGGTTTCACGGGGACAGCAACAATTCCGTCAGTGGCGTCGATACGCTGAAGAGGAGCTGGGGATCGAGCAACTGTTGCTGAGCGCGGAGTTGAAGACGAATGCGGGGCGACTCTTTCTGGATCGCTACGGGCAGCTCACGGACTTGACGGCTTCCGGTCAGATTGCCCTGCGGGTGCTGTTCGATCAGCACCTCAAGCGGGTCGAGTGGGATCACGACGAATTCCCCATCCGTCTCTATCCGTTTGTCCAAGACCAAACGTTGGAGACCGATCGCGCGATTGCGATCGATGCGGGCATCGCGTTCGGACGTCCAATCGTCAGGCGCATCGGAGTGAATACCAGCGTCATCGCCGATCGACTTGACGCAGGAGAAACCATCGCTGACGTCGCCAGCGATTACGAGATGACCGAGAGCGAGCTGGCTTCCGCGGTGATGTACGAGCGAGCGCGTGCGGCGCCCCGTTTCCCGAGCTCGCGACCACGTTTGTGCGCACCGTTCCGGCGATAGAGACGTTTCTGGCACTACAAGCGCACGCGCCGCATACGAGTCGACGAGCTCCTGCCCCCTGCCCGCGAGCCTGATCGGGGCGCGGATCGTGGCCTACGAGCGGGAGGGCGCAGATCGGGCTCGCTATGGCGATGGGCTCATAGACGCTTTGGCGCAGGCTTTCAAGCACTGGAGGATTGGTGGCCCAAGGGCTCGAACCTCAGGAGCTACGGCCAAGGTGCGCTGATTTGGCCGATGGTGAAGATTCGCCAGACGCCGTCTGCCGCATCGCTAGCGCGGAAGACTGGCGGATGCGAGTGGTGCAGATCGCAAAGCGCCAGCTGACGGCAGTTGGTAAGAAGTTGATGTGGAACCCCCTACACAGCGGAGCTTGACTGTCACCTTTGTGATACTATAATATCTCTAGCGATAGTACAGTATCCCCAAAGATATTACTCACGCCGACAGGTATGCGACCACCGACGAGTCCCGCGAGCCACTTCCGCCATCCGTTCGATGCCCTGCTCGGCTCGCCCGGGAAGGTCCGGATCCTGCGATCGCTCGCCACGCTCGGTCGTCCGATGGCCACGTCGGAACTCGCCGCCCGCACACGCCTGAACTCCAGCGGCATGCGCCGCTCCCTCGCCGCGCTCGCCGAAAGCGGGCTGGTGACGTACTTCGGTAGCAACCGATCGGCCGTCTATCAACTGAACGCCGCGCATCCGCTCGCGGCCAGCCTCCTCGCACTCTACGCCAGTGAAGCGGCGAGAGTGGACCGCGTGCTCTCCGACCTTCGCGCACACTCGGCGCAACTTGCCATCACGCCGATCGCGGTCTGGCTTTACGGAAGTGCCGCACGCGGCGACGACGGCCCGCTCAGCGATCTCGATGTGGTGATGATCTTTCAGGACGACGAGCACGTTGCATCGGCCGTCGAGGCGATGCGACAACTGTTGGAGACGACAGAAGCGCGTGAATGCGTCAGGGCTTCCGTGATCGGGCTCAGCGCACGAGATGTCGCCAGACTCGATTCTGGAGATCCGTGGTGGGCCACCGTTCGAACGGATGCAATGCCGCTGATCGGCCCGTCGCCGGAAACACTCGGACAACGACTCTCCGCCAACGCGACTCACACGTCGAATCGTGGTAACGAAGGATGATTCGCCGTGGACCGGCAAAGCCAGTGTCTACCGACCACTGGAAGGGGCGCCGCGACAACGCCCGTGCGTTTCACGAAGCCGCGCGTGAAGGAAAAAGCCACCGCGCCATACGGGGCCAGGCACGGCGCCGTTGATACCGCGACGAAGCTGCTCGGATCCCTTGATACCTTTGCGCAGTGGATCGAACAAGAGCTCGCCGCACCGTAGCATGAACCCCAGCCTCGCCCTCCTCGGCGATCTCCACGGCGACCCGCACGCCCTCGTCCGACTCGATCGGCTCCTACCGCCACACGTCCCCGTCATCCAGGTCGGTGACTTTGGGTGGTACCCCGATCGCATTCCGACATGGACATCCGTCGGCACCGCACTCTCGCGACCGGTGTACTGGATCCGCGGAAACCACGAGCACTATCCAGCGATGCCGTGGTTGAACGCCGAGCAGCCGGTTGAGGTGGCGCCCAACATTTTGTTCGTTCCCGATGGACACATCCTCGAACTCAACGGCCTTCGCATCGGCTGTCTGGGCGGCGCGGCGAGCATCGATTATCGGTTTCGCACGCTGAACAGCGACTGGTTTCTCGACGAGAACATCACTGTCGAACAAGTGGCACGCACCGAATCGTGGGAGCGCATAGACCTGATGGTGACGCACGTCCCGCCGCAGCGAACTATCAGCGAATCGGCGAACCCGCTGGTGCGACATCACTTTGGTGTGTCGGCGGAATGGCGTGATCGCAACGCCGACATCGTGGAATCGGTGTGGGAGCGCCTGTCGCGCCCACCGCTGGTGTGCGGGCACATGCACTACGCCTTCACGTCAGCAGACGGTGTTCGGGTGCTCGATATCAACGAGTCACTGCTCTGGGTACCGTAGGCCGACCGATCGGCGCACGCTGACTCGATCGCACCTTGGTCACATGTGAAGCAACCAACGCACAACACTGCAACTCGTTCAGCGCGTCCCACCACGAGAGTCCGTAGCGCGACGCAATGAACCAGGCGCGTTCGAGGATGTCCGCATTGACGTAGAACTCCTGCAGCACCGGAATGCTGAGCCGACACTCGCCGAGCTTCCGCCAAACGCTGATGTCCAGCTCCGCCGCCCGGATGCGGGCCCCGAGGAACCGGAAACGATCGCCGGGGTCCCAACGTCTATTCTCTGAGGCCTTGTGCTTTGGTGCCGACCTCCGCAGCATCAAGAGTGATAACTGCGCGACAGTTCGCGAACTTCCATCCGATTCGAGGCGCCGCATGACCCGCTTCCGTAAAACCGCCCTGGTGGCGGGTTTCCTCGTGGTCCCCGTGCTCGCGGGCGGCTTTGCCCTGCAGGCGCGAGACGTGCGAGGAGGCGCCCAGTTGCTCGACCAGGTGCTCACCTTCGTGCACATGCGCTACGTCGATACGCTCGACGCCAACGCGCTGTACGAGAAGGCCGCGCGCGGTCTGGTCAAGGAACTCGGCGATCCCTACACCGAGCTCTTCTCGCCCAAGCAAATGGAAGAGTTCACGCGCAACACCAACGGCCGCTACGCTGGCCTTGGTATGGAAATCACTCCCATCGGCGATTACGTCACCGTGGGCAAGGTGTTCTCCGAGACGCCGGCTGAGCGCGGCGGGGTCATGGAAGGCGATCGTATTCTGCAAATCGACACCTTTCCGGCCCGCAAGTGGACCACGCAGCAGGTGCAGAACAAGCTGCTCGGCCTGCCCGGTACGGAGGTGCGCGTGACCTTCGGTCGCCCCGGCGTCCCTGAGCCCATCACCATGAACTTCAAGCGCGCTGAAGTGAAGGTGCCAGCCGTGCGGTACTCGCTCATGCTCGATGAGCGCACCGGCTACATCCCGATTGAGCGCTTCAGCGAGAACACCACCGCCGACGTGGCGCAGCACGTGCAGTCGCTGCAGCAGCGTGGTGCCAAGGGGATCATTCTCGATGTCCGCGGCAATCCGGGTGGCATTCTCGATCAGGCCATCTCCACCACCAACCTCTTCCTGCCCGCCGGTAAGGAAGTGGCCAGCGTACGCGGTCGCGGCGACGAGCAGCACTTTGTCTCGGAGCAGCAGCCGCTCGCGGCTGACATTCCCCTCGTCGTGCTCACCGATGGCGGCTCCGCCTCAGCGTCCGAAATCGTTGCCGGCGCGCTGCAGGACTACGACCGCGCCCTCGTGCTCGGCACCACGTCGTTTGGCAAGGGCCTCGTGCAGTCGCTCTACCCGCTCGACGGTGGCTACGCCCTCAAAATCACCACCGGCAAGTGGTATACGCCGAGCGGACGGTCCATTCAGAAAGACCGTCGCATGGGCGATGCGATTCTGCTTGACCCCATCTCGGATACCGTCGTGACCGATACATCGCGCCACGACCGTCCGGAATACAAGTCCACCAGCGGACGCATCGTGTACGGCGGCGGCGGCATCACGCCCGACGTCATGGTCGTGCCCGATACGATCTCCACCGCTGAACAGACCATGCGCCGCATCCTGCTCCCCAAGATGGGCGCGGTGTTCAGCGTGGTGGGCGAGATGGCGATCGAGCTCAAGAGCAAGGTGCAGCCCAACTTCACCCTGCAGCCGGAGTGGATCGAGACGTACTACACGCGCCTCGATTCGGCCGGCGTCAAGATCGACCGCGCGACCTGGGACGCGGGACGCCGCGAGGCCGACCGCTACCTCGAGCAGCGCATCGCCCGCACCGCATTCGGCGATACACTCGTCAAGCGTCGCGAGATCAAGGACGACAACCAGCTGCGCAAGGCCATGGAGCTGCTTCGCAAGGGCAACACCCAAGCGGAGCTGTTCGTGGCCGCCAAGGCCGAAGTGGCGCGTCCAAGCCGCGGTACGGCCAATCGCGGCAGCCACGAGTAGCGTCACCCCCATTCAGTACGGCGAGGGCCCGTTGCCAGATGGCAGCGGGCCCTCAGTGCATCAAGGCACGCGGAGCCGAGCCGTCCAGTCCGTGCCAGCGGGCCTGCAGGACGTGTCCGCAGGCCCTCGCCCGCTGTCACCTCCGTGATCCTACGGATTGTCGGCCCCGTGCGAGACGTGTAGCCTCCCGCATGCCTGTCAATCCAATTCTTCGTACGCGCGCTGCGGCCCGCGTCTTCGTCAGCGCCTTTGCCGCGTTGCTACTGACCGCCTGCGGCGACAAACCCGCCGACGACGATACCTCGGCACTGTCCGCCGAAGCGCCGGCGAATGCATCGCCCGCCGTGCTGGTGGAGCCCGAGGAGGGCGAGAAGGCGTACTTCTCGAATATTCGCCAGCTCACCTTTGGCGGCGAGAACGCCGAAGCGTACTTTAGCGCGAACGGCGAGTACATCACGTTCCAAAGCACGCGTGACGGTCGCAGCTGCGATCAGCAGTACGTGATGCGTGCCGATGGCTCGGATGTGAAGCAGATCTCTGTGGGCGGCAAAACCACCTGCGGCTACTTCTACGACAACGACACGCGCGTCTTTTTTGCGGCCACGCATCACGCCGATACCGCGTGTCCGGTCAAGCCCGATCCGTCGAAGGGCTACGTATGGCCGCTGGACAAGTTCGACATCTACACGTCGAAGCCCGACGGTAGCGACCTGCAGCGTCTCACGAACTACGGCGTGTACACCGCCGAGGGCATTCTCTCGCCCGATGGCAAAACGATTGTGTTCACGTCGACCAAAGACGGCGATCTCGACATCTACACGATGAACATTGACGGCACGAACGTGAAGCAACTCACGAACAC
>JBBRDP010000145.1:0-8929 GCA_038203795.1 Gemmatimonadales bacterium
TTATCGATGACCCAATAGCACGCCCACACGGTGATCGCGATCGGCGCAAGCAGCACAAGCCCCCGCCCGAAGTAGCCCAGCAATCGTCCCACAACAAACCTCGTGCGGCGGCGCCGCAGTTGGAGAAGCCCGAGCAGGCCCCGTGAGCAACGCGATGGGCGAGCCATGCGTAGCCGAGATGGGGTTATGCATGCAACTTGATAGCAGTAGGGCTGGGGAACCACCCCAGACTCGGCACGTACCGTCCCGCGACTCGATCGCAGGCGTCCCTCCACCGTTCTTTATCCAATGCCACTGGTCTATCACGTCTCATCAGTCGCCCGGACCGTGTTGCACTGGTCCGCCTGTACCCGTGCGGTCAGCGCCGTCGTGCTGTCGCTCAGCGCACTCTCGGTGCTGCCGACGTATGATGTCTCCGCCCAGGGCGCCCGCAAGCCGATCACGCAGGAGGTCTATGACACGTGGCGCGGTATCCTGTCTCCCACCATGTCGCGCGACGGCGCGTGGGTCGCGTATACGAACTCACCGGGCATTGGCGACGGCGAGTTGATCGTTCGGGCCACCGAGGGCAACACCGAGTTCAAACTGCCGCGCGGCTTCACCGGGCGGCCCAATGACCGGCCCGGCGGTGGCGGCGGTGGGTTCTCAGCCGGCGCACCCTCATTCAGCGCGAGCAACAAGTTCGTGGCCGCGCTCGTGTATCCCACGCAGTCGGTGGTTGAGTCGGCGCGACGCGATCGCCGCCGATCGGCCGAAGTCAGCCGCACGTCGCTGGCGATTGTCGCGTTGCCATCGGGGCAGGTCACCACCCTGCCGAAAGTTCGCAGCTTCCGAATGACGCGCGATGGTGGCACGTATCTGTTCTATCAACCCGAAGTCGATTCCACACCCGCGCGCGCAAACGGTGATTCGGCGGCGCGCCCCGCCGCCCCGCGTCCGGCCGCCGGTGATTCGTCGGCGCGCCGGCCCCCGCGCAAAGAAACCGGGACGCCACTTGTGATGCGCACACTGGCCTCGGGCGAAGAAGTACGACTGGAAGACGTGGTCAGCTTCACGCTCAGCGATAACGAGCAGTGGCTGGCATACGTGATCGGCGAAACGGACTCCACCCGGAGCGGACTCTTCCTGCGTGATCTCGCATCGGGCGTCGTGCATACCATGCGCACCGGTCGGGCGCGTTATCGTGGCGTCACTTTTGATCGCGAAGGAACGCAGCTTGCGTTTCTTGAAGCGAAGGCCGACTCGGTGTCGGCGGCGCGCGCCTCGTACGGTGTGTATCTCGCGTCGCTGGTCACTCGGCGTGGTGCGGCTCCGTCGGCCACCCTGGCCATCACGCCGGCCAATGCGGGCGACGGGATGCTGATCCCCGAGCGGAGCCGTCTTGATTTCACGCGCGACGGGTCGGCGCTGCTTTTCGCCGTGGCACCACCCCCGGCCGATAGCATTCCGCAGGACTCACTCGCGAACAAGGCCATATACGACTTGTGGCATTGGCAGGACACACGTTTGCAGCCCACGCAGGCGCAGCAGGCCGGCCAGGATCGCAATCGCTCCTACACCTCGATCTATCACACCAAGCTGCGTCGTGTGGTGCACCTCGCGAATGACTCGCTGCCGAGCGTGCAGGTGAGCAATGACGGCCGCCTCGCGCTGGCCGTGACGCCGGTGCCGTATCTCATGGAGCAGATGTGGGGCGAAGGCGGCAACGATGTGTACATCATCGACGCGACCACGGGTACACGTACGCTGGTGGCGAAGAAACTCGAGCGCGGTGCGCAGCTGTCGCCGAATGCAAAGTTTGTGACGTGGTTTGATCAGGATCAGTGGCACGCGTACGACATTGCCACCAAGCAGACGCGAGTCGTCACCAGCGGGATCAAGGACGTGAAGTTCAGTCAGGAAACGTGGAGCACGCCGAGCACACCGGCGGCGTGGGGCATGTCCGGCTGGACCGTTGACGATCGCCAGATGTTGATCAACGATCGCTATGACGTGTGGGTCGTCGATCCGCGTGGAGGGGGTGCACCACGACGTCTCACCGGTGGTGTGGGTCGGGCGAAACAGCATGTGTTCCGCGTGGTGAATCTCGATCCGGACGATCGGGCCATCGATCCCACCAAGCCGGTGTTGCTGTCGGCCTTCAATGATGTGACCAAGGGCTCGGGCTGGTTCCAGGCAAGCTTCACCGACTCCACGCCCACGCAGATCGTGATGGAGCCCAAGCGGTTCGGTGGACTCACGAAAGCGCGCGACGCGGACCGGTACATGTTCACACGTTCGGACTATCGCGAGTTCCCCGACATCTGGTCCGGCTCGTCGCTCACCACGATGTCGAAGATTTCGAATGCAATGCCCGATCAGGAGCAGTATCTGCGCGGCAACGTACAGCTCTACAGCTGGATCGGCGCCGACGGTGACTCATTGGCCGGCCTGCTGTATCTGCCGGAGAACTACGATGCGTCGAAGAAGTATCCGATGGTGGTGTACTTCTACGAGACCCACTCCGACGGATTGCACGGGTACGTCCGTCCGACCGGACGCAATATTGTCAATCCCACCGTGTACAACTCGCTCGGCTACGTCGTGTTCATGCCGGACATCAAGTACACCGACGGCTATCCCGGACCGAGCGCGTACAAGTCGATCGTGCCCGGCGTACAGTCGCTGATTCAGCGCGGCATTGTCGACAAGAACGCCATTGGCATTGGCGGGCAATCGTGGGGCGGCTATCAGACGGCCTATCTCGTCACGCAGACGAATCTGTTCAAGGCGGCCGTACCGAATGCGACGGTGGTAAACATGACGAGTGCGTACGGCGGCATTCGCTGGGGCTCGGGGGTGGCACGCTCGTTCCAGTACGAAACCGGACAGAGCCGCATCGGCGGGTCGCTGTGGGAGTATCCGGAGCGCTTCATCGAGAACTCGCCGCTCTTTTTTGCCGATCGTATTCAGACGCCGCTGCTATTCATGGCCAACGACAATGACGGCGCGGTACCCTGGTATCAGGGCATCGAGTTCTTTGTCGCGCTTCGCCGGTTGGGCAAGGAAGCATACATGATCAACTACAATGGGGACGAGCATAACCCAACGAAGCGGGCCAATCAGCTCGACATCGACAAGAAGCAGCTCGAGTTCTTTGACCACCATTTGCGCGGGGCACCGGCCCCGGCGTGGATGAAGAATGGCATCCCGTTTATCGAGAAAGGACGGGACCAGATTCGTGCGGCGCCGAACTCCACCGGTGGCGCGGTGGTGCCCATTACGGGACAGCGCGGCTCCAAGTAGTACCCGAGGGGGCAGCATGGCCCTACTTTTGTGCAATGGCTACCCGTATCGCACCTTCCGCCGCGCCTGAAGCGCCGGCCGCCCCTTGGACCGTTGACGACGCCCGCGCCCTCTACAACATCGAGGGCTGGGGCGTTGGCTATTTCGACATCAACGACCGCGGCAACGTGATCGTCCGTCCGGACCCCAATGCTCCGGACGCCGCAATCGATCTGCGCGATCTCGCGCGTGATCTCGAAGAGCAGGGCATTCAGCTGCCCGTGCTGTTGCGCTTCTCCGATATTCTGCGTTCGCGTGTGCAGACGCTGAGTGAGCGCTTTGCGGCCGCCATGCGTGAGTTCGACTACACCGGGCAGTACACCACGGTATATCCGATCAAGGTCAACCAGCAGCGCCACGTGGTCGAAGAGATCGTGCGCTACGGTTCCGACCACGGTGTTGGTCTGGAGTGCGGGTCAAAGCCCGAACTGCAGGCCGTGCTCGGCCTCGTGGAAGGCACGGACCAGCTCATCGTGTGCAACGGCTACAAGGACCACGAGTTCATGCGGCTTGCCCTGATGGGGCAGAAGCTCGGACATCGTGTCTTCATCGTGCTGGAGCAGTTGAGCGAGCTGGACGTGCTCCTCGAAGTGGCCGACGAACTCGGCGTGAAGCCGATGGCCGGCGTGCGCGTGAAGCTGGCGTCGGAAGGGGCGGGCCGCTGGGCGCAGAGCGGTGGAGAAAAGAGCAAGTTCGGTCTGTCATCGGCCGAGCTCGTGAAGCTCATTGACCGGCTCGCGGACATGGATCGACTGGATATTGTGAAGTTGATTCACTTCCACCTCGGCAGCCAGATCACCGACATCCGCTTCATCAAATCGGGACTCGCAGAGGTCGCGCGCTTTTACGCCGAGCTGCGCAACATGGGCGTGGATATCACGCACGTGGATGTGGGCGGTGGTCTGGGCGTCGACTACGACGGCACCACGTCCACCAACAATGCGAGTGTCAACTACACGCTGCAGGAGTATGCCAACGACGTCGTGTACACGATTGCCGAAGCGTGTCGCGAGCATGAGCTCCCGATGCCGCATCTCATCAGCGAGTCGGGGCGGGCGCTCACCGCGCATCACGCCATGCTGCTGGTAAAAGTGATCGATGTGGAATCGCAGGCCGCACGTCCGCTGCCCACGCTCACCGACGACGATCATTCGCTGCTGCACGAAATGCACGAGGATTTGCGCACGATCAGCGAGCGTGCGCCCAGGCCGCGCAAGGTGCTCGAAGTCTTTCACGATGCTTCCTTCGACAAGGATCGCGCGCGCAACTACTTCAACAGCGGTGTGCTCACGCTGCGGCAGTTGGCGACGGCCGAGTTGATCTGGCTGGCCACCATGAATGCGATCTATCCGATCGCCAAGGCCGATCCCGAAACGTACGCCGACATTCTGCGCGAGCTGCAGTCGTCGTTGTGCGACCGGTATTTCCTCAATTTTTCGCTGTTTCAGTCGCTTCCCGATTCGTGGGCCATCGATCAACTGTTCCCGATCATGCCCATTCATCGGCTCGACGAGCAGCCGCTGCGCTACGGCACGCTGCAGGACGTGACGTGCGACTCCGATGGTAAAATTGACAAGTTCGTGGGTGGCAAGGATGGCCGGCCGGCGCTCGAGCTGCACGAGTTCCGCGACGGGGACGACTACATCCTGGGCATTTTCCTCACGGGTGCGTATCAGGAAATCCTGGGCGATTTGCACAACCTGTTCGGCGATACGAATGCCGTGCACGTTGTCCTGACGCCCGAGGGACGCTACGAGATCAACGATCTGGTCGAAGGCGATACCGTCACCGAGGTGCTCAACTATGTGCAGTTCGGTGCGTCGCAACTTCTGGCCACATTCCGTCGTAAGGTGAATGCGGCCAAGGGGCTGACCCGTGAGGAGGCAAACGCCTTCATCGCGGACTACGTCGCCGGACTCGAAGGCTACACGTATCTCGAAGGTGAAGCCGCGCGGTGAGTGTGCACGGTCCGGTTGTGGCGATGACGCCTATTCTGCGGAGTGACTCGTGAACGAAGGGACAACCCCCGCCTCGGGCGGACTGCTGGACGACCTGCTGGAAATCTTTACGGCACCGTCGAAGGTATTCGAGCGTCGGCGTGAGAGCGGCTACGGCGTGCTGTTGATGGTGCTGATGGCGCTGGCATTGACCATCGGATTGGCCACGATGGGGCTCACGGAAGTATTCTGGGATGCTCAGTTTCAACTGAGCATGCAACAGGCGGCCGCAACCGGGCAACCGATGCCCGCTCAGGCTGTTGAGATGGGGCGGGGCTTCACGCGTTGGGGTGGGGCGCTCGGACCAGCGGTTATTCTCCCAATCGCTGTCTGGATCGGCGCGCTCTTCGTGATGCTCGGCGCGAAGATTACCGGTGGTTCGGTGAGCTACAAGCAAGGCGCGCTCATTGTCACGCTGGCCAGCTTTCCCCGTCTGCTTGGCCCGATCATCATGGCGGTGCTGGGGCTCGTGATGAATCCGGAGTCGATTCGCAGCGTGAGCGACGGCGCGCTCGGTCCGGCACGATTCTTCGACCCGCTCACCACCTCGCCCGTCGTGCTCGGTGTGCTGGCGAACTTTGAGCTCACCAACCTTTGGTCGATTGCCATCATGGCCATTGGAATCAGCGTGATCGGTCGCGTGACGCGTGCGAGTGGTTGGGTTGGAGCGGCGGTTGTGTTTGCGTGCTCGCTGGCGCTCACGATCATTCCAGCCGCGCTCTTCTGATGCACGGTCGGAAGCGTGTCTGACAAACAACGGGCCCGATGGCAAAGCGCCATCGGGCCCGTGTTGTATCAACGACGTTGCTGCGCCCGGCTCAGCCCATGGTGTTGGCGTAATGTTTTGCGACTTCGTTCCAGTTCACCACGTTCCACCACGCGCCCACGTAGTCGGCGCGGCGGTTCTGATAGTGCAGGTAGTACGCGTGCTCCCACACATCGAGGCCGAGGATAGCCGTCTTTCCTTCCATGAGCGGATTGTCCTGATTCGGGGTGCTCACGATGGAGAGCGCGCCCATGTCGGACACGAGCCACGCCCAGCCTGACCCGAATCGTCCCATCGCGGCCGCCTGGAATTTTTCGCGGAACGTCGCAAAGTCACCGAACGCCTTCGTGATCGCCGCTGATACGTCACCGGTGGGTTCGCCACCGCCGTTCGGCGCCATGAGGGTCCAGAACAGCGAGTGATTCCAGTGGCCGCCGCCATTGTTGCGCACGGCAGTTCGGATGGATTCGGGCACGGTGCTCAGGTCGCGCAGCAGATCGTCGAGCGAAACGCTGGCCAACTCAGGGGCCTTCTCGAGGGCCGCGTTGAGGTTGTTGACGTACGCCTGATGATGCTTGCCGTGATGGATTTCCATCGTCTTGGCATCGATGTGCGGCTCGAGCGCGTCGAACGCGTACGGAAGGGCAGGAAGCGTATGGGCCATGATATGTGGATCTCCGTTTAGATGAATGCTGCGCAGAACACGTGTACAGTGAAGCGGACCGACTGATGACAACTACGCAGGTGATGAACCGGCACGCGAGCGCTCGCGGAGCCACGCGATGATGCCCGGCAAGATCGATAGAAAAATCACGACTAAAATCACTTTCTCGATGTGCTGATCGATACCCGGAACCCAGCGACCGAGAAAATATCCGGTGAATAGCATGCTCCACACCCACAGCACGCCGCCCACCACATTGTACGCGAGAAACGAGCGGTACTGCATTTGCCCGACGCCCGCCACTACCGGTGCGAAGGTGCGGATGATCGGTACGAATCGCGCGATGATAATGGTTTTGCCACCGTGCTTTTCGTAGAACGCCTGCGCCTTGAGCAGGTGGGCACGACGAAACAGCACGGATTCTTCACGCGTAAAAATGCGCGGTCCGGACAACTTGCCGATGTGATACCCCACGGTATCTCCAATGATCGCCGCCGCTGTCAACAGCAACCCCAAAATGTAGACGTTGAGCCCGAACTCGGGCTGCGAGCACAACAGTCCGGCCGTGACAAGCAGCGAGTCTCCGGGCAGGAAGAACCCGATGAGCAGCCCCGTCTCGGTGAAGATGATGAGCGTCAGGCCCACGTAGCCGGCCCACTGCACCAGCGCGGGGAGATCGCGTAGGCGATCGAAAAAATCAGAAAGGAAGTCCATGCGGAAAGCTCGATTGCCGGGCGGCGTGGGTCAACGGTCCCGCCGAGTAAAGATGGCGCCGCGTGCTCTCGGCCCACCCGATCGCTACCTTCATCGCGTGACTACAGACACTCCGGCACGGCTCGACGTGCATGTCGTGGCCCACACACATTGGGATCGCGAGTGGTACCATCCGGCCGCCCGGTTCCAACAGCGGCTCGTCTCGCTCGTGCGCGACCTACTCAACGATCCCGCAGACCCGTCCCGCCCATTTCTGCTCGATGGGCAGGCCGTAATTCTCGAAGACGTGCTGTCGGTGCACCCCGAGTGGGAAGCGCCACTGTGCGCGCGTCTCGCCAGCGGGGCGCTGGAGGCGGGCCCGTGGTACGTGCTGGCCGACGAACTCATACCGTCGGGTGAGGCGCTGGTGCGCAATCTGCACGCGGGCCGACGCGTGCTCGCGCGGCTGGGCGGCGTGGCGCCGGCGGTGTGCTATTCACCCGACGCGTTCGGGCACCCGGCCTCACTGCCCATGATCGCGGCGGGGTTCGGACTTCGTGTCGCCGTGCTGTGGCGCGGCTACGGCAGCGCTCGCTGTCCGGCCGGAGACTCGGCACGCTGGATCGCGCCCGACGGCAGCGAGCTGTTGGTGTGGCATTTGCCGCGCGACGGGTACGAATATGGCAGTGATCTTCCTCATGTTAATTCGGCTGCCATCGCACGATGGCAGCGCGTGATGCGCGATAGCGGTGCCCGTGCCACGACCAACGTGCTGTTGCTGACCAATGGCGCCGATCATCACGCGCGTCAGCCTGGGCTGGATGCCGCAGTTCACGCACTGGCCGAAGCCGCAGTGCAGCATGACGGTGCGCATGTGCACAGATCATCGTTGTCGCGCTGGGCCGCCTCGTTCGAACATGCTGCGCAGCAATCCGACATCCCGGAGTTGCACGGAGAACTGCGCGATTCGTACGGCTTCACGTGGACGCTGCAAGGCACGCTCGCCACACGGGCGTGGCAGAAACGTGCTGTCGCGCGGGCCGATGCTGCGCTGCGCTGGGATGTGGAACCGTGGATGGCACTGGCCGCACTCAAGCATGGTGCGTTGCACAACGCAGGGTTGCTCCATGCGGCGTGGCGCACGTTCTTGCGCGCATTGCCGCACGACACTCTGTGCGGCTGTTCAGTCGACGACGTTGCGTTTGCGCTGGATGCACGAATTGCGTCAGTGCGCGCGCAGGCAGCGGGGCTGCGTGCCGCGAGTCTTGACACGCTTCTGGACAGGGATGCGGCAACAGCACGTCTGGTTGCTCGCGATGCGTGGTCGCCCACGCTTGTTGTGCGCAACCGCGCGGCGACACCGCGCTGGGGCGTGGTCGAAGCGAAGCTGCTCACCACCGTTGGCGACGTCAGCGTGGGGCCTGATTCGGCCTCGGTCGTGCAGCCGCAGACCTCGCGGTCGCCAGCGCTGCGATCGGTTCCGGA
>JBBRDP010000146.1:0-8915 GCA_038203795.1 Gemmatimonadales bacterium
ATATAACCGATACACCGCGTACTGTCAAGCACTTTTAGTGACTACAAATGGAACCCAAACTGGCCCGCCCCGTCTTCGTAACGTCTATGACGAATGGCACTTAGGTACGCTGCCGAAGCCAATTCCGCGCAGGAACTTCAGATTAGAAACTTCTTGACCATGCCCAGAACGGCACTCGTAAGGATGCCAACGCCGAGCACACTCGCACCGGCTGCAAAGGCGGCCGCTGTCGCTGGCACCGCGACGGCGGCTATCGCGATCTGCCGCCGACGTCGCCGACCGAACTGATCGCCATAGCGCCAGGCGGCGAACTCCGGGCGCAGTGGTGCACCGACGCGAATGAGATCAATCCCGCCGGCTGCCCGTGCCAGCGAAATCTCGCCCGTAGCCACGCGCGTACGCGACGCGCGGAACAGCCGCTCGCAGCTTTCCACGCCCTCCCACCGTTCGTGCATGGGCACGAGGTTCCACCGGTCGCACGCGCGGCACACCACCCACAACCGACCGGTGCGCTCGTTGAACGCGAGTCGGCGGCCAATCGGTGTGGCTTCTATAACATCGTTACGCGGAAGCCTGGCGGCGCAGAAGAAGCAGGTGCTGAACACAGCTGCGAAGCTACTGCAGCGTCAGTGCAATCGAAACTGCAAGCGGGGACCGACACCGATCGTGCTGCGCCGACTGTTTGCGTTCGCCCAGCTGCCTACGCCGAGTCGTACACGAGAACCAATGCCGAACAGTGCGGATGCGTGTGTGAGCAAACCAACGGTTTGGTACGATTCCTGTTCGAAAGTGGATTCGCCGCCGCCGATGTCGTCCTCGCCCCATACCCATGCCGGGCCAGCGAAGATTTCGAGGTGCAGGGGACCGGCGGTGCGATGCACACCGACGCTCAGGCTCACAGCACTGGAGGTCTCGGTAGAGTAGAGGTTCGAAGCTCCGTTAAGTCCGAGCCTGAAGGAGACATTCCCCCGACGCGTGCTCAGCCCTGCGTTCGCACCGAGCCCATAGGGTAGTGTCATATAGCTCAGGCCAACATCTGCCCACGCGGTGCGAGGCGCTCGCGTTTGGGGGGCGCGTTCAAGGGCGGGCACTTGTGCGGCCAGTGGTGGCGCCCACAACAACAGCAGCAGGATTGCTCGCAACCGATCCTCCGGGCAGGGGAACACATCGTCGTATCTGCCGCAACCTACGAGTCGGGCCGTTGGGCAACGATACGTCGGATGACGTAGAGGCCAGCATGCTGTGCCGCGTGTGCGCCGCCATGGTCCACGGCCGCGTTGTGGCGCGTTATTCGTCGAGTACGAACGTGACCATCAGGTTCACCTGATACTCCGACGGCAGGCCGTTCTCGACACGCACGGTCTGTTCCTTGACCCACGCGCTCTTCACGTTGCGCAGCGTCTGGCTCGCGCGCGCGATTCCCTGCTGAACGGCGTCTTCAAAGCTCTTGGTCGACGTGGAGCTGATTTCGGTGATGCGGGCAATGGACATAGAATATCTCCTGGAATGGATGGTGTGGCCGACGTGGCCGCACCGGTAGCGTGATACCCGCGAGCTGCATCATTGGTCAGGCGAGCAGGACTGTGACGCGATCTATGGATGTACGCACGCAGTGCACGTCGCGATGCGCATCCCTTCTTTATTAGTAGAAACGAATCTGCAGACGAGGACCGACGGCAACCGTGCGATTCTCACTGTTCACGTTGGCCCACGTGCCCACGCCGAGTCGTACACGCGAACCGATGCCGAACAGTGCGGATGCGTGTGTGAGCAGGCCGACTGTTTGGTATGATCTCTCTCCGGCCGACATACCCTCGTCGGTCAGGTTGTCATCGCCGAACACCAACGCCGGGCCGGCGAACAGTTCGAGGTGCAGGGGACCGGCTGTGCGATGCACACCGACCGTGATGCTCACGGCACTGGAGGTCTGGGTCGAGTAAAGGTTCGACGCGCCGTTGTATCCGAGCCTGAACGAGCGATTCCCGCGACGCGCGCTCAGCCCGGCGTTGGCACCGAACCCATAGGGTCGCGTCACGTAGCTCGGCCCGAGATCTACCCACGCGGTGCGCGGCGCTTGGGTGCTTTCAGGGGAGGTGATTTGTGCGGCGAGTGGTGGTGCACACAACAACAGCAGCAGAAGTGTTCGCATGGGAGCTCGAGGCAGGGGAGAAGGGGGCGTCTCTGCTGCAACATGCGATTCGTTGTGGTTGGCGGCGATACGTCGGGTGACGTAGCGGGGGGACGGTTCACGGTTCACGGTTCACCGTGCACGGTTTACGGCTGGTAAGGGACTGCTTCAACCGCCCGAGCGCGCCGTCGGCATCACACTTTTAGTTGACGGGTGGGGGTGAACCGTAGACGGTTTACGGAGAGGGGCGAGGGAAATGGGGGCGCTAGGCGGCACCCTCAACCTGGCGGTCGAGGTGTGCTACGAGCTCGGCGGGCAGGTTCAATCGATGGCTCAGCGCCTGTAAATACGCGCGCTCGCTTGGCTCATCGACATCAATCGCCATGCGGGACACGAGATAGAGCTCGGTGGCCTGCTCGATACCGCTCGCTGACGCGGCAATCACAGCGATGTCCGTGGGGCGATTGATCGCCTCAAACACAAACGCCTTGCTCTCGGCGTCGAGCCCCATCGCTTCGACTTTTTCAAACAGCGCGCGCTGCTCTACCGCATCAATATGACCGTCGGCTTTGGCGGCGCCGATCATGGCCTGGACCAATGCCAACGGAAACGGCAGCCCATTCGCGGCCGGATTCGCATCGGGGACAAAGCTGCGCTCCACCTGCGCGAACTCTGCGGGACTCGCTACCGGCGCCGTGGCGGCCGCTTTGCCCTGTTGCCAGTTCGTATAGGCCCTATACGCAAGTGCGCCCGCCGCCGCGGCGCCGCCGTAGCCAAGCACACCCTTTGACATCTTTTTCGCTTTCTTGCCGCCGAGCATCATGCCCAGCAGGCCGCCCACCACGGCGCCACCGCCGAAGCTGCCGAGGCTCATTTGGCCGAGTGGGTTCTTGGCCGCGCCGCCAGTCTGGGGCAGGGCATTGCCGGCTGACGGACCGAGGAACTGTTGCAGGAGCTTGTTAGCGTCCATATGCGAGCGTGTGGTTTGGGGAACGGCATGGTGCGACGTACCAACAAAACAATCGTCGTGCGCGCTCCGGAGAAGGGGGTGAGGTATGCAAATACACTCGGCGTGCGCGTGAGTTTTTCAATCCGCGGTTCCTTGTGGTGCGTACCGTCACGCTGTGAGCGCCCCAACCGCAGCGCGAATCACCGGGGTGTTCGCGACCGCGCTTCTTGGACGCGTTGCATCGGGCTGCTCCGGCCAGATCATTTACGCGTCCAAGAGGATCACCATGTTCCCGCGCACTCCCGCTCGTTTGTTATCGTCTTCCGTGGCACTCGTACTCGCGGCGTTCACCGGAGCGTGCAGTGATGACGCGCTCACGTCACCGGTTGCGCACGCCAACCACGCGCCTGCCCAGCAGGATCGCGGTATCATGGCGTCATTGGTTGCGTGGGTGGGGCGCGTGATCAACACGCCGATGGGTGCACAGCCGCGCATTACGCCATCGTTGCGCATTGAATCGCCGTCAACAACCGGTCGTGTGGTCGCCAACCAACCGGTCACGATTCGTGTGCGCTACGAAAACTTCGACAATCAGCCCGCGCTGCGCACGCCAAACGCCGGTACTACACTCGGTTCGGAGCCGCAGGTGGTAATCGACGGCTATGTGCAGGGACATGTGCACGGATATCTGCAGCGGCTCGACCGCGGTCGCGGTTTGCCCGACGTGAACGCCACATCGTTCTGCGTACTCGAACGTGTTCCTCAGCGTCGCGGCTACAACGGTGTCGCCGAGGGCGAGTGTCCCGGCGTGCCGGCGGGCGAGTACCGGCTGAGTGCCGAGTTCCAGACCAACAGTCACGCGTCTATTCTAAAAGACGGTCCTCGTGCCACGCCGACTGCGGATCTTGTGATTATTCGGGTGCGGTAGACGCGGCGTACTCCACCAACGCCTTGATCAACTTGTCCTTCAGGCTGTCGAGCTGGCCGAACGTATCCGGATTAAAGCGATTGTTGTTGCTGAGCATGATCAACGTTCGGTTGATACCCGGCATCCGAATGAACGCGTGGTTGAATCCCAAAATGCCACCACGCCGCTCGACAACTTTTGGCTTGCTCGGCAGGAAATAGTACTCGTAGACCCAGCTGCCGTAGGCCACGTATCCGAGCTCCGGATGCGACACGTACATCGAGTCGATCGACGCCGGCTGTAGCAGCCGCGTGGTATACAGGGCCTGGTCGAACTTCAGCAAATCGCTGGCGGTGCCGTACATCGCACCGGCGGCGCCAAAGTTCTCGATCTGCAGCGCGGGCTCCGACTGCAGATTGCCCGCGGAATCGGTGACGTATCCGCGCGCGAGATTCGGCGTGCGCACGTTGGCTATTCCGGAATGCGTCATGCCAACCGGTGCGAGGATTCGCTCCTGCAGCACCGTGTCGAATGACTTGCCCGTGAGCGATTCAATGATCAGCGCTAACACGAGATAGTCGAGGTTGGAATAACTGAACGCGCCGTACTTCTGAAAGGGCTCCGTAGCCACGGTTTGCGTGATGACCGTTCGCGCATCGCGCGGTGAGTCATACACGGAATCCGGCTCGTTGGGCAGCCCGGAACGGTGCAGCAGTAGATCTTCCACCGTGATCGATGCGGCTCGCTCGATTCTGAGATCGGGCAACAGCGCAGCGACGGTTGACGTGACGCGCAGACGCTGCTGTTCTACCAGCTGCATCACCAGCACGGCGGTGAACGCCTTGGTGATTGACGCGAGACGGAAGCGCGTGTCTATCGTCATACCCGTAGCATCAGACGCTTGGCCCACCGCTACCGAGGCAATAGGCACGCCCTTGTCGGCGAGCAGTACGACGCCGGAAAACCGCGCCGTTTCAAGTTCGGCGCGCACGAGGCTGTCGAGCGACTGACTTCCTGCCGTGCTCACGATCGGCTGCAGCAACAGGGTGCACACGACGGAAGCGCAGACAGAGACGAGCGAGTGCAGTTTCATGGAGCCGGGATGCGGAAGGAGGACGCGAAGCGATGCGAGTCTGCTGACGAAGCAGCACGGGCATAGAGACGTTCCGTGAGCGTCGGCGCCGCTGCACTACGGCTCGAGATGGCGGGCAGCGTGACGCAGTTGTTCCAGCTCACGGCGCAGCGGCTGCCAGTAGGCGCGATCGGCGGCCATTTCCAGCGCTTGCTCGGCAGCGAGTGCCTCATCCACGTCGCCTCCAGACAGAAGGGCGATCACAGCGGGACGCGTGGATCGTGCGGCGTGTGCTGGAAACCGTTCTACGGCCTCTCGGAGAAACTCCACCGATCGTAGCTCCGATAGCCAGAACAACGCCTGTGCGTCGTTGACATCATAGTCGCGATCACTGCTGTACGACGCATCAACAAGACGTCGGAGCATCGGCCAGTCTTTGTCGCGCTGCGTCTTCTTCGCCGCCACCAGATCTTCGAGCGCCATCACTTCGACGAGCACTTCAGCTACCTGCGTGGCATCTGGCAACACGACGGTGGTACGGCGTTCCCAAAGCTCGCGGAACGGTGCGACGCCGCGCATCTGGCTCATGACGTCCACGCGGAGGGGCGAGCCAGTCGATCCGGCGCTGTTCTCCGGAACGCTGAAATGCACTGCGTGTCCACGTCTGAGATACTGTGCGTCAAACTGCGGTACGGCAATGATTGTCGCTCGAAGGGCCGTCATCGCGTCGCGCAAGCGAGGTAGCGCGTCATCGGTTGCGAGTACCGCAAGGTCGAGATCCCGGCTATACTCGGCCGCGCCGTATAACACGCAGGCCTGACCCCCCATCAACAGGGCGGGAACTTCGAACTGCTGGATCGTAGAAAGGACTCGAAGGATCTGGATCGGGATCACTGGTGCCTCCGAGCGCGTGGAACCACGCCGCCAGTCGAATGGTCTCGGCCCAGCGCTGTTGCGGCGTGAGTCGCATCCAACTCGCGGTTTCTTCGCCGTAGAGATCTTCGAGCGAAACTCGCGGGGAGGTCGAGGATGGGGCCATTTGATAAACTTACTGCAGCGACATGACCGGGACGAGCGGGTGACCCACGTGTGCCCACGCCGCTCAGCGAAACAGTTCGGCGGCCAGTCGCTCGTCGTGGCCGTACACGTCGTCGCGAAAGTGCAGCTGCCCCGCGCGGTCCACCCATAAGGTGAAATACTGGATTAAGACGGGACGCGTATCGGTGAGCTCAACGGCGGTTTCCTTGCCGCTCAACATGACGTCACGAATGCGCGTGGACGGCCATTCCGGATCATCGCGCAGCAAATACTCGGCGAGTTTGCGTGGTTCAGCGAGTCGGATACAGCCGTGACTGAACGCCCGTTGATCACGGGCAAAGTTGGCCTGCGCCGGCGTGTCGTGCATGTAGATGAGATAGTTGTTCGGAAACAAGAATTTCACACGGCCGAGCGCGTTGTTGGGACCCGGCATTTGTCGCACCACCGGCAGGGCTTTCGTGCCGCCAATGATCTCCATGTTGTGCTTGCGCAAATAGGCGGGATCACGCGCAACGGCCGGCAGGATCTCGTTCCGTGTAATGCTCTGTGGCACGGTCCACGTGGGGCTCATCACCACCGTCTTCAGAACAGACGAAAAAATCACCGTGCCGGTGGCCTCCGCACCGGTGACCACGCGCATGTCCATGACTTCGCGGTCGTCCTCGAACACGGTGAGCCGGTAATCGGGAATGTTGACCACGAGCGCGTTGGGCGGCTGTTGTTCCGGTACCCAGCGCAATCGTTCCATGTTCACGAGTACCGTGCGCATGCGCGCCGCTGGCGTCACGTTGAGTGCACGAAAGAAGCCGGCACCCATCACACCGTCCGAATCGAGACCATGGCGTGCTTGCACCGCTTGCACCGCTCGCACCATCACGCTGTCGTACACCGACGACGTATCCGAATCCGTCACGTCGCCGAGCAATCGCAGGCGCTCGCGGATGGCAGCGACCACACTCGCGGTATCACCGGGCTTGATGCTGCGTACACGCGCTGGTAACGCGAGCTCTTCCCATGGGAGCAGGGCGAGTGGACGCAGCTTTCGCAGGGCCGCGCGCAAGAGCCGGTACTGCGGATGCAGCGGTTCGTACGCGGCCAGGTCCATTTCCCCAACCGCGAGGGAATCCATGAACGTGGCGATGTCTTTCTTGGCGCGCGGAATGAACCAGTTGAGATCGCGCGTGTTGCCGCTAAAGTTGCCGTTGTAGTTTCGTTCGGCGAAGCGGAAGAACTCCGCCGTCAGTCGCAGCTCAATATCGGCGGCACAGCTGTCACAGGCCGTGAGTTCGGTACTGTCAGCGTATGCCGACAAATCGCCGAGTGCGATGAACGCCATCGCATTTTCGGTGAGCGAATCGCGCACAAACCAGGCAAACTGCATATTACGCCGAGTGTAAAAATCGGCGAGCCGCGTGGAGTCAGCGCGAAAGTCCGGGTGGCGTTCGATAAACGCATGCAGCGATGTGGTGTCGAGCAGTCGCGCGCTGTAGGGCTCTTCGGTTTCAAACACCGCGGCGATTTCGCTCACTTTATCAGGAGGCGGCGCGGGTTTTTTCTCGGTGCATCCCACAACCATCGCGGAAACGAGCGCGGCGAACAGCGCTTTTGAAAGAACATGCGATCGATTCAAGGTCGTGTCACGTTAGGGCATTCTCGCGGGCCAACCACGACGCATGTACGAAGAGCAGGCCACCGGGTGCGAGAGAGGGGACGATGCCCCTTGTACGCTCTCTGGCATCGAACGGTCCCGATGCACGAACCTCAAGCCAACGCACAATCCGTCAACGGGAAATCATCGCCGACACAGAGCAGCGGCTCGTCGGCCACCACTGCCATTGCGTACGAGAGCCAGTCGCCGAAGTTGAGCGCCGCACGGTGACGTCCTTTGCCGAAACGCATCCAGGCGTCCATGGCAACGCCGACGTGCGTTTCCGTCACGCTCACCACTGCAATTCCACTCTCTTGCAGCAGGCGAGCCAACAGCCCGCGCGCGTCCGTTTGCAGTCGAGCCGACAGCACCATGCCGCTTTCGAGCAGGGTGGCCGCACCGATGCTCAGTGTAGCTGCCGAACGCATGCGATCGAGCAGCCTGTCTGCCTGTGGTTCCTGCAGTACAATGGCGACCAGCGCCGAGCTGTCGAGCATCATGCGCCGTGTGGTCCGTACCCGAGGATTTGTTCTTCATCGACTTTCGACAGGCGCGTACCCCGTACATTGGCGGGGATCGTGGGCCAGATTTCGCGCTCGAGAAGACGGCGCAGGCGATCGGCCGGATGGAGGTCCGTGCGCCCACGCGCCAGGCGATCACGCCGCTCCTCGAGGGCTCGGCGAACGGCCTCGGTCTTGGACTCGCCGGTAAGCGCGGTCACCTCATCCAAGAGCAGCTCGACCCGCTCGTTCTTGATATTGACGGACACTCTTCCCTCCGATGAGTATATACAGAAAATATCAGTAGTGTCCCAACGTTCTCACGTCGGAACGGTGTAAGTTGTTGATTTGCTTGGGGAACGGGGTCGTTTTGTCTGGTCTCGATTTGAATGGCGAGGCGTTCACTTTCGGTCTTTTGCGCGGATGCGCGCGGGACCGTCAGGCACCAGGGCTAGCTCGTCTTCGCTCAACTGATGGCGCATCTGCCACTGAGCACGTTTCGCCGTTGCGTCGCCGCCCATCGTGGCGAGTACAAGGTGCAGGATTTCTCGTGCCTGGATCAGTTCCTCGCGATGGCCTTCGCGCAACTGACCTCTCGGGAATCCCTGCGCGACATCGAAGTCAACTTGCGGGCTCAGACGAGCCGATTGTACCACATGGGCTTTCGCTGCCA
>JBBRDP010000147.1:0-8907 GCA_038203795.1 Gemmatimonadales bacterium
GAAGGAACTCGGCGTTGAGCTCGAGAAGCTCACCCCCGAAGCGAGCTTCATCGAAGATCTGGGTGCGGATTCGCTCGACATCGTCGAACTGGTGATGGAGTTCGAGAAAGAGTTCAACATCGACATTCCCGATGAGGATGCTGAGAAGCTCCGCACGGTCGGTGACGCCATCGCCTATCTCGAGGCGAAGGTCGCTGGTTGATGCGCCGTCGGGTCGTCGTCACGGGACTTGGAGCCGTCACGCCGGTCGGTAACGACGTGGCGACGACCTGGCAGGCTTTGCTCGACGGGGTATCGGGAGCCGCGAACATCACGCATTTCGATGCGTCGGCGTATTCGGTCCGCTTTGCGTGTGAGGTCAAGGGGTTCGACCCGCTCCTCACGATGGACCGAAAAGAGGTGCGCCGAGCGGACCCCTACACCCAGTACGCGATGGCGGCGTCGGTTGAGGCCATGCGCGACGCCGGTTTTGAGCACGGCGGATACGATCCCAACCAAACCGGTGTCATCATTGGCTCCGGCATTGGTGGGATTCAAACATTCGAGCAGCAGCACGATATGCTGCGCGACCGTGGGCCGAGCAAGATTTCGGCATTCTTCGTGCCCATGTTCATCTCCGACATTGCGGCCGGTGTCGTGTCCATGCGCTTCAATGCACGTGGGCCCAACTTTGCCACGGTGTCGGCCTGTGCCACGGGCGGTCATGCCATCGGCACCGCGTTTCGCACCATTCAGTACGGCGATGCCGACGTGATCATTGCCGGTGGTGCAGAGGCGGCGGTGTCGCCGATGGCCATCGGTGGGTTTGCCAATATGACGGCCTTGTCCACGCGCAACGATGATCCGGCCCGGGCCTCGCGGCCATTCGATGCCGGACGCGATGGCTTTGTGCTCGGCGAAGGGGCCGGGGTGCTTGTACTGGAAGAGCTGGAACACGCCCGTCGACGCGGGGCGCGCATTTACGGCGAGATCATTGGCTACGGTGCCACGGGCGACGCCTACCACCTCACCGGCCAGCGTGAAGACCACGAAGGGCTGCAGCGCGCCATGCGCCGCGCCATCGAAGATGGTGGCATTTCGCCCGCCGATGTGCAGTACGTGAACGCACACGGCACCAGCACCCCGCTCAATGATCCCAACGAATCGCGGGCGATTCGGGCCGTCTTTGGTGAGCACGCCGACCGTCTCACCGTGAGTTCCACCAAGTCCTGTCACGGGCATATGCTGGGCGCCACGGCGGCGGTGGAAATGATCGCCTGTGCGCTGGCGCTGCGTGATCAGGTGGTTCCGCCCACCATCAATTTCGAAACGCGGGATCCAGAGTGCGATCTCAACTATTCTCCTAATACGCCCACGCGTCGGGAGCTGGACATTGCGATCAGCAACAGTTCCGGATTCGGCGGGCACAATACAACGCTCGCCCTCAGGCGCTGGCACGACTGATCGCGCGGGTCCTTGGGGTGAGCCGCTGGCTTCGCCGATCTACTGGAGTGTCCCATGCCGCAGGCTGTCGACTTCGATCTTTCACGGCTACGTGATCCGGCGCTCCGCCCGATCGGCGAGAAGCTGCGCCGTGGTGAGCGCCTCACCGAAGCCGATGGCGTGACGCTCTTCCGGTCCCCGGATCTCCTCGGCGTTGGGAGCATGGCCGACGCGGCCAATCGCGCGCGTCATGGCGACCAGGTCACGTTCGCGGCCAATCAGCACATCAATCCCACCAACATCTGCGTACTGCGCAAGACGTGCGTGTTTTGCGGGTACGCCCGATTGCCCAAGGAAGCAGGCGCGTATCGGTATTCGATTGAGCAGGTGATGGCCGAGGCGGAGCAGGCGGCCAATGGCATCACGCGCGAGTTTCATATTGTGGGCGGGCTCGATATGCAGGCCGGTCTCGAGTACTACACCACCATGTTCCGCGCACTCAAGGCGAGGCTGCCGCACGTGCATATCAAGGCGCTCACGGCCGTGGAGATCGCGCACATCGCGCGCATCGAGAAGATGTCGTGGGCCGATGTGCTCATCGCGCTGCGCGACGCCGGGCTTGATACCATGCCCGGCGGTGGCGCCGAAACGTTCAGCGAGGCCGTGCGCGACGAAATCGCCGACAAGAAGCTCGGTGGCGCCGATTACATTGGCGTGCATCGCACCGCGCACACGCTCGGCATTCGCACCAACTGCACGATGTTGTACGGGCATGTGGAAACGATTGACGATCGCATGGCACACCTCAAAATGCTGCGCGATCTACAGGACGAAACCGGTGGATTCCTGGCCTACATTCCGCTCGCCTATCATCCCGACGACAACGAACTCGGTGAAAGGTTGGGTCGCAAGGGCACGTCGTCCACCGGCTTCGACGATCTGCGCAATCTCGCGGTGGGACGGTTGTACCTCGACAACATCGAGCACATCAAGTCGCACTGGATCATGGTCACCCCGTTTGTCACGCAAACGGCGCTGCACTTTGGTGTGAACGACATCGAAGGCACGGTGGTGCGCGAAAAGATCTATCACGCCGTTGGCGCCACCACCCCGCAGGGCATGACGTTGCCCGCGCTGCTGTCGCTCATTCGCGGTGCCGGCAAAGTGCCGGCGGAGCGTGATTCGTTCTACCACGTGTTGCGCGTGTTTGACGCCGCCGATGATGGCGCTGTTGAAGAAGCGGAACAGCTTGCGGCAACCTGACAGGAGAAACCGTGCTTCGCATCGGGCGCATTCCCTACATCAACTGCTATCCTGTTTACGGGGCCATCGATCGTGGTCTCGTCGCGCTCGATGGCACACTGATTGACGGAGTGCCCACGGCTCTGAACGGGCGCATGGCAACCGGCAATCTCGACCTGAGCGTGGTGTCGACGGTGGAATACGCGCGCGATGCACAGCGCTATTTGTTGCTACCGGAGCTCGCGATCTCATGCGACGGGCCGGTGCAAAGCGTGATGCTGTTCAGTCGCCGGCCGGCGCCGGAGCTCGGCGGGGCGCGCGTACTGGTGAGTCGTTCGAGCCTCACCAGCGTGAATCTGCTCGAGCTGCTGTTCACGCACGTGTGGCGGGCGCGCCCCGAGTTTGTGCCGGGCGACGCCGAGATGGTTGATATTGCGCGGTTCGCCGGCGAAGCACACGATGCGCGGCTGGTCATTGGCGACGCCGCACTCCGACTGCACGAAGCGGCAGAAGCCGACAGTCCGTGGCCGGCGCTCTACCCGTATCGGTATGATCTCGGCGAGGTGTGGAAGCAGTGGACGGGGCTGCCGTTTGTGTTTGCCGTGTGGGTGGCGCAGCGCGCAACGCCGGTGCACGGTAGCATGGCGGCGCACGCGTCGCTGCTTGCCTCGCGGGACTGGGGGCTGGAGCATCTTGGCGAGTTGGCCGATCAGGCGGCCGTCGCCAGCGGGGTCGGCCGCGAGCGCTGTCTCAACTATCTTTCAGGATTGGACTATCGGCTGTCCTATCCGCATCTGGCTGGCTTGACCGAGTTCTTTCGTCGACTGGTAGCTGCCGGGCGTGTGCCCAACGGTTCGTTGTCCTTTCTCCCAGCTGCCTGAACGCAGTCACCGGAGTATTTGCATGCGCGATTTGCTCGATTTTTATACCAATGCCCCGCTGCTTGAGCTCGGCCTCGAAGCCGACCGCCAGCGCGAAGCGCTGCACCCGAACGGTGTGGTCACGTACATCGTTGACCGCAACATCAACTACACCAACGTGTGTGTGGCCGACTGCGGCTTTTGCGCGTTTTACCGCCGACCCAAACACAGCGAAGGCTACACACTGTCGTTCGAGCAAATCGGCGAGAAGATCGAAGAAGTCAAAGCGCTGGGTGGTCAGCAGATTCTCATTCAGGGCGGACACAATCCGTATATCCCGTTTGAGTGGTATCTCGACCTGCTGCGGTACATCAAGACGTATCACCCCATTCATATTCACGGCTTCTCGCCGAGTGAAGTGGACTTTTTCGGCACGCGCTTTCGCATGGATGCGAGCGACGTGATTCGTGAACTGCAGCAGGCCGGACTCGATTCCATCCCCGGCGGCGGCGGTGAGATTCTGGTGCAGCGCGTGCGCGATCAGGTGGCGCCCAAGAAGGCCGGTGCTGACCGCTGGCTGGAGATCATGGAGCTGGCGCACGCGGCTGGCATGAAGACATCGGTGACCATGATGTATGGCATTGGTGAAACGCTGGCGGAGCGCATTGAACACCTGCAGCGCGTGCGGGACGTGCAGGCGCGTACCGGTGGATTTACCGCGTTCATTTGCTGGCCGCTGCAGCCGGAAAACACGCCCACGATGTCGCACATGCCGCGTACCGACTCGCAGGAGTATCTGCGGACGGTGGCCATCTCGCGCATCGTGCTCGACAACGTGCCCAACCTGCAGTCGAGCTGGGTGACGATGGGCATGAAGATCGGGCAGATGGCGCTGCGTTTTGGCTGCAACGATTTCGGTTCGCTCATGATCGAAGAGAATGTAGTCTCGGCGGCGAACACCACGCATCGTACCACGACCGAAGAGATCGAACACTTGATCGTGGATGCCGGCTTCACACCGGCGCGTCGGCGTCAGGATTACACGATTCTGCCGGGCCAGGAAGCGGCGGTACTGGCGGGGAGCGCGGCGGCGTGATGCGCGTGGGCATCGGCTACGACTCGCATCGGTTCGCACCGGGCGGACCGATGCGTCTGGGCGGGATTGACGTTCCCGACGCTCGGCATTGCGCCGGTCACAGTGATGGTGACGCGATCTGTCATGCCATCACCGACGCGATTCTCGGCGCGGCGGCGCTTGGTGATATCGGCACGCTCTTTCCCGACACCGATCCCGCGAACAAAAACGCCGACTCCATTGTGATGTTGGCCGCGGCCGTATCGCGCGTACACGGTGCCGGGTGGCGCGTTGTCAACGTGGATGTCACCGTGATTGCCGAACGACCCAAGATCGGTCCGCACCGTGACGCCATGCGCACGCGACTGGCCGAGACTCTTCACGTGGATGTGGGCGACGTGTTTGTGAAAGGAAAGACCAACGAAGGCATGGGTTGGATTGGCCGCGACGAGGGACTCGGAGTGATGGCCGTGGCCACGCTCGTTCGTTCCGCCTCGTAAACCCATGCGCGTACGTGCGCTGGATCGGCGCGCGTGATCGAGCTGCTCGACTGGCTCGGTGCACTGCCGGCGGCGCTGCTCTATCTCGTGATCGCGGTCGCGGCGTTTGCCGAGAATGTCTTTCCGCCGCTGCCGGCGGACACCGCGATCGCGCTCGGTGCGTTTGTCGCCGCACGCGGTGATGGTTCGGCGCTGGGTGCGTGGGTCGCCACCATGATCGGGAATCTCGGTGGTGCGCTGCTCATGTTTATACTCGGTCGCCGTCTTGGCGCTGGGTGGTTGCAACGCAAGCTGCCGATTTTGGGCGGTCGCGAAGGTGCCGCGCGCGTGGAAGCCGCGTATCGGAAGTACGGCATCTGGGCACTGGCCGTCAGTCGATTCATTCCCGCGGTGCGAGCGGTCGTACCGCCGCTGGCCGGCGCACTGCAGGTGGGCATTGTGCGCGCGATGATCGCGATGAGTCTCGCGTCGGCTGTGTGGTATGGGCTGGTGACCTGGCTCGCATTCTCGCTCGGCTCGAACGCCGAGGCGCTGCTGGCGGCGGTGGGCAACAGTCAGCGTGTGGCGGCGGGCGTGGCGGTGGCGATTGTGGTGGTGGCGCTGGTGGCGTGGCGGGTACGCAAGCGGCGGTCGTAGCCGGACCTCAGCGAATCGGGATGCGAAAGAGGGTCGCTTCATCGTCGCGCTCACCGTACACCCAGAGCTGACGGCGCTGCGCATCGTAGGTCGCAATCGCGTTCCATGCGGGCGGCTGATCGATCGTGTCGATGAGCGTACCTTGTCCGTCAAAGAGCATCATTTTGCTTGTGAAAGAACCCGTCACGTGCGTGTATGCCAAGCGTTCCCGGGCCGACCACGCGTTTCAACCGCGGTTCGCTTACCTCAGGAAGCTGTCCGAACGATCGCTTGTGCTTCATGGTTGGGCCGAACACGTGCAACGCTTGATCACGTCCTCGCGGATCTTCCGTCACGCCCGCAATCAGGATGTCACCGTTGGGCATCGACAGTACACTATTCATGGATAACTGCATGGCCGACTTCATCGACCCGAGCACTTTCCCGTCCGCCGAAATCCGCGTCGTCAAACCCGTGGCAATATCGAACACGAGGATCGTTTCGTCGGCGAGCACGGTGAGCCGATACGGGACGCGGAACTCGCCCGGTCCATTCCCGGCACGGCCAACCTTTCAGATGAGGCGACCAGTTGACGCGATTCGTAAGACGGATGTCGACTGAAACTCGATCGCCACGACCGAGCCATCTTTTAGCGCTTCGTAAGCGAGCGGTTGTGATAGTTCAGCCGACGTCACCAGCGCGATCGGTTCACCAAAGTGGGAGGTGAAGCCCGGGCGTGACTGCGAGCTCGCGAGCGAACTCACGAGCATCAGGGCAACGGCAATCGGTCCGGATCGAGTCATTCCAGTGCCTGTTGAGATGAACGGCGACGAGGGCACAACATGCGAACCACGCGTCGACGCTGCAACCGACTTGCAAGGGGTGAGGGTGCGGCTCGACTGCTTTAGTTACTGTAAGATGTGACTTTAACCCGCTCCACTCGCTGGAGCAACGGAGGTTGTCATGTGTTCCTCGAACGATGCCATGCAGCGCTCGCGACACGACTTCACGCCCGACCAGAACGCCACGACCTTGCGTCGCCATCTCGCCGACAAGATCACGGTGTCTGATCTGAGTGACGAGTATCAGCTCTCGTCCAGTCTGTTCCATCTGTGGCAGAAGCAAGCATTGGAGCATCTGACAGCCGCGCTGCAGGATGGTCACGCAGCCCGCAGCACCTCGCAGGCGGCGAGCGCAGACCGGGCGCGCATCGCGGCGCTGGAAGCGGTCGTCGCCAAGAAGGACCGCCTCAGTGCAGACGTGTCGGATGAGTATTTCCACATGAATGTTGGGTACGACGACTGGCCGCTCAGTGCCGCCCGATCAGCGTGACGAAGTCGTGGGCTGCGTGACGGAGCGGCACTTGCGCACGGCGTTGCCTTTCCAGCCGACGCTGCACCGACTCGGCTTCGCGCGGGCGGAGTGCGCGCGGGCGGAGTGCGCACGAGCTGACTGCGCGCGGGCGAAGTGCGCGCGGGCGAAGTGCGCGCAGGACAAGTGGCTGTGAGTCCCAAGTCGGTGTATCGCATTCTGAAGACGGTCGACCGATTGGCTCATTCGACGCGCACGCCGCCCAAGAAGGGGACGAGCATTGCGCAACCGATGCAGGCGCACTGGTACATCGATTTCACCTACGTGAATATCGCTGGCACGTTGTACTATATTCTGCACGATTCTCGATGGCTGGTCGCGCTATCTCGTCCACTGGGCGATGCGGGAATCCATGACGACGTGCGACGTCACGACCATACTGTAACGGGCCAAAGAATGCGTTCCGGACGCCCGTCCGCGCATGATTTCGGATAACGGGCCACAGTTCATAGCATGCGATTGTCGCGACTTCATTGGCGTGTCGTGCCTGATGGATGTGCGCCCGGCACCGCACTCTCCGCAGTCCAATCGGGAAATCGAACGCTTCAAGAAAACGCTGAACGCCACCACCATTCGCCCGGAGGCCTCAACCCGCATCGAGGCGACCCGTCTGTACGTCACCGCATCTCTGAGCCAGTACAACACCGAGCGCCTGCACGGTACGCTCGTCTGCATCACGCCCGCCCATCAGCTCGCCAGACGGTCCGACGCGATGTGGGCGACGCGTGATCAGCGGCTTGAGGCGGCGCGCCGTCGCCGGGTGACATCACGTCATACCGTTTGCACGATTGCCATTGTTCGTCCACCCGCGTGTCACATTCACGCGAATCAGAACAAGCGCAGGTTTCGGTGATTACGACAGAATGGAAACTGCAGTGCGTGCAAACTGGCACATCAGCGAATAGCGCGATACGAGTGACGATAAGAGAAGGGAAGAGGCTGCCAAGCCTGTGGTTGCGCCCGAGCGGGAGCCAAATAGTTTGCGCGCGATCCTGCATTATACCAAGCGCCGGTGCGCTTGGGTTGGTCTGTACAATATGGGTCACACACTCTCGCCCGTTCAGTGTGTCCTGTGCGATAGACACCGAACGAGAATGCTGCCGCCAGAGAGGCAAAACCTCAGCGCGAATTTGCATTGAACTTCTACTTGCGACGTATTCGTCTGGAAGCCACTTTCACTATAAGAACCAGCCACTGATCTCTCTTCCCGATTCGTGGGGGGATTACGCACCCGTTCCACAGAAGCGCTTGAACTTCTCGTTCGTGTAATCAAGCTTCTTCGTGGCGGGTGCGACATCATCGCGGGAAAGAGCAGTCGTAACGATCTCCGAGAATATGGAGCGTGAGTATGACGAACGCCGAGTTTGATTGTGCGTGTGTCGTTCTGGCTAGGATCGTACAGCGCAGCCAAGTTCGACATCGTATTCTACTGCTCCTCGCAGCTGGTATGTCTAGAAAAATGATTGCGCACTTGCTCGGGCGCTCGCGTCACACGGTCGACGACCATTTAAAAATCGTTTATCGTAAAACGGGATTGCGCGACCGCGTGCTTCTGGCGGCTGCAGTGCGACGGGTTTGCCCATCCCCTACGCCGTCACTTTTTTTTGCGGATACTGGCTATGTACTGCCAGAGACTGGTCCGCGAGAACGCGGGTCGCTCAAGCGAGAGGAAGATGCCGTGCCCCTGTACCATTTGAATAGTCGCGGGGAAGTTGCCGCCGCGTAGCTTGAATGGACAGGGTGAAGGCCGGTCGCTCGATCGAGAGTACCTACTGCCCCTTGCACCTCGAGTCGCCTGGGGGGGACCCGTGCCTCGGTCGAG
>JBBRDP010000148.1:0-8805 GCA_038203795.1 Gemmatimonadales bacterium
AACTTTCGCGCGTACGCGGCGGGCAACGTGCATCGTCATCTCCCGGAAATGAGTGACAGTCTGCGCCGGCTCGGCGGTGATGTTGATCTCGTGTTCACGCCGCATTTGTTGCCGGTGGACCGCGGTATTCTGAGTACGATCACCGTCCCGCTCACCGCGCCGCTACACGATCCACTGCGCGTGCTGCGCGCCGCGTACGAGCACGAGCCGTTCGTTGAAGTGAGCGCGGACTTGCCGGCGCTCGCCGATGTCGTGCACCGTAACGTGGTGCGCGTGAGTGCGGTGAGTGTACAGCATGTGCGCACGCCCACGCTGTTGCTGTTTGCGGCGATCGACAATCTGGTGAAAGGCGCGGCGGGTCAGGCGCTGCAGAACGCCAACATCATGCTCGGTCTCGACGAAACTGCCGGGTTGCCTCGGTGACAGACGTTGCATCCCACGCGGTAACGGCGCCGTTGCTGGTGGTCAAGCTGGGCGGTCGGACGCAGGCCGATCTTGCGTTGCCGGCTGTGCTGGCCGATGTGTGGAGCGCGCGTCAGGGGCGTGTGGTGATTGTGCATGGCGGTGGCGATCAGATCTCGCGGCTGCAGCAGCAGCGCGGTGATACGCCGCAGTTTGTGGGGGGCCGGCGTGTGACGACCGTGACTGACCTCGAGGTGGTGCGCATGGCACTCTCCGGGCTCGCCAACAAGCAGCTCGTGTCGGCGTTTGTCGCCGCAGGCGTACCCGCCGTTGGCGTGAGTGGTGAGGACGCGGGTTTCCTGCGCGCGTCGCCTATTGATACGGCGACCTTCGGCTACGCGGGCACGCCGGTTCGTGTGGACGTGCGATTGCTGCACGCTCTGCTTGATCGCGGCTTCATGCCCGTGTTGTCACCCGTGTCGGCGCACGACGATGTGCACCGGGCGCAGGCCATGAACGTGAACGGTGACGACGCGGCGGCGGCGATTGCTGCTGCGCTCGGCGCCGATGAGCTGTTCTTCATGGCCGACGTGCCGGCCGTGCGCGATGAATACAGCGCGCCCATTCACACGGTCACGCCAAACGAAGCGGCCGCGCTCATTTCGAGTGGCATTGCGGCTGGTGGGATGGCGGCAAAACTCGAAGCCGGTTTGCACGCGTTGGAGCATGGTGTGCGATGTGTGCGCATCGGTGATCTGGCGGGGCTGCCACGCGTCGAGTCTGGCACCAGTCTCATCGCGGGCTGAGTGCTCTCGTCGATTGTTTCCAACCTCTTCACGTCCTGTCATGTCTTCCGCCACTGTCGTTCCCGAGCGCCCTGCCGCCATGTCCACTGCACCCAGCGCGATTCTTGGTACCTACAAGCGTCCATCGCCGCTGTTCGTGCGCGGTGAGGGCGTACATCTGTTCGACGACACCGGCAAGTCGTATCTCGATATGGTGGCCGGCATTGCCGTCGTGTCGCTGGGGCATGGTGACGCGGGCGTGGCGCGCGTGATCCAGGACGTGCTCGCCACCGGACTCATACACACCTCGAATCTGTACCGTACGGCGCCGGGCGAACGGCTGGCGGAGTGGTTGGTGCAGCACTCGTTTGCCAGCAAGGTGTTCTTCTGCAACTCGGGCGCGGAAGCCAACGAAGCGTCGTTCAAGTTTGCGCGCCGGTGGGCGCGGGCGCAGGGACACGAGCACAAGTTCGGTATTGTGTCGCTGCGCGGGGCGTTTCACGGGCGATTGCCCGGCACACTGGCCGCGACGGATCGGTCGAGCTATCGGCAGCCGTTTCTGCCGCTCATGGGTGGCGTGCAGATTGTGGAGCGGGACCTCGACGAGTTGCGCGCCACGCTCGATCCGGAGACGATCGCTGCAGTGATCGTGGAGCCGATTCAGGGCGAAGGCGGCGTGCGTGTGCTTGAGCCGGAGTTCCTGCACGCGCTGCGCGAACTCACGAAGGAGCGGAACGTGCTGCTGATTCTCGATGAGATTCAGTGTGGTCTGGGGCGGACGGGCAACCTGTTTGCGTACGAGGGACTGCGGATCGTCCCCGACATGGTGACGATCGCCAAGCCGATGGCGAATGGATTGCCGATTGGTGCGGTGCTCGTGAACGAGCCGGTGTCCGGTGCGATGCAGCCGGGTGATCACGGCACCACGTTTGGTGGTGGTCCGCTCGTGGCGGCGGTGGCCGAACATGTGGTGCAGCGGCTTGCCGATCCCGTGCTGCTCGAGCATGTGCGTGAAACCGGTTGCTGGTTGCACGGTGAGCTCACGGCGCTCATGAAGCGCACCGGAAAGATCCGCGCAATCCGCGGCATGGGCTTTATGTGGGGCCTCGATACGCATGAGCCGGCCGCCGCGATTGTTGCGCGTGCGTTTGATCGTGGCCTGTTGCTGGTGGGTGCCGGCGAGCATACGCTGCGGCTGGTGCCGCCGCTGATCATGACGCGTGCACAACTCAGCGAGGCGCTCGTGTTACTCGAAGCGGCGCTGACGGAAAGCTGATTGTGCGTGCCTTGCGTGGCGCGCGCCGTTGGCGCACCGCACACTTGTTGCGACATCGCGCTGGCGCAACACCCCTGACTATCACATATTGACGCAGCTTCCTGCGCCTCGCGGAAGCTCGCGTGTGCGCACCAGGCGCGCGCACCCGATGTGCAGAGCGTTCGTCGGCGGGGTGGTTCCTATTCGAATGCGCCGATCCGGCGGCGCGTCCGAGGCTCGAATGGGAGCCGCCGACCGAAACCTCACATTGATTGTTCGGCGCGTGATTGCTCCGCATCCGCTTCGCATCCGCTCCGCATCCGCTCCGCATCCGCTTCGCAGCGGCGGGTGGTTACGTCACAGTCGCAGCACATTGTGCGCTCGGTGCGCCGCTGACAGACACAGCGAGTAAATTGCAACTCATGTATCCTTCCACTCTGCTCTCGACGGCGTCGCGCTCAGTGGCGCTGCTCGCGCTCTCGGCGTCGGCCGCATTCGCACAGCCTGCACCCACGACAGCCGCACCGGCGCGTCCGCAGCTCGTGGTGCTGATCACGGTTGATCAGCTGCTGCCCGACTATCTCGAGCGCTGGAGCGGCGAGTTTACCGGTGGTCTGGCACGCTTCGTCAAGCAGGGCGCGCTGTTCACCAACGGATCGCACGATCACGCGACCACGGAAACCGCCCCCGGCCACGCTTCCCTCGGTTCCGGCCGCCATCCGCGCAACACGGGCATCGTGCGTAACGAAGCTGGTGTGCAGGATCCGCAAGCGGCGCTCGTTGACAGCGGACGCGGCGGCGGCGCATCGCCCTACCGCTTTCGTGGTTCGTCACTCTTCGACTGGATGCGCGCGCAGGATCCGTGGGCGCGAGCCCTGTCGGTGTCGCGCAAGGACCGCGGCGCCATTCTGCCACTCGGACGCGCCAAACAATCCGCCTTCTGGTATTCGAGCGACGGGCGCTTCATCACCAGTCGCTATTACGCCGACACGCTGCCCACCTGGGTGCACGAGTTCAATCGGCGCGACTTCGTGGGCGCGCTCGCCGGTGCTTCGTGGACCACGCTCAAGCCGGCGTCGGCGTACCTCGAGCGCGATTCAGTGCGACGCGAGAACGGCGGCCGCGATCTGGTCTTCCCGCACGTGCTGCCCACCGAGCGTGCACGGCGCGCCTCGTCGCTCACCGAATACCCGGTGATGGATTCGCTCACCGTGGCGCTCGCGTTGCGCGGCATCGATGCAATGGATCTCGGCGGCGGTAACAGCACCGATTTTATCGGCTTGTCGCTCTCCACCACCGATGCCGTGGGACATCGGTACGGTCCCGATTCCCGTGAGATTCACGATCACGTGCTGCGGGTCGACCAGTATCTCGGGCAGTTTATCGACTCCTTGTATCGCCTGCGCGATTCGTCGCGCATTCTCTTTGCGCTCAGCGCCGACCACGGCGTCACGCCGTTTCCCGAGCTGTTCTTCGCCGGTTCTGATTCCACCCGCGGGCGCGTAGACCAGCGCCCCAGTTTCGCCCGCGCCCGCAGCGCGCTGGCCACAATGGACGTGGAAGGCGACGCGTTACAGTTTGAGTCCGGGCTCGTGGTGCTCGATACGGCGCGACTGCGCCAACAGAACGTGCCGGTGGATTCAGTCATCCGCGCGCTGCGTACGGAGTTTCGTTCACTGCCCGGCGTGATGCGGGTCGACGCCGTACCAGAACTGCCGGCGCTCGCGGCGCGCGGTGACAAGTACGCTCGTCGCTGGTACAACTCCATTCCGGCCGACATGGACGCCGTGCTCACCATCACGCTCGAGCCCAATCACTATTGGCTGGCCTACGCCAACGCGGCGCACGGCATGCCGCACGACAGTGATGCGCGCGTGCCGATCATATTTCTCGGACCGGCCTTCGTGACCGGTCGATACGACGTGCCCGCTCGTACGGTCGACATCGCGGCCACGCTCGCGCGCGCGTTGCGTATCGCCCCCACGGAGCCGATTGACGGGGTGCCGCTCCAGGAAGCATTGGGCGGCGATCTCAAGCGCGGTACATTGAGTCCGGCGCGACCGATCACACCGACCGTCTCCGCGCCGTCGTTGGGAGCTCCACGCCGCCGGTAACTATGTTCTGTCCTTCGCCGAACGCTCATGGTGACGCATAAAAAATCCGCAGTGCCACTGCATCAGGCGTTCGACGAGGTACGGTTCGGCGCGCGCCGCACGCTGAACCTTCGCGCACAGCAGCCCACCGCTGAGCAAGCCAAAGCGCGCTGTGACCAATGGCTGCGGCAGCAGCAGGTTGAGGGTGCCACCGAGGTGCTCATCATTACCGGACGCGGTTTGCGCAGCGTTGGTGGCGTGAGTCCGGTGCGCGAGACGATCGCGGCTCTCTTTCCGTCGCTGCGCCGTCGCAACGTCATCACGGCGTTTCAGGAGCATTCGCCGGGCTCATTTGTGGTGACGTTGGCCCCGGTACGCGCGTTGTTCGAGGTGCCCAAGCGGCGTCGTGAAAAATCTGATGTGGTGGTGCGTCCTACCATCCCGCAACTTGCCGCACTGGAGCCCGACACCATCGCCCTGCTGACCGAGCTCGCCCATCTGCAGCTGCACGCACTCGGCGCACGGTCACCCAACCCGTCGCTCGTGGAAGACGAGATGCTGCGACAGTTTTCCGCGTTGTCGCAGGCGGTGGGGCAATCGGGTGATGCGGAAGCGCGACTGCAGCAGGCGCTCGTGCGGGCACTCGAAGAGCACGATTCCGTGTGAGACGCGGTGCTTGGGGTGTGGGGGACGAGCGACGAGCGCGATCTGCGAGCACCGGAGGCCAGCCCGCTGCCCGCGTTCCATCACCGTTCTGCCTCCGCCCTTGCTCCACGCTGGCGAGGGCGCGATGCTGCATGATGACCCGCCCTCACGTAATCCCGAAACTGTTCGTTTCCGCGTTCGCCTCCGCGTTCGCTACCGCGTTCGCCACCGCGTTCGCCACTGCCGTCGTGGCCGCAGCCGTACCGGCTGCCTCACTCGCCGCGCAGAGCGTCACCGAACGCCTGCCCGGCTTCTCGCCCGCCGCCAGCGCGCAACAGCGTCAGCTTGAACGTGACGCAATTGGCGTCCCCGATCCGACCCGCGCGCGGGAGCACGCGCGCGCGCTGTCGGCGGAACCGCATGTGGCCGGCACCGATGCGCAGGCCCGCACGCGCGACTACGTCATCAACGCGATGCGGCGCATGGGACTGCGCACCGAAGTGCGCGCGTACGATGTCTGGCTACCGCATGCCACGTCGGCGCGCGCCTGGCGCATGGGACGCGATACCATCGAGTTGTCGCTGCAGGAGCCGGCGATTCCCGGCGATGCGACCACGGCAATGCCGCAGTATCCAACGGTGAATGGATATAGCGCTGCCGGCACCGCCGAGGGTGAGTTGGTGTTCGTGAACTTTGGTCTTATCGAAGACTACGCCGTGCTCGATTCGCTCGGCGTGTCGGTGAAAGGCAAAGTGGTGCTGGCGCGATACGGCCGCAGCTTCCGCGGCATCAAGGCGCGCGAGGCGGAGAAGCGTGGTGCACTGGGGTTGTTCATTTACACCGATCCGCTCGACGACGGCTTTGCGCGCGGTGATGTGTATCCAGACGGACCCATGCGCCCGGTCACCGGCGTGCAGCGCGGCAGCGTGTTCAACGGACAGGGCGATCCCACCACACCCGGATATCCGAGCACAAAAAACGCGGTGCGCGTGCCACTCGAACAAACCGCCGTGCCGCGCATTCCCGTGGTGCCGCTCAGTGCGCAGAACGCCGAGCAACTGCTGCGCGATTTGCGTGGCTCCGATATTCCCGCCGGTTGGCAGGGCGGTGTGCCGCTGCGTTACCACGTGGGTCCGGGTCCGGTTCGCGTAAAGCTCACGGTTGAAACCGACGCCGCCACGCGCGGCTTCAAAACGATCTACAACACGTTGGGGACACTGCCCGGCACGGAGTTTCCCGACGAGTACATCTACATCGGCGCGCATCGCGACGCCTGGGGCGCCGGTGCGGCGGATAATGTGAGCGGTACCGTGAGCGTGCTTGAAGCGGCGCAGGCGCTCAGCGAGCTTGCCGCGAAGGGCTCGCGTCCGCGTCGCAGCATCGTGTTCGCCACGTGGGATGCTGAAGAGTGGGGACTCATCGGCTCCACCGAATATGTCGAAGACGATTCGCTCAAACTGTTGCGCGGCGGCGTGGCGTATCTCAATCAGGACGTGTCGGCGCAGGGTCCATCGTTTGGCGCCGGTGGCAGTCCGTCATTGCGGTCGACGCTGCGCTCGGTCATCACGCAGGTGCCCGATCCGCGCGGTCGCGGCATGGTGTACGATGTGTGGCGCGCCAATACGGGGACAACGCGTGCCGGCGCTGAACCCGCGATGGGCGACCCCGGTGGTGGTTCCGACTTTGCCGGCTTCTACAATCACTTGGGTATTCCGCACGCCGACTGGGGATTCTCCGGACCGGCGGGTGTGTATCATTCCGCGTACGACACGCACGCGTGGATGAGCACGTGGGGCGATCCGGGATTTCTCTTTCACGCCACCGCCGCACGAATTGGCGCCGCGATGGCGCTGCGACTCGCCAACGCCGACGTGCACCCGTATGACTACGTGGAGTTCGCGCGCACCATGCAGGGCTATGTTCCACTCGTGACCCGCGGCCTCGCGCGAAACGGATGGGACAGCACACTTGTGGCCCCGCTGGCTGCTGCGATCACTGCCATGGAGCGTGAAGCGGCGAACTTTGTACAGGTGCGTGATGCGCGCCTTGCGAACACCACACCGAAAGCGACCCGTGAGAACACCAATCGTGCACTGCGCAATGTGGAACGCGCACTCACACGCCCGCAGGGACTGCTCGGGCGCCCGTGGTGGCGTTCGCTCATCTACGCGGCCGACATTGACAACGGGTACGCCACCATGAGTTTTCCCGGCGTGAACGAAGCGGTGCGGGCGAACGATGCGGCGCGTGCGCGTACGGAGCTTGCTGATCTGACGACTGCGTTCAACGCCGCCACGGCAGCATTGGTGCAGGCGCGCACCGCCCTTGCCACACCGTAACCGCGCTGACGGCGGTACACCGATAATCTTCACGCAGAGAACACACTGATGTCTCAGGATCTGGATGTGCTGGCGCTGTCGGCGCGACTGGCGGCGGGCGACACGCCCGTGCTCGTCGACGTGCGGGAACAATGGGAATACGACATCGCCGCGTTGCCGAACGCGACGCTCGTGCCGCTTGGCACGCTGCAGCAGGTCACGCCCACGCTCGACCGCAACGCCGACTACGTGGTGTATTGTCATCACGGCGGACGCAGCGCGATGGCCGCGCAGTGGTTGCGTTCCCAAGGCTTCGCGCGCGTGGCGAACCTCGAGGGCGGCATTGATGCCTGGAGTCTCGAGGTCGATGCGTCGGTCCCGCGCTACTAACCGCCTCACAGTCCCGATTGCGGCGGCGGTCGCGATCGCGATGGTCGGGCTGTTGGTGCGTGATCGCGTACGGGCGCAACAGTTGGAGCGAGAAGTCGCCGCTCGACTTCGCCTCGGCCCGAACGGCATCGTGGAAGGAGCCGAGCCGGAAACATTGATCGGCAGCCGTACGCACGCGGTGCTCGTCGTGCACGGATTTGGCGACACGCCGCAGTCCGTACGCGAGCTTGCACACTTCCTGCACGCGCGCGGGTTTACCGTCGAAGTACCGCTGCTGCCGGGACACGGACGCACGCTCACGGAGTTTGGTCTTGCGCGCGCGCACGACTGGATCGGCTACGTGCGCGATCAGGTGGCGCGTTTGCGTCGCACGTACACGCACGTGTCGTTGGTGGGACTGTCGATGGGGGCCGCGTTGTGCGCGATTGTGGCCGCCGAACGCGACGACATCAGCGCGTTGGTGATGTTGTCGCCGTATCTCAACATGCCGCAGCACGTTCGGCGCATCTCCCGCTTGCTCAGAATCTCCGGGCCGTTCGCCCCGTTCCGAAGAAGCACGGGACGCACCGCGTCCATCCTGAATCCGGCCGCGCAACCGGCCAGTCTCGGGCTCGGCGTGGTGTCTGGGCGATTGCTCGCAGAGCTTTACGACGTCACCGTCGTGGCGCAGGAATCGCTCCCCTACATCGAAGCGCCGACGCTGTTTTTGGCCTCGCGTCAGGACAGCCGAGTCCCGCAGGTGGATGCGATGACCGGCTGGCAGGCGATTCGCGCCCCGGAACGGGCCTTCCACTGGATGGAGCACTCCGGACACATCATGACGGTGGACTACGAAAAGAATGTCGTCTTTCGCGACGTGGCGGCTTGGCTCGACCGGTTCCGATGACCGACGTTCCGGCAGTACGCGCGTTCGTGGC
>JBBRDP010000149.1:0-8720 GCA_038203795.1 Gemmatimonadales bacterium
GCCGCCGCCATCGATTGAACGAACGTCCCACGAGTCGCTCACGGAGCAGTGCCGACGCTACGTCGTATTGAATGCTCGCTTCGAGCAATACGCGTGCACTATCGCCGACTTCCGAGAGCATTGGTTCAAGTCGCGGCAGCGGCGTATTGGCGCGCTCCGGTTGCGGACCGGAGACAATGATCGGCTCGGCAAACAATCGCACGCTGAACACGAGCGCCGAGTCCGTCACCGACATGTCGCCAAGCCTGATCGCGCCCGGACGCAGCAACAACCACAGACTGTCCGCGACCCGGATTGGTCGGTTCATCTCGTTATACCACTTCTCCAGACGGTCACGCACATTCCAGGTGCCGAGTCGTCGATCGACCTTTTTCAGCTCACGCAGGAGTACAACGCGCACCGCGTCCTCGACGCGCTCGGTGACGTCGATGCTGAGCGCAGTGACTCTACACGCATCGCGATCGGTGTCGGTGACTGGACGCAACGAGGCGAGACGCGTCCTGGTTCGCAGCCGCCACTCGGGCGTGAGACTGAGCTCGCTTTGCAGTCGCGCTCGCAATCGCGGACGCTCCGTGTCGACGCCGCACGACGCACCGACCTCGGGCAGCAGCGGCGCATTGTACCAGCCTTTGCCGGCATAGCTGACGGTGGTGCCGAGCGTCAGCAAGCCGTCGTCAAGCGCGACATCGAATGGGCTGCGCGTCGCTTCGTACGCAAAATGCTGTCGCGAGTTGCCACGGTTGCGAATGCGTTTCTCGATGTCACCAAATGCTTGCGGCACGGCGCGTTCCAGTGCGTCGAGTGTGGGCGCAAGGCTGATGCTGATGGGTGCATCAATCACCGACGGTTCGAGCGGGGCAATGGCCGGCGAGAGAAAATCACCGGCAAGCTCGGCTGGCGGCGGCGCGTCAATGTCGACCGGGCGTGCGCAGCCGGCAATCAAGAGGCAGAGCAGGGCGATGCCCACGCCGTTGGTGAGCCGACCGGAAGCGCGCATACCGAAAGCTACGTCGCATTGTCGCGGGCGGAAGGAGGAGCACGCCGCGCATGGTGCCGTGTGCGAACGCTCGGTAGCTTGCCGAGCATGCACATCAATCTGACTGGAAAAGTGGCCGTCGTCACGGGTGGCGCGAACGGCATCGGACGGGCCACGGTGGCGCGTCTCGCGCGGAGTGGTGCCGCCGTCGCGATCTGGGATCGACAGCTCGACGCGGCGACGCCGCTCCTGGATACGCTTCGCGGTGAGGGCTGCACAGTGCACCTCGTGGCAACCGACGTGACCGATCGCGCCGCAATCGAGGCGGCCGCCGCCGACACGGCGCGCGCGCTTGGGGGCATCGACATTCTCGTCAACAACGCCGGCATCATTCGCGATTCACAACTGGTGCGCATCAAAGATGGTAACGTTGTCGGCGGCATGACAGCAGATGATTTTGACGCCGTGGTGTCGGTCAACCTGAAGGGCGTATTCACGTGCACGCAGGTCGTGGTGCCGTATCTGCTCGCGCGTGGCGGGGGTGCGGTCGTGAACGCGACCTCGGTGGTGGCACGCAGCGGCAACTTTGGACAAACGAACTACGTGGCCACGAAAGCCGGCGTGGTTGGCATGACGCAAGCATGGGCGCGCGAACTCGGGCGCCATAACATTCGTGTGAACGCGGTCGCGCCCGGTTTCATTGTCACCGAGATGACCGCGTCCATGCCAACGGCGGTACTGGAACAGATGGCGTCGCATACGCCGCTCGGGCGCCTTGGTGCGCCGGACGATGTTGCCGCCGCCTACTGCTTTCTGGTGTCAGATGCGGCGAGCTTCATCAACGGCGCAGTGCTCGCCGTTGACGGTGGACTTGTGATCGGCACCTGAGCGCGCACATCAGTTACTGCTCGGCGCGGCCACGCGTGTTGGCACCGCGCGGCTGCGCACGGTTCCATCGCCGAGTGCGCCGCCGCCGCGTGCATCGGTGTTTTCACCCCAGCACCATGCGGCGCCCTGTTCATCGAGCGCACAGGCGTGAAAGTCTCCCGACGCGAGCGCGATATAGCGGCGATCGCCGGACACGCGTACCGGTGCCGACTCCGAGACACCGCTGCCGTTCCCGAGTGCGCCGTTGTAGTTCGACCCCCAACACCACGCGAGTCCGTCGATGTCGAGACCGCACACGCGATGGAGACCGGCCGACAGCGCCTGAAAGCTGGTGGATCCCGCGACCTGTTCCGGTACGAATGCGTTGGGGCGGGGTTGGGACCCGTATCCGAGTTGCCCCTCGAACGCGATGCCCCAGCACCACGCACGTGCCTCTTCTGCAATACCACACGTGACACTCTCTCCCGCTGTGAGCGAAGAGAAGACCCGCTGGCCCAACACCTCGATCGGTGCGTCGCGCGTTATGAGCGTCCCGTTGCCAAGCGCGCGGCCGTCGCCCCAACACCAGGCAGCGCCGGATGCCGTGAGGCCACACGCGTGCGTGCGTCCGGCGATCAGTGAGGCAAAGGACACCGTCGTCTGTACTCGCACGGGCACGGGGGTTGGCGGCGATGTGCCGTCACCGTCACCCCGCTCCCCATGACGATCGGAGCCCCAGCACAGCGATTCGCCCTGCCGGTCAATCACGCAGGTGAACCGTGCGCCGGCCGCGACCGCGCGCACGGAGCGAACAGACACCGTGCTCGGGCGCGCCTGTACGCGAACAGTGGAATCGCCAAGCGCATACTCGCGGTTGTCGCCCCAGCAGTGGAGCGCCGAAAGCGTGTCGACGGCACAGACGTGCGTCTCACCAGCGACGATGCGGGTAAACGGGACAGAGTGCTGCAGGCGTGTGGGCAGAAATCGGTCGAGCGTGTCACCGAGTCCCAGCTGTCCGCGACGATTGGATCCCCAGCACCAGGTCTTGCCGCCGTCGTCCAAGGCGCACGTAAACTGCCGGCCCGCGGTGATCGACACGAATCGCGGTGTGGTCGCCACGAGCGAGTCAACATCGGCGGTTTGATCGGCGGACGGCGTACCGCAGGCCGACGCTCCAATGGCGAGAATCGCCAGCAAAGCGCGCGGGCTCGCGAAGGCACCGCGCGCGTCGCGACGCGAAGTTGTTGCACGGGAAGTCATCATGCAATGAAACACCGACCCGCCGTGAAAGGAGCCAGCGTCTCGTCCACAAGGCAATCCGCTACTCCTCGCCCGCCCGCGTTCTCGGCGCCGGCTGCGACATGCGCGAAAGGATTGAGGCCGCACGTGCGCTTGCCACGCTGCCCCGTGGTGACCAGCGAACCGGCGACGGAAGCACGGCCGCCAGCCGTGCTGATTCTTCGCGCGAGAGCCGCTTCGCGGACTTCCGGAAGTGATGTTGCGCCGCTGCCTCGATGCCGAAGATTCCGTCACCCCATTCGGCCAGGTTCACGTACAGATCGAGAATACGGTCCTTCGGCACCACCACTTCGAGCCATACCGTGATGTATGCCTCGATGCCTTTGCGCACCCACGACCGTCCTTCCCACAAAAAAATATTCTTGACCACCTGCTGCGAAATTGTGGAGGCGCCGCGCATCGGTCGCCCGCGATTTCTGCGTTCGATGGCCTTTTCGATCTCCTCGAAATCGAAACCATGGTGCAAATAGAAGCGATCGTCCTCGGAGGCCAGCACGGCGCGTCGCAACGCGGGCGAGACAGAGTCGCGCGGGACCACCCGGCGACGCGGATAGGTCGGCTCCTTGTCCGCGATCCATCGATCCCAGGTGCGCGCGAGCATCATCGCGGTGGTTGGTGGCTGTACAACGTTCAGCAACAAGCACAGTGGCAGCGGCAGGATGAGCAGCACACCGATGCACACCATCACGCGACGCAACCACGTGCGTGCGCGGCTCCGCGTGCCACGAGCGCGCCATGCCGCGCTCATGGTTCGCGCAACTCGGCGGGCGTGCCGGGCGGTTGCCGCTTCCATCGTCGATGGTGCCAGAAGTACTGCCCCGGATTGCGGCGCACATCGGCCTCGAGTTGCTGCGTAAACGCGAACACGATTGCGTCAACATCCGCGTCGCGATGACCGGTATCGATTGTTGGTACCGACTCGAAAGCGATGCGATACCGACCGTCCGGCTGTCGCACGCACGCAGCAAACACCACCGGTGTACCCAGTCGTAACGCGAAGACGCCCGGGCCTCGCGGCGTACGTGCGGGGCGACCAAAGAAAGGCACGAACGTGGAGGCGAGACCGATGCCATCCTGATCGCACAAAAAAGCAATCATTTTCCCTTCGCCGAGCGCGCGTGGGACACGACGAACCGCGACGGCATCATGAATGACTTCGACATCAAGTGAGGCGCGCGTGTCTCGCAGGTAGCGGTCGAAGAGCGGGTTCTGCATACGACGCGTGATGGCCGCCACGGGAACACCACGTGCGGCCAGGTACGCGCCACCCAACTCCCAATTGCCCAGATGCCCGGTGGCCAGAATCACGCCCTTGCCCATCGCGCGTGCGGCCTCGAACAGTTCCCAGTTGTCCACCGCACTCACCATCGAGAGAATGCGCTCGCGCGATGTGCCGGGCAGCACTGCTGTTTCGAGCGACGTACGACCGAGGCTCTCGTACGCGGCGATGGCGGTGCGACGAATCTGTGCGGGAGTGTACTCCGAAAAGGCCGCCCGTAAATGTCGTTCCACGACACGGCGCCGAATACCTACGACAGAATACGCGAAGCGTCCAAGTACGGATCCGAATCGGCTTGCACCACGCCAGCCGAACGGCCGGAGCATCGTGACCAGGGTGCGAAACGCGGCGTACTGTAACCAGTGCGACACCGTGACGGGTGCAGTGGGCGCAAACGCGACGTCGGAAGTCGGATCTCGGCTGGTCATGCATTGAGGGGCGTGAAGCGTGGCGCGCGTTCGCGTCGCCTGCAGGATACAAAATGCATGCGGCGCCGCTCCGGGGGGAGCGGCGCCGCATGGTGAATCACAGTGGGCGTGAGGTGATCACGCCCGCCGGGACTCAGTTGGACAGCATGATGAGTACGCGACGGTTCGTGGCGCGACCATTATCCGTGTTGTTCGGAGCGAGCGGATCGCCTTCGCCAGCCGTCTTGCTCGCGACGCGCGAGGACGCGACACCCTTTGACACGAGATAGTCACGCACCTGGTCGGCGCGCTGCTGGCCGAGGGTCGTGTTGTACGACTCGCTGCCAATGGCATCGGTGTTACCCGTCACGTCGATGGTGCGCGTCATGTTGACGCTTTCGAGCAACGAAGCGGCGATCACGTCGAGCACCTTGGCGGCTTCCGGCGTGATGGCATCCTGATTGAACGCAAACTGTACGGCGCCGATCACGATCGAACGGCCCGGTACGTTCACCCGCACGGTATCCATGCGCGTGGTGAAGACCGTGTCGCGCTGCATCATGCGAACGGTATCGTACTGGATGATCGGCCTGCGCGCACTCGTGAAGAGCGAGATGCTGACACCGGCCTGCGCGCTGAGATTCGTGTGGCCTTCGCGCGGCGTCGGCAACGTTTCATCGTCGGCGCTTACGTAGTGGCCAAGACCTTCCAGACGGAACGAGAACATGTCATTGAGCGCGAAGCGCAAACCGACGAGGCCCGAGGGGCCACCGCCGCGCGGCGCAACCTGACGCTGCCGGCCGTATGCATCATACGCATAGCCACCACCGATCAGGAGCTTGACCTTGTCGCTGATCGGTGCGTTGTAGAGCAACCGGTAGTTCCACAGTGCGTGTGAGACGCGGTTGAGCGAATCGTAGACAGCGATGCCAGTGGGATCACGATTTACGTCGGCGTCGGCATACGACAGCTCCATTTCCAGGAGCAAATTCCTCAGGACGTAGACGCCTGCGCGTCCACCGCCGCCGAAGGCCGCATCAAGCTGCTGCGAGTCACCAAACTTGGTGAATCGACCGAAGCCGCCGATTTCCACCGCGCCCTGCCGCTGCGCTTCAAGCGAGGCGGGCAGACCGAGGGCAATCACAGTGCCCAGCGCGAACATAGCAGTAGTACGCATATTCCTCCCGTGTGTGTAACACAATCGACGGTCTTCACCGCCCATGAGCCTTCAGGATGACAACACAGCCAAACTTTACTATTGCATGGCGCGAAGGCATCCGCTGACCCGACGAGTCCGGGATCCCGAATGAATCCCGTGCGAAACGTCCGCGCGGTTGCCACGCCTCAACTTACGCATCATTTCCCAGAGGGCAACCGTTGACGGGTCACGAAGTTGGACAAACTGTCCGGATCGGTCCATCGTGGACCGTCACCGTCCCCGCTTCTGGCGCTGCCCGGCCTGATGGACTGCCTCAATTCCAGACGACCGAAGACACCCGAATGAAACATGAAATCGGTCAGAATGCCCCCCGGTGCTGAGGCGGCGGCCCGGTCGGCTGGTTGGCGCGGCGCGCAGTTCGGGCTGCTGAGCAACATGGGGCTGGCGATCGTCAAGCTGGTGGCCGGGTTGGCGGGCAACTCGTACGCTCTCGTTGCCGACGCCGTCGAGAGCGCGGCCGACGTGGTCGCGTCGCTGGTGGTGCTGGGAGGCTTGCGTCTGGCCGCCCGGGACGCCGATGACGACTATCCGTTCGGCTACGGACGGGCGGAACCGATAGCGGCGGCCACGGTCTCAGTCATGCTTGTCGGGGCCGCGATCGGCATCGGGTGGGAGGCCATCACGGCGATCCGCAATCCGCAGGAGACACCGGAGGCGTGGACCCTGCTCGTGCTCGTCGGGGTCGTGGTTATCAAGCAGTGGCTGTTTCGTCGGCAGCGCGCCGCCGGTCAAGCGAGCGGCTCCCCCGCCGTACACGCCGATGCCTGGCATCATTTGAGCGATGCCGTCACTTCCGGCGCGGCCTTCGTCGGGATCGCGGTGTCGGTCGTGGGCGGTCCGGGCTGGGAAGCGGCCGACGACTGGGCCGCGCTCGTCGCGGCCCTCGTGATTGCCGCCAACGGCGTGGTGCTGCTGCGGCCGGCGATTCACGACCTCATGGACCGCGCGCCGGAGCCCAATCTGCGTGGACGCATTCTCACGGCCGCACGCACGGTCGCCGAAGTACGACATCTCGAGAAACTCAAGGTACGTCGCGTGGGTACGAGCCTGTTTGTCGATCTGCACGTGCAAGCCGATCCTGCGCTGTCGCTGCACGACGCGCACATTGTCAGTGGGCGCGTCAAGTCCGCCATCCGGCGCGATGTCCCCAACACGTCCGGCGTGCTCATTCACATGGAACCGTTCGACCCCCCGCTGTCATGAAAAATCGACCTGAGTTTTCGTCGTTGGAGCGTCCGGAGATCGACGCCGTACTGGCCCGTCGCCACGTGGGGCGGCTGGCCTATTCCCGTCGCGATCGCGTGGACATTGAACCGATTCACTTTGTCTATGCCGACGGCTGGATCTACGTGCGCACCCAACCCGGTACAAAGCTCGCCACGATCGCGCACAATCCATGGGTGGCCATGGAGGTGGACGAGATCGAGTCGCTGTTTCATTGGGAAAGCGTGGTCTTGCGCGGTCGGCTCGAGTTGCTCGAGGACGGACCGCATGCGGCCGCGCGCGCGCGTCACGCCAAGGCACTCGAGGCGCTGCGGCAGCTGATCCCGGAGACGCTGACCGCGCATGATCCCACGCCGGATCGCACCATCCTCTGCGCGATCTATGTGGATGAAGTGGAAGGTCGTCGGGCTCGGCCGGGACGGGGCGCGTGAGCGGCCGCACCACGCGTACGCCGCGGCTGGTCCCCGTCGCAGCGGGTCAACGTCTGACACTCGGCGAACGAGCGGCGGCGCCTCCACCCGGCATGCCCGACCGGAAGGACCTTGAGGAGGCCACGCGCGCGCTGCTCAAGCGGTTCGAGACCTTGCAGGCGGCGTTTTACGCCGACGGGCGGAAGGCGCTCCTGCTCGTGCTGCAAGGGCGCGATGCGGCCGGCAAGGACGGGACGATTCGCACCGTGGTTGGTGCCTGTAATCCAATGGGCGTTCGCATCGCGGCATTTGGTCCTCCCAGCACGCACGAGTTGTCGCACGACTACCTCTGGCGCGTGCATCAGGTGATGCCACCGCGCGGGATGATTGGCGTGTTCAATCGTTCGCACTACGAAGACGTGCTGGTGGTGCGCGTTCGGGCGCTCGCACAGGAGGCCGTGTGGAAGCCACGGTTTCGTCAGATCGTAGAGTTCGAGCGCATGCTGGCGGAAAACGGCACGGTGATTGTGAAGTGCTTTTTGCATATCAGCCGAGACGAGCAACGGCAGCGTTTGCAGGAGCGACTGGATGATCCCGGAAAGAACTGGAAGTTTCGGCTCGGCGATCTCGAAGACCGGGCGCACTGGGATGACTACACGAGTGCGTATCGTGACGTGCTCTCGAAAACCAGCACGACACACGCGCCGTGGTTCGTGGTGCCGTCGGATGACAAGCGTGTACGCAACTTCCTGATTGCCCAGTTGTTGGTGGAGACGATTGAGGAGCTCGATCCACAGTATCCCCGCATGGATCCCGCGGTGGCGAAGGCGGCTCGCGGATTTTCGTGAGACGGACCGTGTGGGTGATGTGGGTGAGGCAGAGCAGGTGGGCAGTTGATCCTGACGGGTCGGTAGGATAGCTTATCGGACTGTGGTGACGCGCCGCCGGTCGCGGTGTGTCGCACACGGGACGTAGCGCAGCCCGGTAGCGCACCTGAATGGGGTTCAGGGGGTCGCGGGTTCGAATCCCGCCGTCCCGA
>JBBRDP010000150.1:0-8713 GCA_038203795.1 Gemmatimonadales bacterium
GCGTCCAACCGAGACAATGCTGCTATCGCATTCATGGAACGTGCTCCGTATATGGACAAGCGCGAGTAGGTGTCGCAGGCTGATTGAGAGAATGAACACCATGCCGGAGCCATGCGCCAGCCATTGGTCACGCGCGTGCGCTTGGGCGTCAGTTGCCGCGCCGGCCGTTGCAGGCCGCTCGGGCGAGCGGTCGCGCCGAAGGCGCTACCAGCTGCGATGCGGGGACGGGGGTGGACCGCAGCAGCCGCGAGATCGCGTCAGCGCTGGCCTACGCGCACGACCCGGGGTGTGGTGCACCGGGACATGGAGCCGGACCACGTGCTCATGTCGGGCGGAGGCGCGAGGATCGCCGACGTGGGTGTGACGACGTCGCAGCCCGAATCGAGTAGTGCTGAGCAAGGGCCGATGCCTCCGGGGCCGTCACACTGGGCGCGTCGGCGTCTTGTTGGCCGAGCAGGCGAGTGCCACCCGGCCACGGCTGCGCACGAGGACATCGACGCGGTCGGCGTGCCATCCTACGAGCAGCTTCCGGGGCGGCCGCCGTTCGCGGGGCGTAGGCAGAACTTGCGGGCGGCGCTTGTCACCGAACCGCCGGAATTTAGCAGTCAGCGTCGCGTCGCGAGGCCGAGGGCGATGGGTGCGCTCGTGAGGCATTGCCTCGAGCAGCGCGCCGTTGATCGTCCGCAGACTGCGGTGGATCTGATATACGCGCTTGATCAGGGTCACCGCGCCGATGGGTGGCGGCGTGGCTCCGGCAGCGGAAGCAGTCGTCACGCGTCACGCGTCACGTGATCACGTGACGCGTTACATCCGGGTCAACGCATCGAAAACGCTGGACTCCGACGTGCACGGGTCGCACGTTCGCGTCTACCCGTCGCGAGCACACCGTTTCGGCGGCGCTAGACTCTGGCTGGTGCTGCGCATCGTATGCCTCATGCTGCGCGGTACGGGCGAGACGGCGGCAGCGAGGACCGGGCTACTCCGCACGGCTACGAGCGCGCCGCGGCGCCCGCCGCCGCGCGACCGCAACCAGCCCCACGAGTCCGGCGGCCAGGAGCAGGTGCGTGCTGGGTTCGGGCACCACGGTGCTTGCCGTGCGCACCGTGAAGCCGCAATCCACGCCGGCGCCGCAGTTGAAAGCGAGATTGCCTCCCTTGGGTACTTCGAATCCGTCAAAACGCGCCGTGCCCCAGAAGTCGCTAAACTCGTTGCCGTCGGCGCTGGCAGTCAGTCGGCTGACGAGCGTGTAGCTGCGCCCCGCCTCCACGAAGAGCCCGCGGGTGAACAGCTCGACGCCAAAGCCGAAGTTCGCGAACCGCTCGGCGTACGGCGACGTCCAGCCCCAGAAGTTCGGATTTGAGCCGGCTTCAGCGAAATCGCTGCCATAGAACGTCCACTGCGGATCGAAGTCCGGATTGCCGACACGGTTGGGGGGCGCGAGCAGGTTGTCCGGCCGGGCAAACACGGCCATCTGGAGATTCGCCCCTCCCGCATCCTTCGAGCGCCCGGCGCCGTGTCGTTCGACGGAGAACTGCATAGTGAGCCATCCGGTGAAGTCGGAGGTGAACTCACTCACCCACTCGCTGCTCGCCTCGGCAGAGGTGTTGATGAAGTACTCGTACTCGCCCTCGTCGGGGTCGGTATTGTCGTAAGGCGCCGTTTGGGAAAACTCCCCGCTCACTTCGGCGTAGACCTTGCTGGCACGGAACTCCGCCTGCGCTCTGGCGCCGGAGTTGCACGCGCTGCCTAAGGGAGTAACGATGCCCCCTCCCAAGCACCCTAGTATCTCAAACCCTCCTTTTTGAAGCGCAAAGAGGTTAAAGCGGGCCGTGACATCGCTGGTCGTATTCACCAGCCGGTCTTCGCCGTCGAAGGTGGGCACGGACCCGCACCTGGTGTACGACCACGTGGAGGGCTGCGATTGGAGGCCGCAAGTGGGCTTGGAGACGTCGGGCAGGCGGGCCCGCATTTCCGCCTGCGCGATCGATTGCAGTCGCGGCCCGTTCGGCGCCCGATTGCGCAGTAGTGTTGCTGTGGGATGCGGCGGATCGAGCAACCCCTGCGACTCCGCAACCGCGGGCGCCGCGCCAACCAACGCCCCGACCGCGCCTGCGATCCACCATGCCTGTTTCCAGCGTTCGACCCGCATCATGATTCATCCCCCGTAAAAGAAGTGCCGCGCGCACGCAAGCGTTACAGGAGATGGCGCAGGAGCGTCGCGAAAGCGGACATGCCGTTCGTGGTGGTTACGCGCGCCGTTCCCGCCGCCGTCGCGACAGCCCCAACCCAACAATCCCCATCCCAAGCAGCGCGATGCTGGAGGGTTCGGGCACGACCGTCGGCTCAGGCAGCAGGAACTCGTCGAGGTCCTCGCGCACACGCAGAGTGAGCGACCCGTCGGGATTCAGGATGTTGCTTTCCTTACCCAAAGCGAGGTCTGGCAGCTCTTGCTGGATGGCACGGGCGATCAATCGCCAATCGTCGTGTGCCATCATGCCCAGGGGATTGAAGCTCAGCCATGCACGTCGAACCGCTGCCGGCTCCTCAACGAGGAGGTGGTTGTTGATGCCCTGGAGCATCGCGAAAAGGGTGGTGTATTCGTCGAACGGCTGCGGCGTGCCAAATGCAAAATCGATGTCGTCGGGCACCACGGCCGCGTTGCCCAGACGCCATTTGAACTCGGGAAAGACCCCCGGCTCGTCCACTACAAACGTCTCCCAGAGAATCGCGGATTCGGCGCCAAATCCGAAGTCCAGCGTGGCGTTGCGCAGCGAAAGCGAGGATACATGGAGATCAACCTCAGGAGAGCCCAGACGACTCGTGTTCCATCCCACGCTGAGGCGATCGTAACTCTCGCTGCGTCCGAAATAGTGCCAGCGTGGAACACCGCCGGCGATGGCCCCGAACAGGCCAGGTGTGCCGAGCGGTGCCAATGGCATCTCAATGAGCGGCGCCGATGCGACCGACAGCGCTTGCTGCGTAAACGGTTGCGCCGGGATTCCTTCCCCGCCGAGAAAGTTGGGCGGCACTGCAATCGTTTGCGTTTCGGGGAAACTCAGCGCGAACGCGCTCCAGCCCGGCATCGTGCGCTGCTCCGACGTACTACTTCCACCGCTTCCACCGCCAAAGGCGGATGCCAACCCAGCCAGCGGGTCGACCGGAAGCCCGCCCGTTGCACTCGCTGACGCCGCGTGCGTCAGGAACGAACCCCGACAGTTGCCACGCGAGGCGCCCACGCACTCACCCAGATTGAACGAGTAGAACCCCGGCGTCAGCCCCAGCGGGTTCACCGTCCCGACGCCCGCCAGCGGCACGTTGAAACTGCTGGGGAGTGCGACGCCCCCCGTGTTGGTGCCCGGTGGCACGGCAAACGGCACCACCGTCTGTCCCGCCGCCGCCGCCGGGGCGCCGAACGCCCCGACCAATACGGCCCCCGCCACCCACCCCGCCCGTCTCGCGCGTTTCATCCGCATTGTTGCCATCCCCGTAGAAAGAAGGGCCGCACATCGCGGCGTTACAGGGGATGGCGCAGGAGCGTCTCCACAGCGGACATTGCCATAGCCATGAATTCTGCCCCGCCATTCCCCAGTGCCATCGACGCCCTCGCCAGCCTGTGCTACGAGGAGCTGCAGGCCATTGCCCGCCGCGAGCGGCGGCACGCGCAGGATCTGGCCACCCTCGACACCAGTGCCGTTGTCCACGAGGCGTTTCTTCGACTGGTCGCCCAACGAAAGCTGGCCGAGGCCGACCGGGTGCAGTTCCTCGCCGCGGCCGCCGTCACCATGCGGCGGGTGATCATCGACTACGCGCGGCGGCAAAAGGCGGAGAAGCGTGGCGGCAGCGCCGTGCCCATCTCGATGAATACCGCGCCAGGCATCGTGGAGCTGCGCGAGGATTCACTCCTCGCCCTCGATGAAGCCCTCGAGCGTCTCTCGGTGGTGGAACCGCGTCTGGTGCACGTCGTGGAATGTCGGTACTTCTGCGGTATGACCGAACAGGAAACCGCCGACGTCATGGGTGTCACCACGCGCACCGTACGACGCGACTGGGTCAAAGCGCGCGGCTGGCTTTACACCGCGCTCGGCGACTCGTGAGGGGCACCGCGCAACGCGCTGGCGCAACGCGCACCCGCCGATGACATCGGTGGCGTGGGCGCTGGTGGAGCCGATCGTCGACGCGGCGCTCGACCTGCCCGAGGCAGAGCAGGCCGCCTTGGTCGAACAGATGGCCGGCGACAACACCGCCGTTCGCGAGGCCGCACTGCAGTGGCTGCGCGGCTGCGCACGGGCCGATGGATTCCTCGATGCGCCCGCCGTCGGCACACACATCGGCCCGTGGCGCGTGCTGCGTGAACTCGGACGCGGTGGCATGGGGGTGGTGTACCTGGTGGAGCGCCCCGATGTCGAGCTCCCCATGCGCGCCGCGCTCAAGCGGCTGCGTGATGGCGGCGCCCTCGATGCGCATGGCGTGCGCCGCTTTCGCGAGGAGCGGCGCATTCTGGCGCAGCTCGAGCATCCGGGCATTGCGCGTCTGCTCGACGGCGGGGTCTCGGCCGACGGCACGCCATGGTTTGCCATGGAGTATGTGGACGGCGTCCCCATCGACCAGTGGTGCCGCACGCAGCCGCTCGGTGTGCGCGAACGGGTGCGCCTCCTGCTGAGGGTGCTCGATGCCGTGCAACACGCACACGCGCGCCTCGTCGTGCACCGCGACATCAAGCCCGGCAACGTGCTGGTGTCGGCGGACGGCGCGCCGCGGTTGCTGGACTTTGGTATCGCCAAGCTGCTCACGCCGGACGAGGCGACCGATGCGGCGACCCGTGGGGCGCGCGCGCTCACGTCCACCATGACGCGCGCCGACGGCACACCGATGTCGCTGCCGTTCGCCGCGCCGGAGCAAGTGCGTGAAGAGCCAGTGAGTACGGTGACCGACGTGTACGCGGTGGGAGTGCTGCTGTACGAACTGCTCACTGGCGTGCTGCCGTACGGCGATGGCCACGACGGGCGGGCCGCGCTCGAAGCACGGATCCTGGCCGGTGGCGCCCCCCGTCCGTCGCAGCAATTGACCACCGCCAGCGCGCGAGACGCGGGATTGGACAAGACGTCCGTGTCGCGGACCATACGTGGGGACCTTGACCTGGTGGTGCTGCGCGCGCTCCACGTGGACCCGGCAAGACGTTACGTGAGTGCGGCGGCGCTGGCCGACGACCTGCGGGCCTGGCTGGACGGTCTCCCGGTTAGCGCGCAGCCCGACAGCGCGTGGTACCGGCTGCAGAAGTTCGTGGGGCGCTACCCGGTGGCGACCGCCGCCGCCGGCGTGCTGCTGGCGTCGCTGGTGGCGTTCGCCGTGAGCACCGCGCGTCAGGCGCGCAAACTGGCCATTGAACGCGAGAACGCGGAACAGGTCACCCAGTTTCTCACCCAGACCTTGTCGGGGACGAACCTGCATACGCGAGGCGATTCGGCACCGTCGTTGCGCGAGCTGCTTGACCGCGGCGCTGAACGGGCACAGCGCGAGCTGTCGGCGCGACCGGAAGTTCGCGGGAACCTGCTCGCCGCCATCGCGCCGGTCTACTTCGCACTCGGCGAGTGGCAACGGCAGCGCGCCATGTTGGAACAGGCCGACCGCGCCTACCGAGACGCGTGGGGAGATGATGACGTGCGTCGGGTGCTGGTGGTCAACGATTTGGCGCAAATCGAAATGCGCGCCGGGTCGCCGGAAGCCGCAGAACGCCATCTGCGCGAAGGGTTGCGGCTGCTGGCGTCGACGGGCGAATACCAGCAACTTCGGCGTGAGGCGATGTTGGTCACGCTGGAGGCGGCGCTCATGCGACAGGGGCGGCCCGCAGCGGTGGACTCGCTCCGGAATGGTCGGGAGTAGCGTGTTCGCCGTCACCGGTATGGCGCACGTGAATCGAACGCACAGGAGTACCGATGCACGCAGTAGGGCGAGGGCTGATCGCGGGTGCCGTGATGGTCGGACTAGGCATGCCACACGCGCTCGACGCGCAGGCGCTGCGGTTGCCGGCGGGGCGGATCGATTCGGCAGCGCTGCAGAGCACATTGCAGATGATCGACTACGTGTTCGTCGACGACCGACCGCGGGCGGCCGACCTCTTCACGCAACTGCTCGCGCGGCAGGGAGACATCGACCCGCCGATGGTGGTGCAGATTCGCTTTCTACAGGCCACGGCACGCTCGGATCAGTCGGCCTTGTTGGCCGCGTATCGCGACCTCGCGCGACTGCGCGGTGGCGAATTCGTGTCGGGGATGCCGCGCATACTGCTGGCGGCAGGTGAGGTGACGGAGGCGTTGGCGATGGCGCGCGCGTGGACGCCGGCGCCGGGAATGCCACCGCGGCCGTGGAAAGAGGAGATCGAGTCCATTATAGCCCGGCTACGCGGTGACGCGCCGGCGGCACTCCAGGCGGCGCGCGCCATGCGACGCTATCCGGGCAACGAGCGCAACTACTTTGCGCTCGGGCTCGAGATCGGCGCGCTCGCGCAGACCGCGCGCCCAGGTTCTCGTGCGACGGCCGCCCTCGCGGCGCTGGTCGATACGGCGCTCACGATGCTGCCGCGCGGTTTCCGGGTGGATCCGGTGGCGATTTACGGCGGCTACGGCGATGCGCTCAAGGCCGCAGGTCACGCGGCGTTGGCGCAAAAAGCGTGGACGCGCGCACTGGCGGTGCTCGACTCCACGGCGCCGCAGGGCGCCGCGCGCGGCGCGGCGGGCGTCGATTCCCTGCGCCTCACGCGCGGACGACTGCTCGTCGCGCTTGGCCAGTACGCCGAGGCCCGCACGGTGTTGGCCGCCAAATCGCTGCGCCGCGACCTGCGCGAGCAGTCGCGGCAAGGGTGGCTGGCGGTGTCGGCGATTCGGCTCGGCGACGTCGCCGAGGCGCGCCGCCTTGATGCGGCGCTGGCGGCCGATACGGCATTCGCTTTGCGCGGCGCCACCGCCATGGCGCGGGCCACGATTGCCGAGGCGATGGGAGAACCGCAGCGCGCCGCTGATATGATTCTCGCCGCAAAGGGCACGATTGACTTGCGCACCATGCTGGGCCTGTGGATGCTACCGAAAACCATGACCGACCCGCGCCTCGTGGCGTGGATGCGCGGGCGGTGATGCGAGCGGCGTGTATCGACCACGAGCATGAACGTATGTTGCTGACACGCGGCGTTGGGTCGAAAGGGCCGCCTTACCACACACGTTGACGACGCTCCGATGCCACTCCCCATGAACATCGAAATCTGGTCCGACATTGCCTGCCCCTGGTGCTACATCGGCAAGCGCCGATTCGAGCAGGCGTTGCATGCGTTCCCCCATCGCGACGCGCTCAACATCGTCTGGCGCAGCTTCGAGCTTGACCCCACCGCCCCCACCCGTCAAACGATACCCACCGTGGAGCTGTTGGCCACCAAGTACCGAATGTCGGCCGAGAAGGCGCAGGCGATGATGGATAGCATGGCAGCCACGGGCGCGCTTGACGGTCTCGAGTTTCGTTTCGATCGCTCGATCTCCGGTAATACGTTCGACGCCCATCGGCTGATCCATTTCGCCGACACGGTCGGACAGCGCGCGGCGATGGTCGAACGGTTGTTTGCGGCCTATTTCACCGAGGGTGAGGCGATGGGCGACCACGACACGCTCGTGCGTTTGGCGAGCGACATCGGGTTGGATGGAACGGCCGTTCGCGACATGCTGCTGAGCGACGCCTATGCCGGTGATGTGCGCAGCGACCAGGCGCGCGCGCAGCAGTTCGGCATCAGGGGCGTGCCCATTTTCGCCATCAACGAGCGCTACGGCATTAGCGTGCACAGCCGGCGGCGGCGATCGTCGAGGCGCTCACGAAGGCCTGGAATGAATCGGCCGCGGTATCGGACTGAGGGAGCTTCAATTCGGAGCGCCAATCACCGATCACGATCACCTACACGCCCTCGACCAAACGACGAACCCACGCCCTATTTCACGCGCACCCCGGCCCCGTCCTCGACGGTGACGACGATCGGGATCCCCTGCTGCACGCTTTGCGAGACCGTGCAGAATGCTTCGAACTGCGCGAGGATCCGACCCAGTGACTCGATATCGGCCGCATCGCGCCCAAGGTTGATGGCGACTGAAATCTCCTGCACGCGCAATCGACGTTCCTCGTTGCGATCGATACGCGCGGTGGCCGTCGCACGGATGCCACCCGCATCCTGCTTGAACTTGCGCATCGCGAAGAGCAGGCTGGCGGTCAGGCAGTTAGCCACCGACGCGAGCAACATGTCACTTGGCGACGGTCCCTCGCCGGCGCCGATCGGCGCCGGTTCGTCGGCCTGCAGCGACGGAATCGCCCCACCGAAGTCGACGAGGAACTGGTAGTCCTGCAGTTGCGTGACGGTGACGCTCATGCAACCTCCTCCGTCGCACGCAGGACCTGCGCTGCGCGCTCGAGTCGTTGCTGCGCGTCGCGTGCCACGTCGAGTATCCCGGCCGACGCCCCCGATCCCTCGGCGGCCATCAGACTCATCGGATCAATGAAGCGCACGACCGCGTGTTCCTCGCCGCTTGCCTCGACCGTGACGTTACACGGCAGTAGCAGCCCCATGGCCGGATCGTCGGTCAACGCCCGATACGCGAGCGGTGGATTGCAGGCGCCAAGGATGACGTATGGTCGAAAGTCATGACCGAGCTTCTCCTTGAAAGCGGCCCGCATATCGACTTCGGTG
>JBBRDP010000151.1:0-8619 GCA_038203795.1 Gemmatimonadales bacterium
TCCCGATAAGTATGGACGCGTCCACGTGGCGTTCCGCTTCCACGATGACTACGAAGCGGATTTGCAACATTCATGCTGGGTGCGCATGGCGCAGGTGTTTGCGGGGCCAATGTACGGGTCGGTGTTCCTGCCGCGCATCGGCCACGAAGTCCTGGTGGATTTTCTCGACGGCAATCCCGACAACCCCATCATTGTGGGGCAGCTCTACAGCGATCACAACATGCCCCCGTGGCCGCTCCCCGACAACAAGACGCAGAGCGGCTTTCGCACGCGCAGCACGCTGCAGGGTGGCAGTGATGAGCACAATGAACTGCGCTTCGAAGACAAGAAGGGCGCCGAGCAAATTTGGAAGCAGGCGCAAAAGGATCTCGATACGCTCGTCAAGAACACTGAAACGCGCGAAGTGCGCAACGACCGCACAACCACGATCGTGCGTCATGACACGCGCACCGTGAAGAAGGGCAAGGACACGCATACAATTGAAGAAGACGATCAGACCAATACCGTCTCCAAAGGCGATCAGACCAACGAGGTGACAGTCGGCAGTCAACTCGTCAAAATCGGCAAGCATCAGACGACGAAGATCGGTGGCGATCAGTCCACCGCGGTGGGCGGCGATCAGTCGCTCAAGGTCGAAGGCGAACAAAAAACCACTATCTCTGGCGATCGCACGATCGAAGTGTCCGATGGCAACGAGTCCACAACGGTGAAGATGGGCGACATCACGATCAAGGCGTCGCTTGGCACGATCACCATGGAGGCGATGAAGAGCATCGAGCTCAAAGTCGGCTCAAGCAGCATCACGATCAATCAGGCGGGCGTTACCATCAAGGGCATGATGGTGCAGATCGAGGCGAAAACGCTCGCGCAGATGAAGTCGGTACTGACGCAGGTGGAAGGTTCGGGAGTGCTGGTGCTGAAGGGTGGCGTCACCATGATCAACTAACCCTGAGACTGTCATGACACAGAGTCAGCCCGTCGGCCTCACCCCGGTACAGTGGATCGCGGCACGCGCCACGCTCGGTGACGATTTCAAGCCCGTGCTCGACGCGTCTCCGGACCCGGGCACGTTGGTGCAAACGCTCGTAGACGACGGCAAGCATGCGGAGGCGATCCGTTGCCTCGCGGGTGCCCTCCCGGTTCGCGAGGGCATCTGGTGGGCCTGGGTGTCGGCGCGGCACACTGCGCAACTGGTGTACGCGGGCGGATTGCCGCCGCTGCTGCGGCTCGCGCTCGATGGCGTTGAGAAGTGGATCAACACACCGAGCGATGAAGCGCGGCGCTCGGCGTGGAGCGCCGGCGACGCGCTGGGCGTGGGCACACCGACGGGGTCGGCTGCCGCAGCCGTGTTCATGAGCGGCGGAAGTCTGGCACTGCCCAGCGCTCCGGTCACACCGCCTCCGCCCGGTATCGCCGGCGCGATGGTGAGTGCATCGGTGATTCTCGCGGTGGCCTCCGCACCACCCGAGCACTTGAACGCGCTCTACGACGCGTACGTGAAGCAGGGGCTCGCCATCGTGGAGCAACTCGGGGGCTGGGAAAGCGCCATCGGAAAGACGTGGCAGGCGCTTGACGCTCAACAGCAGGAGTACCAGCAGTTCACCCAGGCGAACGCGCCGCCGCCATCGGCGCCGGCACCAACCGGAGACGTGCACGCATGAGCATGCCCGCAGCGCGTATCAGCGATATGCACGTCTGTCCGATGGTGACCCCGGGAACACCGCCGATTCCACACGTTGGCGGGCCCATCATTTCTCCCGGTGGCCCAACTACGATCATCGTTGGGCTGCCCTCGGCCACCGTGGGCAGCATGTGCGTCTGTGTGGGCCCTCCGGATGCCATCGTCAAGGGATCGATGACGGTGATGATCAGCGGCAAACCCGCCGCACGTCTTGGGGATTCCACCGCCCACGGTGGTGTGATCGTGGTGGGCGCGCCTACCGTGCTGATTGGCGGATAGGCGCGACCCGCACTCAGTTCGTAACTGTATAGTTGAACACGACATCGATGTCCGTACTCACCGTGCACGACGTCGCAACCGCCGGCTTGGGTGATTCGCCGTAATGGCACAGCACCACGCGCAGCGCACCGGTACCGGGTGTGGTGCCCGCCGCAGCCGAGAATCTCACCCCGAGCGGACGTCCCTGCGAATCGACATCGGTGGTTGTCACTACGAACCCCGCTCCTGTCGTGCTGTAGAACACACGGTGTTCATTCGACTCAGCTTCCACTTCTTCCGTGATGTTCTCCGGCGGATTCTCGAGTTGGTTCTCAAATTTCACGCTGCCCGTGTACGCCGTGCTGCGGGCGAACGTCAATACACCCGCCTGTGCGCTCGGTGCCTGCGGGCCTTTGCCATCCGGATCGTTGATGAACACGACGATCGGGGTACCGCCGGTCGTGGGTGTGAGCGTCAATGTGACACGCGTGATCAGCTCCTGATCGCCACCGGGCGCCGTGGAGGAATCACCGCATGCGGATGCGGCGGTAAGCAGGACGATCGCGGACAGGCCGCTGAACAGTTTGCGTGAAGTCTGCTGCATGGCAATACACTCCGTTGAAAAATCGAGGGAAAGAAGCGGATATCCGTAACGCCCTCATCGTCACGTCCGCACAGTCATGGCGGCGTCCGCAGGAACGCGGACCCGGTCGCACAACACACACTATCCGATCGGTACGCGCACCCGAAGCACGACATCACGACCGGCATCGTTCACAAACAGGCGATAGCGACTGAGATAGTCACGGTATCGTGCGTTCAGCGCGTTATTCACCGACATCGAGACATCAACCGCGCGTCCCATCATGCGAAGACCGGTCGTGCCGATGTCCAGCTGCAGCAGCGTGTAGCCCGCCGTCGGCAGCGTGTACACGGTGCCCTCGGGAACCCCGCGCTGCTCACGCACAAATTGCACCCCGGCACCAGCCTGCCACGCGCCGAGCATCGCACGCGAACCGATCACGCGCGCTTGCAGCAGTGCACGGTCCGCCGGCATATCGAATAACGGTTCATTGGTCGCTGCATCGGTACCGCGCACGGCGTTGGCTGTACCCTGCAACTCCAGCCACGACAAGGCACCCCACGTGCCCGCGAACTCCAGGCCGCGCAGCCGCGCATCGGCCTGCGCATAGTTGTAACCCGGAAACGCACCGCGCAGCGTGAACACGGGTGCACGCGGCTGGAGATAGATGAAGTTGCTGATCGTGTTCGAATACGCAGCCATGTCGAGTGAAAGCGAGCGTCCGCTATAGCGCACACCGGTCTCCACGCCGAGTGATCGCTCCGCCACGAGTGTTGGATCGCCGAGTTCGTATTGCGCGGTGCCGTGATGCACACCTTGTGCGTAGCGCTCGTTCACTGTTGGTGGTCGCCAGGCGCGCGCCACGCGCACGGAGGCGTTCCACGCATCGCCCATGCGATATGCGGCCCCGAACGAGCCGGAGAATCCACCCCACGATTTCGTCCCGGCCGGACTGCGAATGCCCGCGTCGGCGTAGGGCAGCGTCGTTTGCGAGAACAGATCGGCGCGTGCTCCACCCGTGAGCGAAAACCGTCCCGACGTCCATTCTTCCTGCGCGTACAACGCACCCTGCTGCAGGTCGAAGCCGGGAATGAGAAACGCCTTGCCGAGCGTCTGATTGCCCTGAATCATCGCGCTCGCGCCGATCGTTCCAAAGAGTCCGTTCCATGTGCGGTGTCTCCACCGCACGTCAAGTGAATTGGTGAAGAGCTTCAGGTTGAACGCTGCTTCGTTGCGGAATCGCAGCGGTCCGTGCCCGTCGTATTCGCGGCGATGATTGTACTGAAAGCCGTATACCACTTCGATGTCACCGGCATCCGGCAAACTGCGCACCGTGCGCCATCGCGCGGTGGTGTGCTCCACGCGCTGATTGGGACTACCGATGTCGTACGCAAACGCGGAGTCACGCGGTTCGGTGGTCATCGCACGCTCCAGATCAGCAAAGTTGCCGGCGTGTGCCTGGCGCAACACACCGAGTTCGGTGGCGAAGCGGCTCATCAGCAGCTCGCTCGTGCCCCACGCGCGTTGCACACCAAGCGTGGCACTGCCGTTGAGTTCGCGAAACCCGGTGTTCGAGAGGAAGTAGTCCGGAGCCGCAGCATTGCCCGCCAATCGCGTGGTCACACGCAGGCGATAGCCGGTACGTCCGACAAGGGGCAGTGACAGCCCGCCACCGTGCACGCCAATCGAAAGTGCTCCCTGCCGGCTGTTGCTGAAACCGTTCAGCGACACGTCGCCGCGCAGCGCGCCGCTATCGGGCACCGCCGCATGATCGACACGAACGACACCGCCGAGCGCATCTGGTCCGTACAGCACGGTGGCCGCGCCGCGAACCACGCTCACCGCGTCGGCATCAAAGCTGTCGAGATTAGGGGCGTGTTCCATACCCCACTGCTGATCCTCCTGCCGCAACCCGGCATTCAGCACCAGCACGCGCTGCGAATTGAGGCCGCGAATCACGGGTTTGGCAATGCTCGGCCCAAACTGAATCACCGACACGCCCGGCAGATTTTTGATCGTCTCACCAAGCGTCTGCCCGCGTGTACGCGAAAGGGCGGCAGCATCGAGCGTGCTCAAGGCCACGACGCGTTCCAGTGCATCGATCATGGTGTCGGACGTGATGGCGACCTGTGCCAGTGTCACGTTGCTCGTGCTCATCGCCACCTTGAGCAGTACGTCATCGGCGGTCAGGTCCACTGTGCGTTGCACAGGCGAATAGCCAAGCTGGCGAACGCGGAGCAGCACGCGCTGCGCGGGAAGATCTCGAAAGTCGAAGTGACCGCCAGCATCGGTGCGCACTCGGCGCACGACGCCCGGTGGCGCGCCCCATTGCACCGAAATCTCGGCTCCGCGCAGCGGCTGCCCGCTTGCCGAGTCCTCGAGGACGCCGTGCAGGTGCCGCGCGCCTTGAGCCGAGAGCTGGAGCGGCACGACGCAGCAGGTGATCGAGACAAAGGTCAGCAGCGCGGACCATGGAAGTCGGTTGGTCGGCATCACAGACAAGGCCACAGCGAAGTGAGACACGTGGATTCCCAGCGGGGCGGAGTCGCGGTGCGCGTCGCCACCGACTGGCTACCACAACTGTAATGATACGGACTACTCATTACTAGTAGCCCTTCGCGACTCCGTCTTGGTCGTCCGATGACGCGCTGATTGTTCGGGGCGCGGGCATTTCCCCGCCCGCGCCGCTATCGTCAGAAGAGGTTCTGTCTCACATCGCCCCTTCCCCGCCCATGCTCCTTATCCTGATCGTAGCACTGCTTGCGGGCTTCACCAGCGCCGGTGCCTGGTATGGGCGCCTTCAGGAACGCGCCTGGTGGACACGCCGGCTCATGGAGCGTGGCATCAATCCAAACACGCTCTATCCCCGTGGCTCGGGAATGCCGCCGGCTCCGCTCGAGCCGCTCGATCCCAGCGCCGACGCGATGCGGGATACCATGGAAGACATGGCGCGTGAAGTTGAACGGCTGGCGGAAGGCCAGCGGTTTATCACGAAAGTGCTTACGGAGAAGCGAGCCCTGCCGCCGGAGCCACCCCAGCCTCCTGAGTCCGGAGAGCCACCACGAGGCGGGGCGTGATCACGCGCGATCGCCGAGCGCTGCCTCAACAAGCGCGACCGTGCTGGCGGGATTCTGCACCTCAACGATGATCTCATCGTACGCGGCGTCCTTGGCGCATTGAATCACAATCGCCTGCTCAGGATGTCGCACCGTCCAGAAGTCCGGGCGAAAATCGCTCTGGTAGTACGTACCCGCCGTGTACACGGTCGGGATATGCGTGCCAGGCACCTTCAGCCCAGGGAACGCGCGCGTCGCGCGCTCGGGATCATGTTTGATCGACACGATATCACTGAGGGGCACACGCAGTGTTGATCGCAGTGCCCACAGACGGTGCATGCCCTGCACCTCTACCAGAACGTGTCCATCGACGACGGAAATCTCAACCATGTAGCAATGCTCCCGCGTGCGTGATGTTCTCACCGGATTCAGACAAACGCGCCCGTCTTTCCACCCGCATTCGACCAGAGCGCGCGCTCCACGCGAGCCGGTGTCCACGATCCGCCAAGTGCGGCGGCACGCGCAACGATCGCGGCGGCGTATCGCGTGTAGTACGATAAGGTAAACGCCACCGCACCGAGCTCGGGCACCTGCGACGCCACGATCTCGTCGAAGAACGGATACGTCGCCGGCGCATACGCCGAGAGCACGGCAGACGCCGTGGCCGGACCCACGCCCGCAAGCGTTGACACGCGCGCGATTGGCGTTCCCGGATGCGGCACCAGCTCGAACGCCTCGCGCGTCGTGGATTCCACGAGCTCGGCCGCGTTCCCCCGTACCAGGAAGAGATTCCGCGCGCGCCAGACACCGCGGGCCATCTTCCATTCCGTGATCCGCACGAGCTCGTCATAGGACACATGCGCCGGCACGCGTTCGCGAATGCGTGCGGGAAGTTCGCTGTGATACCACACATCGTGCGCCGCGAGCGACGCGACACCCTGCGCATTGATTACCGCGTCGTACGTGTCGAGCGCCACGGTCCAGTCGTGTGCGTGCGTTGAGTGCCAGAGAGCGGGAGTGCGCATGCGTCAACGCTGCACACCGTGCCACAATGTCGCAAGGTACACGGGGCGCGACGGCGATAGGTGGTCAACGTTGTCGCCTGCGTTGCCCAGCGCACCAGTCGCGTCTGCCGCACCAGTCGCGTCTGCCGCACCAGCGCGCCACCCGCCGCTGCGCGCGTGTGCGTCGTCGCATACAATTGATGGTCCGCCTACCCAGCGAGGATCTCATGCACACCGCACCCGCACGACAGCCAATCCGTATCGAATGCCTGCGCTCACACGCCGCACTCGGTGCCGCCACCCAATCCGCACCGTGAGCCGGCTTTCACATGCCGTACTCGGCGTCGCGCTGCTGCTGAGCGTGAGCGGCGGCGTCCCTGAACTGCACGCGCAGCAGAGCGGTTCGCCGAGCGATACCACGCAGCCGCTGGGCACGTTTACCAATCCGGTGTTGGCCCGCGGTCCATCCGGTCAGGCGGAATACATTGCGCGCATGCGATGCCCCGGCGGCGCGGCGCCCACGGTGCTGATGCGAGGCAGTACGGGCGGCGGACCACATGCACACATCATTGACGGGTATCAGCTCCGCTGTGAGGCCGACGGCGCCACGCACACCGTGCATATGGACATGTATCACGGCGAGGGCGACCGCGAACGACGTCCCGTGCTGCCATTCAGCGTGCTGGCTGAGCACCCCGCGCGCTTGGCCGAGGGCTGCCCGCCCCGCGTGGTCGCTGATGCGGACAGTAGCGCGCGCTACGTGTTTATCTGGTGGGAAGTGGAGAAGCCGGCTCGCCCCATCAACCCGCCGCCGCAGATCGCCGGGCCGACGCGCGGCTTCGCGTCGTTCAACTTTATTGTCGATACTACCGGTCTCGTCGATCCGGGGAGTGTGAAGCCGGCCGCCGCGCCGGACAGTGTCCTGCAGCGGATTGGCGCCGAGCTGATCCCGACATTGCGATTTGAGCCCGCCGAGCATCGCGCCGGGTGCCGTGTGCGCCAGTTCTCCGGTTTCCGGTTCTCGTTTGTACCGCCATAAGGGAACACCGACGTGCGCGACGACCCTGCGATAACGCGATCGGACATTGTACTGCATATTGGGCGCAACCGGAGTACGACGCGGTGACACCCACGACCGAGAGGAGTCGCATCATGCCACCCACGCCCAATCCGTCGTTCCGCTTGCGACACGCGCGGTACACGATCGCCCAGGTAATGCTCGCCGGTTTCGTTTTGGCGAGTCACGAACTCGCGGCACAAACGCCGCGCTTCGACGCTCAGATCCGCTGGACGAGCTACGGCATTCCACACGTAAAAGCCGACAACTGGGGCAGCCTCGGTTACGGCTTCGCGTACGCCACAGCGCGTGATGCGGTGTGCACGATGGCGCGTGATGTGGTCATGGTGAACGGAGAACTGGCGCGTCACTTTGGTCCGGCCAACGGCAACTACGAGAGCGATGTCTTTCATCGCGCAGTGATCGACACCGCAGCCGTGCGCGCATTTGCCCGCGGTCAATCCGACAAGAGCAATCAGTTCGCCGACGGCTATGTCGCCGGCTACAATCGATATCTCCGCGAGCACGCCGCTGAGCTGCCCACAAGTTGCCGCGGTGCCGCGTGGGTGCAGCCCGTCACTGCCGACGATGTCACGCGCCTCACGATCGGTGTGGGCATTCGCTATGGCATTGCGCGCTATCAGGCAGAGATTGCCAACGCCGCACCGCCGGGCGCGAGCACGCGGAGCTTCTCAACAGATTTTGCGTTGCCCGCCGGCGAAGGCAGCAACGCCGTCGCGATGGGAAAATCGGTCACGGCGTCGGGACGTGGTTTGTTGCTCGGCAATCCACACTATCCGTGGCAGGGATCGTCGCGCTTCCATCTCATTCACACCACGATTCCCGGTGAAGTCGATGTGATGGGCGTGAGTTTATACACCACCAGTCGCGTGGCGATTGGTTTCAATCATGATGTGGCATGGACACACACCGTGTCCACCGGCCTGCGCTCCACGATCTACGCCCTCGATCTCAACCCC
>JBBRDP010000152.1:0-8480 GCA_038203795.1 Gemmatimonadales bacterium
CGCACGCTCGGCCTCCTCCGCCATTCCGTTCTCGGCGGCGTTGCTGTTGGAGCCGACGCCCACGTACAGGAACTGGCCGTCGGGTGAGGCGATGAGGCTTTTGGTCCAGTGGTGATTGCGCAGCCCGGCGGGAAGTGCGACCACCTGCACGGGTGTCGCATCGATCGCCGTATCGCCGGCGACATACGGCACACGCACGATCGCGTCGGTGTTCGCGACGTACAGCGTGCTTCCCACCAACGCCATACCGAACGGTGACACAAGACCCGACAGCAGCGTGCTGCGCAACTCCGCCACGCCGTCTCCATCAGCGTCACGCAGCAGCGTGATTCGGTTCGCCGAGGGAGTGGCCCCGCCGGCCCGCGCCATCAAGCGTTTGAAGAACCAGCCGCGGATTCCCGTCGCACCCTTTGGACGCTCGGGCGCATTCGTTTCGGCCACGAGCACGTCGCCGTTCGGGAGTACATAGAGCCACCGCGGGTGGTCGAGCCCCTGCGCGAACGCCTGCACCGAGAGGCCGGCTACGGTGGTGGGTGTCTCCCCGGCGCGCCACTCGCTGGCCTTCACCACGTGAATCGACGGGATGAGTGATGTGCGCGGCTCGGGCAGCACCGGCTGCGGTCCCATGCCGTCAGATACCGACAACGTCGCCACCTTGGTGGTGCACCCCGTCACCATCATGAGCACGAGTGTTGAGAGCAGCACGACTGACCTTCGACGGCCATGGCGGGCCGGGATCGGAGTTGCCAAGGCATGGGGCACGCGTTGCCGTCCTGTGGTGGGTTAAGAAGGACTCGGACGCGGTGATACCCCGGACGTACCGCAGCCATTCAAGCAGGCGATCCGCGACGCCAATGAAGTGTTCGTGCGTGCGGCCTCCGCGCCGTGCGCGTGAGCGCCGTGCTGCAGCCGCATTGAACACGAAAGCCGCGAGTCGCGCATCACCTGCTGTTGAGCTGTAAATCCAACAATCACAATCAGTTACCCTTGCATTTTCCAGTTCGGTTGAGTACAATACAGTATACAAGTTTCTTGCCACGTCGCTCCGGACTAACGAGCAGTGGCAGCCGCAGCGGTAGTCTGCTGGAGAGTGCACCCTTGGCCGGACGACCATTACCCGGCCCGCGCGTTACGCGCATCAGTTTTTGTTGGCCGATGACCCATGCCGGCCGCCGCGCTCAGCGCCATTCACCCGAACGGGCACACGTCACCGTATCGTGGCAGTTGCCCATACCGGAGGATTTGATGACCTACAAAATCGAACAGATCGAAGGCATTGCCCCCGAGTTCGTCGAGCGACTGAGTGTGGCCGGCGTGAACAGCAGCGAGGATCTCCTTACACGCTGTGCGACCGACGAGGGACGCCGTCAGTTGGCGGCACACGCTGGCCTGTCGACCGAGCAGCTCGAGACATGGACGCATCAGGCCGATCTGATGCGAGTGTCCGGCATTGGCTCGGAGTTCGGCCGGCTGCTGGAGTCCAGCGGCGTGCAGTCAGTGACTGAGTTGCGCGATCGCGAGCCGGAGAATGTGGTGAACTTGCTGCATCGCGTGAACGCCGAGAGGAAGCTCACGAGGGCGCTGCCGTCGCTGAAAACGGTGGCGAAGTGGATTCGTCGAGCGCGCGAGTTGGAGCCCGTGGTGCGTCTGAGAAACGTCTCGAGAGCTGAGCCCATGAGGGAACCGATGCACGCGGCAATGAGCGAGCCAATGGATGCGCCGCTCCAAAGCGATCGCGACAATCGAGGGTTCGCGGGCGATCCGATAGTTCGCACCGGGCGTCCCTGGTAAACAGCCCGCCTGCGCCGGGTTGTCGCTCGTCCGAGACACCTACCCGCGAAACTGCCGCAGCCGCTCTCGCTCAGCCGCTGCGGCTGCGGCGTTGGATAGCGGCCCTTCATACAGGTCGAGCAGCCGACGTGTGCAGTGAATCGCACCCTCGCGGCCGCGCCTGCCACCGATCGCGAGCCACCCCCGCCGTGCGCGTCCGCACGCGCGAACGGCATCGGCGTACGTTTGCAAGCGCAGGCTCAACAGGTCGCCGAGGGCCTGCGCAATGTGGGCACCCGCCTGTAGCCTCGAGAACGCCTTAGCAGCGTTCGATCCCTGTGTCATCTGCATGCCAGCAAGACGAGCGAGGGACTGGTTGCGGAACACGGCGCTGATGTGCTCGCTGCGTACCAGGCGGCAGACCCGATGGCCGACCTGTGGTGTACGACACGCACACGTGGTGACAACATGCTCACACCACATCGCGTGTGCAACGTCGCGCCCCACCCGTTTCCCTGAGCAGTTCACGAGGTACGTATGCTGAAGAACAAGGTCGCGCTCGTCACGGGCGCAGGCTCCGGAATCGGCGAGGCGGTCAGTCTCCTGCTGGCGCGAAACGGTGCACGTGTGCTACTGGCCGATGTCGACGTCGATGGGGCCAAGAACGTCATGGCGCAGATCGAGCAGGAGGGCGGCGCTGCGCGCGTGGCGAAATGCGATGTGTCGAAGCCTGAAGACGTGGAACGCGCCGTGGCAGAGGCGGTGGACACGTGGGGTCAGCTTGACATCGCGGTGAACAACGCGGGTATCAGTGGCGAACAAGCGCCGCTCGGCTCGTATTCACTGGAGAGCTGGGACAAGGTCATTGCCATCAACCTGTCGGGCGTGTTCTACGGCCTCCGCTACCAGATCCCGGCCATGCTCAAGTCGGGCGGCGGTGCAATCGTGAACATGGCGTCGATTCTGGGTGCAGTCGGCTTCGCGACATCAGGCGCTTACGTGGCCGCCAAGCATGGCGTGGTGGGACTCACGCAGAACGCCGCGCTCGAGTACGCCACGCAGGGCATACGCGTAAACGCCGTGGGCCCGGGTTTCATCAAAACACCGCTGCTCGACGACAACCTGGACGCTGAACAACTCAAGCAGATTTCATCGCTGCATCCGATGCAGCGACTCGGTACTGCGGAGGAAGTCGCGGAGCTCGTCCTCTGGCTGGCCAGCGACAAGGCGTCGTTCGTAACTGGTGCGTACTATAACGTGGACGGCGGCTACCTGGCGCAGTAAGCGTCCGCTCGTTGACACACCACGTCGACGCACGCGCACGCGCACGCGTGGTACGCGCACGCGTGGCACGGTCACGCGTGCGCACGCGTGGTACGGTCACGCGTGGTACGGTCACGCGTGGCACGGTTTCGCGTGCGCACGCGACTCACAGCGTCGTCGTTCGCAGATACGGCCGCAACTCGTTCCACCCCTGTGGGAACAGCATCTCGGCTTCAGCGCGCTGGATGCTGTTGGGGATGATGACCGTGCCTCCCTCTACCCAGTCGGCGGGCGTGGCCACGCGATTCTCATCCACGGTTTGCAATGCGTCGATGACGCGCAAAATCTCCGAGAAATTGCGTCCCACGTTCATGGGATAGGTCATCGTGAGGCGGATCTTCTTGTGCGGGTCAATGATGAACACCGAGCGCACCGCCGCCGTCTCGCTCTCGTGCGGGTGGATCATACCGTACAGCCGCGCTACCGTGAGATCGGGGTCGGCAACAATCGGAAACGTGACGGTGGTGTGCATCGTATCGTTCACATCTTTGATCCACGCCAGATGCTCCGACACGCTGTCGGTCGACAGCCCCAACGGTTTGACGTTGCGCGCGGTAAATCCGCCAGCCAGTTGCGCCGTGCGGCCAATCTCGGTGGTGCACACGGGCGTGAAGTCGCCAGGGTGGCTGAAGAAGAACACCCAATCGCCGCCGATCCAGTCGTGGAACTGAATCGTGCCGGTGGAACTCTCAGCGGTGAAGTCAGGTGCGGTGTCGCCGATGTGAATGCCCATGATGGATGGTCCTTGGAATGGATGAAAGTGGCATGCAAGTGCAGCCGTCACACGCTGATGTTCATGTCATACATCCCATCGCTGTGGCCGCCGCATCCGGGGGTGTACCGAAATGAGGTATGCGCCCATGGCGACGGCTGCGGACACACCGGCAATCCAGATGACCGTCGCCGACAGCTCGCTGCGCACGTTCATCGTCACGCCTTGCAGCGCTCCGATCGCGTGGAATGCCACGAAGAAGAAGAAAAACAGCGAGAGAAACCACAGATGACGCCCGCGATCGGCGACGGTCGCAAGCGCGCTGCCGATGAGGCCCATGAGCAGAAACACCAGCAGATGTGCCCCGTTGTACGCGAGCACATACGCGGGAAGCACCTGCACCTGTGACGGATCGTCAATGTTGTAGAACATGGACGCGCCGAGCGCCGCTGCGCTATGAAACGGCGAGCGACCACGTGCCGCATCGAAGGCCGCGACGATCACGGCCAGCGTGGCGTACCCGATGAGCCCGGCGAGAAAACCCTGTGTGGCCAGCGTGGTGCGACTGACGGTCAAAGTGTCTCCTGTGTGGCGAGTGCGTACGTGTGCAACATGCGCGCTTCCGTGTCGCCGGGACAGTGGGGAATCCCTTACGCGTACGACTCCCTTTTCGGCAACTCGTTGGCACGATCAGCTGAGCTCGCTCATGCGTGTCGTGTTCATGGTGGCTTTTGCGATAGCAACAGTGTGTGACGTTTGTCCGCTGCGAACGTCGCGCCTGTCCTGAACCACGCGTGCCATGACCCGTTTCCTCTCCCTGTTGCGGCATGTCGTCGCCGCACGACACGTTGCTCCCGCACTGCTCACGTTCGCGCTTCTGGCCGCCTGTGGTGGCGGTGGTGATTCGGGTGGCACCACTGGTCCAACGCCGCCCCCGCCCACGATCGCGCTGAGTGCGTCGACCGCGAGCGGGTCGGTGGTGGCCGGTCGCGAGGCAAGCACCACGGTCAGCGTCACGCGCGGTGGCGGATATACCGGCACGGTCACGCTCGCGGCGCAGGGAGTGCCGGCGGGGCTGTCGGCCAGCTTCGACGCCGGCACGCTCATCGGCGCGACGACGTCGTCGGCACTCACGCTGTCCGTGGCGACGAGTGTGGCGCCGGGGAGCTATTCGGTGAGCATTGTCGGAACGGGCGCCGGCGTGACGTCGGCGTCGGTGGCGTATCAACTCACGGTGACCGCAGCCCCCGCATTCGCGCTCAGCATCGCGCCCGATACGCTCACGGTGGCCGCGGGTGCCACCGACACTGCGCGCATCGCGCTCACGCGTACGGGCGCGCTGTCCTCGCCGATCGCGCTCACGTACTCGGCCACCGCCGGACCATTGTTCGGTGGCATCGCGCTCAACTTTTCCCCTGATACGGCGCGAGGCAGTGCGGTGAGCGAGACGGTGCGGCTGGCCGTGAGCGTGGGCAATGCGATTGCCCCCGGTGTGTACCCCTATACCATCACCGGCCGCACCGACGCGCTGGCTGATCAGTCGACGCAGCTGGTGGTGAAGGTGGTGCCGCCTCCTCCAGCGGGCGCGCTTCGACTTTCGACTGACCAAATCTCCGTGGTACAGGGAAGCGCCACCGCGACAGTTGGCCTCGTGCTCGAGCGCGCCGCCGGCGTGACCGGCCCCGTCACGTTCTCCATCGACAACTTGCCGCTGCTGGTGTCGGCCAGCTTCACACCGAACCCCGCATCGGGTGACAGCGCCGCGCTCGTGCTCACCACAACGCCCAACTCGGCGGTCGGACAAGTGCTGCTTCGTATTCGCGCCACCGTGGGCAACAGCAGCGTCGTGGACACGCTGCTCTTCACGACGCGCGCGTTCGTTCCGCTGGACTTTGCCGCTACCCCCTCCGTGCAAACGCTCGTGGTGACGGCCGGCACGTCACTCGACATGGACGTCGCCGTCACCCGTATCGGCGGGTTCACGGGCGCGGTGAGCGTGAGCCTGACGGGCGCGCCGGCCGGTCTCACCGGCGTCATGGTGCCGAACCCCATTGCGGGCGATCGGGGCACGCTCACCGTTTCGGCTGCGTCAACGGTGGGTCATGCGATCTATCCTGTGACGTTGGTGGCCACAGGCGCTGGCGCTGCTGGCACACGTTCGGCGGCATTCTCGATCGCCGTAATCGCGCCTGCGGGCGGCTCCATCTCATGGCAGTTCTGCGCCGCCGCTCGCGTACCGTCATGGTTTGCTGTTCGCTCAGGCGGCACGCAGGGGCCGTGGACGCGTGTGCTGCCCACCGGTGCCGGCACATTCACGTTTTCGTTTCCGAGCAACGGGCAGGTGGCCTACGTACAAACGGGCGCGAGCGGTTCGTCACTGCAGATCTATCAGCACCGACCCGCCGAGATGTACCAGCAGGCCGCACTTGAGTGTGTGGATCATCCGGCTCGGCAATCGGTAACGGGCACCATTGCCAACGTAGACCTGACTCAGGGCATGCACGTCGCGATCGGTGGCGCGGACACCAGCGTGACGGGCGCACCGACGAGCTTCGCGCTCAGCACTGTGGCCAACCGCACCACCGATCTCCTGGCGGCGCGTGGTTCGTACTCCGCGACCGCCGGATACAGCTTCGTGATACGTGCGATCCTGCGACGCAACGTCAATCCTGCGCCAGGCGCGGCGCTTCCGTTACTCGACTTCGACGGGCCGGAGTGGATCGCGTTTGCTGGCTCCGGTGGTTACCTGTTCGAGACCTACGGTGACTCGCTGCGCACGGAAATGGCGCTGCTCACGAGCAACGGTCTGGTGGGCACCTACTACCGTGATCGCTTCGGGCTCAACACTGAGCGGGTCCACTGGGGATTGCCCCCGAGCGCGATGGCAGCCAGCGACCTGCATCGGATGACCGCAGTGGCGGAACATGCGACGGCGCCGCGTCGAATTCTGCGGTACGAACGCGGCGTCAACCAGTTCTACGAATCCACGTTCGGGCCGCGACTGAATGGTGTGAGTGTGGTCGTGCTTGGCAGCGCGCCCGTGACGGCCAGCGCTGCGGGGCAGTGGTCGGACGCATATGGTTTTGACGTATCCACGACCTACCGTCAGGGAACGGGTACCAGCGCGCGCAGCATGACGCTCACCAGTGCGCGCACATACTTCGGTGCGTTGTCCACGAGCTATAACCTTACGCTGCCGGATTTCTCTGGTGTGCACGGATTCGACAGCGCGTGGATGTTGCAGGCAGGCGCACCCGTAACGTGGGAGCACTGGGTGGCCGGCCTCGAGAACGGCGTGACCGATGCGCCGCTGGCGGGATTAATCAAACGCTCGGGTGGAATGCGCGGCACGTTCACGCCGTAGGCCGACTTAAGCAGTGCGCTAACCGCTGCACATCGCCGGGCTTCCATTGCGTCTGGCGCACCGCCCTCCTCACGCGGTGACCGTTCGAACAGTAAGTTCGAGATGCACGGTGCCTTCGACATTCGGCCGACGCCCACGCGTTCCACATATCCCATGCTCGACGCAATCCGCCGTCTCATCGGTGACCGCATGCCCGGCACACCGGGTGCGCAGTCGCATATCCACGCCCACGATGTGCGACTGGCCGCGTGTGCACTCCTGCTCGAACTCGCGCACGTGGACGGCCAGTTCAGTGAGGTGGAACGCACGCGCATTCACGAGGTGCTGCAGCGCCATTTCGATGTGGATGCGGCTGGCGCGGACGCGCTGATGGCCGAGGCGGCGGTAGCGAGCCGGCAGTCGGTGGACGACTTTGTCTTTACACGACAAGTCGTCCGGGAGTACACGCTTGCGCAGCGTCTCGTGCTGGCGGAGCTGATGTGGCAGGTCGTGCTGGCCGACGGTGTGTTGGAGGCGCAGGAGTCGTACCTGATGCGCAAGCTGGCAAACTTGTTGGAGCTGGAGCCGGCGTTTCTCGCACAGGCACGCCGCAAAATCGAGGGCGCTGAGGGTTGACGCGCGGTGTCCACGAGCGAGGCGCACGGAGCACTTGCACGCTCGACGCTCGTGCCCTCTACGGTCGCGTTTGGCGCAGTATCAGACCAACTTCCCCCGCACATGTCTGACAACCCCCTGATCGTGCAAAGCGATCTCACCGTGTTGGTGGATGTCTCGGCGCCCCGCTACGCAGCGGCGCGCGATGCGCTGGCGCGTTTCGCGGAGTTGGTGAAGTCGCCGGAGCACATTCACACGTATCGGATCAGCCCACTGTCCATCTGGAACGCCTGCGCGGCGGGTGTGCCGGTAAACACGATTGTGGAATCACTCACCGAGTTCGCGCGTTTCACCGTCCCACCGCATGTGCTTGCACAGGTGAGCGACTTCGCGAGTCGTTACGGACGCGTGCGCATTGAACGCGACCCTGACAACGCCCAGGGCACTCGTCTCTTGGTGTTTACGAGTGATGCGCTGCTGGCCGAACAGCTCTGTCACGGGAAGCAACTGGCCCCGTTGCTGGCGGAGCGGGTGTGGCCCAACTGCTTTCGCATTGCACAACAGGATCGCGGCCGTCTCAAGCAGGCACTCATCAAGGCCGGCTATCCGGCCGAAGATGTGGCGGGATACACTACGGGCGATGCTCTCCCGTTGACGCTGCGTTCGGCTACGCGACAGGGCCTGCCGTTTGCCTTGCGCGACTATCAACAGGAGGCG
>JBBRDP010000153.1:0-8434 GCA_038203795.1 Gemmatimonadales bacterium
CGGCCAGTTGTCGCCGAGTCCGTCAATCGACTTGCGCTTGAAGTCGTCGGGACCGAAGCGCAGCGAGATGCGTCCCCAGTGATTCGTGCGGCCGCCGAGCATGCGCGCGCGCCACCACCGGAACTGTGAACCCTGCGCCACTGTGTACGGCTCGCCGTCCACATCCCAGCCGCCAAGACAGGCGTCCCACTCACCAAACGGCCGCTCCGTGGTGGCACGCCCGCGACGCGGCGAATCGTACGGCATCTTGAGCATGGCCGAGTCCTTGGTGTTGTCCCACCATGGACCGGCTTCCAGCATGATGACGTTGGCGCCGGCCTTGGTGAGCATGTACGCGGCGGTGGCACCACCCGCGCCTGATCCAACAATGGCGACGTCGTAGGTGGTGCGAGTTGGAGCAATCTGCATTGGTTTGCTTAACCCGGTAGCTTGTTCAACGCGGCCGCACTCGCCTGCACACTGGCCAGCGCGTCCTTCGGATTGTCATGCTCGATGAACGCGTGCTTGAGGCCGGCGATACGTCCCGCCGCGAACAGTGCGGCGAAGTCAATCGTGCCTGCGCCCACTTCGAGCATCGTGCGCTCCGGCAGCGGGCCCGCGTCCTTGAGATGCCACAACGGAAATCGACCGCGGTGCTGCGCGAACATGGCCGCAGGATCCTGCCCTGCCTTCACAGCCCAGTACAAATCGAGTTCGAGATCAACGAGTGACGCGTCGAGCCGCTCCATCAACACATCGTACGGCACGCGGCCATCCTTGGGCGTGAACTCGAAGTCATGATTGTGATAGGCCACGCGCAGTTTTCGCGTCGCCGCGAGCTGCCCAGCTTCGTTCAACTGATCGGCCAGCGCGCGCCAGCCGTCGAGTGAGGCGCGCACATCGTTGCCTACCCACGGAATCACCAGCCACGTGTGCCCGAGCGCTTCGGCGGCATCCATCACCGGCGTCCACCCGGCCGCGTTCGACGGAATCGGCACGTGAGCAGCCGGCGATGTGAGGCCGTGCTGGTCAAGCAACGCTCGCATGGCTAGCGGTGTGCGGTCGAAGTAGCCGGCGAACTCCACTTCGCGTATACCAGCCGCAGCCAATGCGGCGAACGTGCCGGGCACATCGCGCTGCATGAGCGTGCGCACGGTGTACAACTGCAAACCGATAGGTGGACGGGCGCGATCAGCGACAGGAAAATGTTCAAGGGCTCGCACAACACGCGGCAGCGAAAGCGATCCGGCACCCGCCATCGCGAGCAAGGTCAACGCCTGCCGACGCGAAACGCCGCGAGTGTTTGGGTCATCACACATGCGCGCGCCCCTCGGCGGCCAGGGAAACCAGCGCGTCACCGGTGACGCGGTGCACCGTCCAGTCGGACAGGCCCCGCGCGCCGAGCTTTTCGTAGAACGCGATCGCATCAACGTTCCAATCGAGCACCGACCATTCAAAACGACCGCATCCTCGCGCTCCAGCAAGGGAGGCAAGATGCGTCAACAGTGCACGCCCCACACGTTGGCCACGAAACGCGGGATCAACAAACAGATCTTCGAGATACAACCCGGGCTGCGCGAGAAACGTGCTGTAGTTGTGAAAGAACAGCGCGAAGCCAGCCGCCTCGTCGTTCACGAACGCGAGCACCACCTCGGCCGCCGGCCGATCGCCAAACAGCGTACGGGCGAGCGATGCTTCCGTGGCCACACACTCGTGCGCCAACCGCTCATACGCAGCGAGGCCGCGGATGAAACGGAGGATCACCGGCACATCATCCGCGCGCGCCGCACGCAGCGTGATTGGCGAAGGGGAGGGAGCGTCAGCCATGGCTACAAAAGTGGGGCGTGGTCAGTGGTTACGCCAGCGAGAAGTGCGAGGCCTCGTCTCAGCGGGACGGACGCAGCGTGCGCCCGGGGCGGGCGTCTGTCGGCACTCCCTCATCAATCACCACCACGCCGTTCACCAGCACCCAGCGCATCCCCTCGGCACCGAGCGTCGGATCCGCGTATGTCGACCGGTCACGCACGCCGTTCGGATCGAAGACAATGATATCGGCAAATGCTCCCGGCGCGATCGTGCCACGATCGGCGAGGCCGAAAATGCGTGCAGTATTCGCACTCGAGCGCGCCACAAACGCCTCGATCGACATCAGCGACCGGTCGAGCGCGAAATCACGCATGGCCTTGGGGAACGCCCCGAACTTGCGAGGATGACCACCCGAGCCGTCGCTCCCGGTCACCACCCACGGTTGCACTGCGAACGCGTCAAGATCGGCCTGATTCATGTTGAACGATGCCACACTCGGCGATTCACGCAGCAGGATACGGATCGCCACCGTGACCGCATCCGCGTTGTCCCGGGTGGCGATCTGTTCCAAGGTGCGACCAACCAGCGATGTATCGCGCGCGGAGGTCAAGAGCAACGAGGCCGCGCCGCCGCGTCGACGCAAATTCTCCGTCATCTCACCGCGCAGACGTTCAGCAAGCGCCGGATCGTTCAAGCGACGGACCAACGAGTCGCGACCACCGCCCTCGGCCCAGCGTGGCAGCAGCGCGGCACCCAGCCCGGTGCCGGACGCAAGATAGGGATACTGATCGGCCGAGATCACGAGACCTTCGGCGCGCGCAGCGTCAACAATCGCAATCACGCTATCACTGCGTCCCCACACATCAACGCCAAGCGCCTTGATGTGTGCGATGTGCACTGGCACGCCCCCTTCACGGCCAACGCGGATCGCTTCCCGCACCGAGCCAAGCAAACCCACCGTGTAGCTCGACTCATCGCGCATGTGCGTGTCGTATACACCGCCAAAGGGTGCGACTTCACGAGCCAGCGCGATGACTTCTTCGGTTGTGGCGAAGCTGCCCGGCGCGTAGTACAGCCCGGACGACAATCCGAGTGCCCCTTCGCGCATCGCGCCACGTACCAGTACCCGCATACTGTCGAGCGCCATCGCATCGGCCGGCGCATCACGCATCCCCATCACACGCTGTCGCACGGTGCCATGCCCCACGAGCACACCCGCATTCGGCCCTAGTCCGCTGCGCGTCCAGCGGTCGAGCGCCTCGGCCACCCGCTCCGGCCCTCCCCCGTCATTGCCGGTGATGACCGTGGTCACGCCCTGCGCGAGGTAACCCGGCAAGCCACTTTGGTTTTTATCGCCGAGTTCAAGCAAGACATGCGCGTGCGGATCGATGAACCCTGGCGCAACGAGCAGTCCCGAGACGTCAATTCGGCGACGTGCGGGCATGGAGGACGAGGCCGCGTTGCCTACGAAGACGATGCGGTCGCCGCGAATACCAAGATCGGCCACGCGGGCGACGGTACCGGTGCCGTCGACAACGCGCCCACCAACGAGCAAAACATCGAGGGTATCGGGCGTGGCCTGCGCGCTGGCCGTTGTGAAAGCCGCAACTGATAACAGGGCACGCAACGCGCAGTGGCGTACGCGCGGGATGGGATATGAGCGGAGTCGATGCATCATAAAAGATACGTCAATTCCCGTCCCCCGTAATAGTACCAAGCCCGATGATGCGTAGCCTTTCGGAGCCGCCAGCCCCGTATCTCTCGCACGTTGTGCAGACGTGAACGGTGTTTGTTCTTTAATGCAGTTGATACCGGCCGGCGCTTTTCGTAGCGACGCCGTCGTCGTTCTCGCTTCTGGATTCACTGTGATTGTTCGGGCTGCACTGTGCCGTGCGTATGTCGTGATCGTAGGAATAGCGGTGGGGTTCGCGCTGACAGGCGCACCCGTTGCCCAAGCGCAAGGCGGTTCACCCGCCGGCGTTCGCGGAGTCATCCGTGACGCGAGCTCCGGGCTACCAGTAGGCGACGCCGAGGTGCAGGCCATCGTGGGCGCTGACACACTTCGTACCGCGAGTCTGGCCGACGGCTCGTTCCACATCACGATCACGAGGAACGGTGACTTGCCCGTGCGTCTGCGCGTACGCCGGCTCGGATTCGCGCCGCGCTCCGAGACGGTGTCGCGCGATGCGTCCGGCCCATTGTCCATCTCGCTCACACCGCTCGCGCTTCAACTCGATGCGACGGTGATTACGGCGGCCCGGCGCGAGCAAAAGCTGAAAGATGCCGTCGTGCCGATTGAGCTCATCAGCCGAGCAGAGATCGAGCGTAGCGGCGCAAGCGATGTGGCCAGCGTACTCAGCGAACAGCTCGGCGTGCAACTGGAAGGTGGACTGCCCGCCGGAGCGGGCGTTCAACTGCAGGGACTCGGCGCCAACCGCGTGCTCATTCTGCTGGATGGTCAGCCGCTGGTAGGTCGCATCAACGGCAACCTCGATTTGTCCCGACTTCCCACATCGAACCTCGAACGCATCGAGGTGATCAAAGGGCCGCAGTCAACACTGTACGGTTCCGATGCCATGGGCGGCGTGATCAATCTGGTGTCGCGCAAGGCCGCCGTTGGTCGCACCGACGGCACGCTTCAGGCGATTGGTGGAACGCGCGGTCGCCTCGACTTGAACGGATCGCTCCTGCGCGGCGGTGATCGCGTGCAGGGTGGTGTTGATGTGGGTGTACGTTCTCTGCAGCTCGCGCCTGGCATCGCCGGCGACGCCGGAACGTTCGCCGAGCGACAGGAAGTCGCGCCGCAGCTTCGCATCCGCCTGAACGACGCGTGGCAACTTGAAACCGGTGGACTGCTCATCGATGAGCGCCAGCGCTATCGCACCGGCCAACTGTTCCGCTTCACCGATCGCACGCAAATGGCGGCCCGCGTTGGAGCCACGTGGCAGCAGGGAACGCAGCGAGCTGGCGTCCTGCTGTACCGCTCGCGCTTTGATCATCTCGCGCGCGCGAGCACACTCGATCAACCACAAAGTGACAATGGTGAACGCGATCGGCAGGAGTTGACCGAACTGGAACTCACGTGGAGTGGAACCCTCTTTCGGTCGGTGATCGATGCGGGCATCGAAGTGCGTCGCGAAGCGATTGTTGCGGATCGCGTTGACTCCATGCGTCGGCAGTTCGACGCGGCGGAACCATTCGCGCAAATCACGCTGGGCAGCGACCGATTCGCAATCACGCCCGGCGCACGCTTCACCTGGAACGAGCGCTGGGGCAACTATGCGACACCGCGCGTGGCGGCGCTGTGGCGGCCGCTCGATGCACTGAGCCTGCGCGCCACGATCGGTCGCGGATTTCGCGCCCCCGATTTCAAGGAACTCTATCTGGCGTTTGCGAATCCCCAAGCCGGCTACGCCGTGCAAGGCAATGAGCAGCTGCGTCCGGAAACGTCCACGAGTATGCAGCTGAACGCCGAGTACGCAGCGAATCGATTTTTTGTGCGTGCGAGCGCCTTCGAGAATCGACTGAGCGATTTCATTGAGTTCGTGGAGGCCGGCTCGGCCGGCCTGTTCACCTATGGTAACGTGGCCGACGCACGCACGCGGGGCGTGGAAGCCGAAGCCGGCATCACCGCCGGACAACTACGGTTGGAAACCGGCGCGAGCTTCCTCGACACGCGCGACCTGCGTACGCTGCGCACGCTGCTTGGTCGGCCGCGCTGGTCGGGTCGGGTGTCGGCGTCGGCCGGACGCATCCTCGGTGCGCGGATGTCCGCCACACTGCTGCATACGGGCGCGACACCCTCGCAGCGCGATGATGGGGGACTGGTCATCGCGACACAACCGGCGTTCACGCGCCTCGATGTTCGCGTCGCCCGCGAGATCAGGCGCGGCGTGGATGCGTCGATGGGTGTCGACAACGCGTTCAACCGCGAGTTGGGTGTGGCTTGGCCAGGCTTCACCGGACGCCAGTGGTACGGTGGCGTCACGTGGGCAGCGTTCGGCGCGCGTCAGCCGTTGTAAATCGGCCGACCGAGTTCGATGTACCGATCGAACACAGCGACCGCCGAGTCGCGCGCGATTCCGTCCACGAAATGAATACCGTTGCGCTCGAGATACGCAATGGATTCGGGGAATACAGGCCCTTCGTCAAACCCGATGCGTGTTGCGTCGTCGCGAGTTGCACCGATCAGGACACGGGACACACCGCTCCAGTGTATCGCTCCCAGACACATCGCGCACGGCGCGCATGAGGTCGCGAGCACATGCGACGTGTGATCAGGCTGTGCACCGAGCGTGAACGAACCCACGTCACGCTGCGCGAACATGATTGCCACGGTTTCGGCGTGCAGTACCGAGTTGGAAAGCGGCGCCACCAGATTCACGCCAACGGACACCAAGCGGCCCGAGCGCGCCTCAAAAATCGCCGCGCCGAACGGGCCCCCCGTTCCACGTTCGACATTTTCCCGGGCGAGTTGTATGGCCAATCGCACGCGCGACTCATCATCGGGAAATGTCTGCGATCGGTCCACGACGTCAGCAATCCACAACGGCAGCGCGATGCATAATGAATCGATTGCCGGCGCCTGTGCGTGCGGACCACTCACGATTGTTCCGCGCCGCGGAGTCGCGCGCTGATACGTTCCATCCGTTTTCGATTCACGCCGAGGTCACTGTCCCCAACGCGCGACGCCGAGCGAAACCGGAACGTGCGGGCATCCGCATCCACCACAAGCTCCACATCGTCAACAAAGCGGAAGAGGAAGCTCTTGCACTCGGCCTTGAACCAGCCCTGCTCGTCACTCACGATCTTTGTGCGCGGTTCGGCGAGCACCGCTGCCTTGGCCCGCGCAAGCGCCGACGCGGGACTGTCGGTGAACGGCACGGCCGCCATGCGCTGGCTTTCACGCTCGGCATCGGTGGAGACGCAGTTGGCAGTATCGGGACAAGCGGGCAGTGGGCGTTGTGACATGGAATCGGGCGCAACGAGCGCCAGAGCAAGGAGCAGTCGGAGAATCACCGTGGATGTGAAGACGGGCATCCCACAATCATGACACGTCCACCGACGGACGGCAATCAGTCGCGGGGGGTACTCGACGGCGGCGCTTGTCGCAGCCACTCCACCAACGCTCGAATCGTGGTCTGATCAAGCGGACCGCCATTGCTCTTGGCGAAGGGCATCATGGCGGTACCGCTCACACCACGCGCAATGACGCTGAACGCAGAATCCGGATTGGCCGCGAACACGTCCGACAAGGGGCGCACGCGCCTGGCGATCGGGGTTCCCTCACCGGCCGCGCCATGACAGGCCGCGCATCGCGTCGCAAACAACTGTTCCAACTCGCGATGTCCGCCAGCGGGCAGGTCTCCCTGTTCCGACACGCGCATCGAATCGGGGACCGCAGCCGATCGGCCATCCCTTGCTTCCTCGGCACGCTCATGTGATCGCTCTCGCGGCGTGTCCGCATGCTCTCGGCGTTCGCGGCGTGGCGCTTCTTCTCCGCGATACCAACCCGCAACACTCGGCGCATCCTCCTCCATCGACCGCAAGTAGGCCACCACGCGCGTGATTTCCTGCGCTGTAAATGGGCCACCGAGATCAATGTCGTACGCCGTCATCGAGGAGCCCGGAACCCCACCGGCAATCAGCCACTGCAGCTGGCGGTCGGACACCGACGTGAGAAACTCTTTGGCACCGAGCGTGGGGAATCCGCGACCGCCACGCGCATCGTCACCGTGGCACGCGGCGCAGTGCTGTGCGAACATCGTCTCGCCAAGCTCAATGTTCTCGGCACGCATCTGCTCTTGCGTCTCCGCGCGCCGAACGGGCTCACCCAGCTTGTAGATGGGAAAGGCAACGATCAACACCAGCATGCACACCAACCCGATCATGTAATAGCGGTCGAGTTGACGCGCCTCCTCCGGTGTATCGAGCGGGCGGGGGTCAGGCACGCGCGATCAGCCCTCGCTCGCCGGTGCGCAGCTTCCACCGCGCGACGGTGTGTCATACAGCCGCGACCCCAATGGTGCGCCCTGCTCCAACACCGTTGTATTCACCGTGACCCGGCCGTCCACGATCTGCACGGGATACCGATCCATACCGCGCGGCGCCGGACCGCTGATCCATTCGCCGGCCGCGTTGTATTTGGATCCGTGACACGGGCATTCGAAATGGCCCGAGGCTTCACAGAAGGGTACGGCGCAGCCAAGATGTGGACACTTCTGCGAGATCGCAAAGAGCTCGTCTTTGGCGCGTGTGACAAAGAATCGCCCCGCGCGAACAAATGTCGCCGAGCCCTCCGGATACGCGTCGGGCGAAAGCAGTGGAAGCACCCCACCACCACTGACGTTCGCCAGTGGTTTGAGCGCCTCAAAGGTCGTCCAGCCGGCGGCGGCCACCAACAGCCCGCTGCCAACCTTCCAGCCGGCTTCCAATAATTCCCGTCGTGTTGGGCTCATGTGTGCACCAGCCTCACGGTTCGAAGTACAAGGTTTCCCACGGCAGCACGAATCCCCAACCGGGTCCACGAAACAGCGCGCCGATCACCGTCAGTACGGCGAGGGCAATGAACAACCCCCAGAAGATGATCAGCGCCACGCGACGATCCTGCGGGCGCCGCGACGGATTCCGATCGATGTACGGCAACGCG
>JBBRDP010000154.1:0-8374 GCA_038203795.1 Gemmatimonadales bacterium
CTTGAGTGGTGGCGCGTCTTTGGGCATCACGATCACCGACGGCAAACCAAGCAACGTCGCGCTGTAGGCGATGGCCTGCGCATGATTGCCCGAGGAGTACGCAACCACGCCGTTGATACGCTCGTGAGGCGTGAGCTGCAATAGACGGTTCAGTGCCCCGCGCAACTTGAAGGAGCCAGTGTGCTGCAGCACCTCGGCCTTGAGCAGCACCCGTCCACCGGCGGCGGCGTCGAGCGCAGGTGAACTGAGCAGCGGTGTCACGACCGCATGCGGCGCGATACGTTCTGCCGCCGCGCGAATGTCGGTAATCGTGGGCGCGATGAGCGGAGTGGAAGGCATCATCAAAACTATGCGCGTGAGCACGAATACGGGCGCAACCAGCGCGGCCGGTCAGCTGGCCAGCCCCTCCCGAAACACCGCCGCCTCGCGCCGGATCTGCACAAGCTCCGGTTCCGGAATACGGTCCAGGTTACGCACCATCATCGCCATGCGCGGATGGTTCACAAATCGTTCTCGGTGCCGCGCGAGAAAATCCCAGTACAGCATCGTGAACGGACACGCCGCGTCGCCCGTGCGCAGTTTGGGATCGTATCGACACGACGCGCAGTGGTTCCCCATGCGCTGGATATACGCGCCGGTGCTCACATACGGTTTGGACGCAATCGCCCCGCCGTCTCCCCACGTGGCCATGCCCACCACATTGGGCAGCTCCACCCACTCGTACGCATCGGTAAACCCGGCCCAGAACCAGCGCGAGAGCTCGGCCGGATCCACGCCGAGCAGCGTCGCAAAGTTGCCCTGCACCATGAGCCGGTTGATGTGATGCGTGCGACCGTGATCGCGCACCTGCCGGATCGAATCGGCGAGACAGCGCATTTCACAGCGGCCTGGAGTTTCCGTGTCCGCGTCGTCACCCCACGCTTCGCCATCCGGCGCCCAGAACCACCGCGGCAGTGGCTGCGTAGCGCCGAGCGTGTTGGCCGTGCGCAATCCCGGCATGAGGTGCCAGTACATGCCGCGCATGAACTCACGCCACCCAAGGATCTGTCGAATGAATCCTTCGGCACTGGCAATTGGAACAACGTCATCGCGATAGGCCCGTTCGGCGCGCTGCACCACTTCCAGCGGGTGCAACAATCCCACGTTGATGAGCGACGACATCGACGAGTGCAATAGCTCATGCTCGCCTCTTTGTATCGCGTCTTCGTACGGACCAAACTCACCCAGTCGCTCCACGATAAAACGTTCGAGCCACGCTTTCGCATCACGTCGGGTCACGGGCAGGCCAAAGGAGTCGACTGAGCCCCAGCGTCCACTCCATCGGGTTACACGGGCCATCAACGCACGGGTAATGTCGTCGGGTTCGACATGATACGGTGCCGGCACCTTGCGACCCTTGGGCCACGGCTTCCGATTCTCGGCGTCATAGTTCCACGCGCCGCCTGCGGGTTTGCCATCGGGCTCCATGAGCACGTTCCATTTGCGACGCATCTCGCGATAGAACCACTCCATGCGGAACTCCTTGCGCCCGTTCGCCCATGTCGCAAACTCGTCGCGCGTGGCGAGAAATCCACGATCGGGGCGGAGTACAAGTTTAACGTGTTGCGCCTGCAGCAACACCTGGGCAGTTGAAAGCTCCTCCTGCATATCCCACTCGCGCGCTTCGGTGGCCACAATACGGCGAGCGCCCGTCTCCTGCGCCACGCGCGCCAGCCCTTCGGCGTAGGACGGTGCACGTTCCATTCGGACCGTGTAACCGGCGCGTGTGAGCGCATCGGCAAAGTGATGCATGGCCGAAAAAATGAGCACCAGTTTTTGACGGTGCCACGGAAGCGAGGCGCCTTTGGCGATCGATTCGATCAGCACCACAATGACATCGTCGCGCGGCGCAGCGGGAATGTTCGCCACCGATCGTGAGCATTCCCACGGCGCGACAAAGGCGAGCGTTGGACGGGTCATAGCGAGGACGTGTACGTCACACGCGAAAATGGTCGGCGCGCCAGTGTTTGATGCGCTGCTTGATCTGCTTGGGCTCGGTGAGTGAACCGGCGAGGACGTCGCGGGTGAGTTCTGCGACTTCGCTGTCTCCGGCAAACCGCAGCGCAATGAGCTGACGCGGACGCAGCTCGTGTACGCGCGCGGCAAGATCGGCGGGCAGCACGCGTGCGAGACGCAACTGTTCCTCAAGCCGGATCACACGATCCTGCGCCTTGAGCGCAAAGAGCCGCGAGAAGGCGAGCGCTCCAAACAGCGCCAGCGCGCCAACGAGACTGTACACACTGTTGCTGTCGCGTAGCGTGGCCACGCGGTACAGGCTCCAGACCACGTAGATCAGGCCCAGCGGGCTGGCGACGTAGTGAAAGGCCGGCACCATGCGGGCGTGGTTCGCGAAGTTTTGTGGCGTGTCAGCGGACATGAGCGGGAGTCGAAAGGAAGACGAACGGAAGACGACAGAGCGCGCCGCGAGTCGAGCGGGCCTGTGCAGCGGCGAAGGTTGCCGGACGATAAGCGAACGGAGGGGGCGAAGGGTTGCCAATTTCCGATATTAATCGTATGGTTAAACATAATGGATGAACCTAGCGGTTAATAACAATCCTTTTGCGGTTGCTCAAACTGTGACTGACCTCCACATGCCGAACGCGTCTCGCCATCACCGCGACATCGATGTCGAGCCGGATACGCGGAATCGCATTCTCGCCGCCGCTCATCGCGTGTTTCTGCGCTCGGGCACAGCCAAGGCGCGCACGCAGGAGATTGCCCGCGAGGCCGGCGTCAACAAAGCCTTGTTGCACTACTACTTCGGCACCAAGGCGGCGCTCGCGGATGCGGTCGTCACGCACCACCTGACGAGCTTCATGCCGCGCATCTTCGGGATTCTCGGGGACTCCGACGTCGAGATCGCCGACAAAGTCCGGGCCGTTGTTCGCGAGCAAATCGTCTTTCACCGCGAGCGCCCCTATCTGGCGGGCTTCCTCGCAGCCGAGTTCCACGCGGAGCCGGAGCGCATGACGTCGATCATGGCTCTCGTGGGCTCGTTCCCGCTTGGCGTGCTGGCCACACAACTCGAGACGGCCGCCACTGCGGGCACGATGCGTCGCATGTCGGTCGAACAGTTCGTGGTCACCCTGCTTGGTGCCATCCTGCTGCCGTTCGTGCTGCGGCCGCTCATGACCAACATGCTGTCGCTCCATGGCGAACGCTTCGACGCATTTCTCGACGAGCGCATGACGGTGTTGCCGGAGTTCATGCTCGCGGGGCTTCGCCCATGAGCATGCGACAACGCCGCAGGCCGCGATGGCTCGGATGGCGGACAGCCGCCGCGCTCGTCTCCGTACTCGTGCTCTCTCCATCGGCAGCGCGCGCTCAGGAAGTCCTCTCGCTCGCACAACTGCACGCCGACGCGATCGCGCATGACGCGCGGAGTCGAACACCGGCGCTGCTTCGTGAGGCGTCAGCGCTGCGCGACCGTGTGATCGCGACCGATCGTTTCGCACAGCCGCAACTGAACGCCCAGGCCACGCACCAGTCGGATGTTACCGAGTTGCCAATCCGGATCCCGGGTTCCAGCATTCCCACGCCACCGTATTCGCGCTATCAGCTCACGCTCGATCTCGAGCAACCGCTCTACGATGCCGGTGCGGTGAAGGCCCGACGCGCCGTCGAACGCGGCCGACTCAGCGAAGCTGAATCCGATGTCGCACAGCAACTCTTCCGGCTGCGCTTTGATGTGAACGTCGCCGTCTTCACGGCGCTCCTGCAGCAAGAACAGCTCGATGCGCTGGACGCGACCCGCACGTTGCTCGATCAGCGCATGCTCGAAGCCGCTGCGCGCGTTCGCGAGGGCGCGGCGCTCGCGCGCGATACGAGTGTCATTCGCGCCGAGTTGCTTCGCCTCGATGAAGCACGGGCCAACGTCGTCTCGCGACATCGCGCGGCGCTGCGCACCCTCGCCAGCCTGACGGGTCGCACCTTCGATTCGGCCGTACGACTGCGCGTGCCGGACATGCCCGTGAGCGAGGCGGCACGCGCACCTGTCGCGGCAAGCGTGAGCCTGATGTCCAAGGCGAACGAGCTGGCGAGAACGCGTCCCGAGTTCGCGCGCTTCGATGCCACGCGTGCTCGACTCGAACTCGAAGGACGCGCCGCCGCCGTGGACGCGCGGCCTCGTGTCAGCGCCTTCGTACAAGCCGGCGTGGGACAGCCCGGACTCAATCAGCTGCGACCGGACGCCGACGCGTTCTACCTGGCCGGTATTCGTGCAAACTGGCGTCCGTTTGCCCGGGGCGACGCCAATCGACGGGCGGAACAAACCCGGCTCCAACAACGCATGACCGATCTCGAAGAGCGCGCATTCGTCGAGGCACTGGAACGCGCCACGATCGCGGAACGGGAAGAAATCAGCACGCTGGAAGACGCGCGAGCACGCGATCGTGCGGTGATCACCGCACGGGAGCAGATCGAGCAGATCGCCCGGCTCGAGTTCGAAGAAGGCACGACCACGGCCGCTGCGTGGATCTCCACGCAAAGCGACCTGCTGGCTGCCCGCATCGCGGCTCGTCGTCATCTCGTCGAGCTCTCCTACGCACGCGTGCGATTGCTCACCACACTCGGTCTCCCACTGCCATGACCCACACGAACATGCGCATGCTGCGTCGGACCCTTATCACACTCGGCGCTGTGACAGCGGTCGCGTGCGGCACGCCAGCGGCAGACGCCAACGGCCGCTTCGAAGCCACGGAGATCACGGTCAGCGCCGAGGCCGGCGGGCCGCTGTTGGCCCTATCGGTCCGCGAAGGAGATCGGGTACAAGCGGGAGCGTTTGTCGGGGCGATTGACACCGCATTGCTGGTGCGATCACGCGACGAACTAAACGCCCGCAATGCAGTGCTGCTTGCACGCCGCGACGAAATCGATGCGCAGTCAGCTCTGCTTCGCACACAACAGGCGCTGGCCAATCGAGAGCTGCATCGCTTCGAGCGTCTGGCCGCTGGTGGCGCCGCCACGGCACAGCAACTGGATCGGGCACGCCGCGATGCGACGACGTTCGGCGATCAGCTATTGGCCGCCGCTGCATCACGACGCGCACTTGCTGCCGAGGCCGAGGCAATCGTGGCGCAACAATCGATGTTGAACGAGCGAATCGAGCGCACACAGATATACAGCCCGATCACCGGCGTTGTGCTCATGCGCTACGCCGAGCCGGGTGAACTGGTGCAACCGGGCTCGCCGCTCTTCAAGATCGCCTCGCTCGATTCACTCACGCTCCGCGCGTACGTCTCCGACGCACAACTGCGCACACTCTCCATTGGGCAGTCGGTCACGGTACAGGTGGACGGCGCACCGGGCGAACTGCTCGCTCTGCCGGCCCGCGTGACGTGGATCTCGAACGCGGCCGAGTTTACGCCAACGCCAATTCAGACACGTGATGAACGCGTGTCGCAGGTATACGCGGTGACGGTGCTCGTAGCCAATCCCGATGGGCGGCTGCGCATCGGCATGCCGGGCGAGCTGATGATCGTGCCTGCTGCAACAGCCGCCAAGGACTGATCAATGGCGAGCGAACATGCAGTGGTTGTACAAGACGTTACGAAGTCGTTTGGCACCGTGACCGCACTGGATGCCATCTCCTTCACCACGGGGAAGGGAGAGCTGTTCGGTCTGATCGGGCCAGATGGTGCCGGCAAGACAACCCTGCTGCGCATTCTTACCACGTTGATAGTGCCAGACAGCGGAACGGCGCTGCTGCTGGGCTATGACACCGTCCGCGACTATCGCGCGCTTCGGCAGCGGTTGGGTTACATGCCCGGGCGATTCGCGTTGTATCCGGATCTCAGTGCGCAGGAGAACCTTGCATTTTACGCGTCGGTGTTCAACACGACGATCGCGCAGGGGATGCGAATCATTGCGCCGATCTGGCAACAGCTGGCGCCATTCGCCAATCGCCGCGCGGGCGCGCTGTCCGGCGGTATGAAGCAAAAACTCGCGCTCTGTTGTGCACTCGTACACGCGCCCGAACTGCTTGTGCTCGACGAACCAACGACGGGCGTTGATGCAGTCTCGCGCAATGAGTTCTGGGATCTGCTGGCGCGACTGCGCAGTGATGGGTTGTCGATCATTGTTTCCACGCCGTACATGGACGAGGCGTCGCGCTGCGATCGCATTGCGCTCATGCAGTCGGGGCACATGCGACGCATCGATACGCCGGCCGCGATCGCCGCCAGCTACACGCAGCCGCTGTTCGCGGTGCGTGGCACCGACCGGCTCGGGTTGCTCGCCGCGCTGCGTGCCTACCCGCATGCGCGTTCCGCCTGGCCGTTTGGTGAAGTGCTGCATTACACCGATCAGCGCGTTGGTCACGATCCGGCGCTCATCGCCGATGATCTCACGCGCTACCTGCGCGAGCATGGGCGTGTGGACGCGACGCTGACACCGATTCCGGCCACCATCGAGGACGTCTTCATCGCACTCGGACAGGACACCACACTTCCGGTGGAGCACGCGGCGTGAACGACCCACACACAGAGCCGTTCGCGATCAACGCGAACGCGCTCACACGCCGCTTCGGCACCTTCACCGCCGTCGATGCCATCACCTTCCACGTCAAGCGCGGTGAGGTGTTCGGGTTTCTTGGTGCCAACGGCGCCGGCAAGACGACGGCCATGCGCATGCTCATTGGTCTGCTTGCGCCGAGTGATGGCAGCGCCACGGTGGCCGGCGTTGATGTGGTGCACGATCCCGAAGGCGTGCGGCGGCGCATCGGCTACATGAGCCAGCGCTTCTCACTGTACGATGACCTCACGGTACAAGAAAACATCACGCTGTTCGGGGCGATTTATGGGCTTGACGATCGCACCATCCGCGAGCGCGCCGATGCACTGCTGGATCGCATCGGGTTGCGCCACGCACGCAAGGAGCTGGTGCGCCGCATTCCGCTCGGCTGGCGACAGCAGCTCGCGTTCTCTGTCGCTTTGCTGCACGAACCGCAGGTATTGTTTCTCGACGAGCCCACCGGCGGCGTGGATCCCATCACACGGCGACGGTTCTGGGAGCTCATTTACAGCACGGCCGCCGCAGGGACCACCGTACTCGTCACCACGCACTATCTCGACGAAGCCGAGTATTGTGATCGGCTCACGATCATGGTGGATGGGGCGATCGCGGTGACGGGCACCCCTGGAGAGGTTAAGGCAACCTACGGCGCACGGTCGCTTGATGACGTGTTTCTCAAGCTCACCCGACCGGGCGCCGCCTGATGGCTAACTCCGGCGCCGTCGCCGCCCTGCGCGGTATCATCGTCAAAGAAGCGCGACACGTGCTCCGGGATCGACAGACGCTGATCATCCTGTTGCTTATGCCACTGGTGCAGGTGTTGCTGTACGGCTTCGCGATTCGAACGGATGTGCGAGGCATTCGCACCGTGATCGTGGATCCCACACCAGACGCATCCACCCGCGCGCTGACGGCGAGCGTGGGAGCATCGGTGCGCCACCAGCTGCTTGCGGTGGTGCCCACGACGGAAACACTGGAACATGCGTTCGCGGCTGGCACCTACCGACAGGCCATCGTCCTGCCCACGAACGTGGCGCGTCGCCTTGCACGCCGCGAATTGCTCCCCGTGCACGTGATCACCGATGGCAGTGACCCCAACGCCGGCAATGCGATGAAGGCGTACGCCGAAGCCATCATCAGGCGCTGGTATACGGAGTCTGGTGGCGGTGCCTCGGCCCGCGGCGCACCGGGCATCACGGTGGAAACACGCATGCGGTTCAATCCCACCATGGCGAGCGCCAATCTGTTCGTGCCGGGGTTGATCGCCCTTGTCGTCACCATCGTCTCTGCGATGATGACGGCCGTGGCCATCACGCGCGAGAAAGAGATGGGCACCATGGAAATGCTGCTCGTCTCGCCACTACGACCGGCCACGATCGTGCTCGGCAAAGTGGTCCCATACGCCGTACTCGGTTTACTGAACATCGGCATCGTGCTGGCCGCAGCCATTGTCGTATTCAACGTACCTGTGCGTGGCAACATGGCGCTGTTGTTGGCGATGTGTTTGCTGTATGTGATCACGACGTTGTCGATCGGGATCGTGATTTCTACCGCCGCCCGCACACAACGCGCCGCCATGCTCGCGGCCCTCGGCGGATTGCTGCTCCCCACCATCATGCTCTCGGGCTTCATCTTCCCCGTCGACTCGCTCCCGGCGCCACTGCACGCCCTGTCGGCCCTCGTACCGGCGCGCTGGTTTCTCGTGATTGTGCGCGGCATCATGCTCAAGGGATCAGGAATCAGCGTGCTGTGGCAGGAAACGCTCGTGCTGTTGGCACTGACCGTGGCGCTGCTGACCGTTGGTATTCGGCGACTGTCCGTGAGG
>JBBRDP010000155.1:0-8242 GCA_038203795.1 Gemmatimonadales bacterium
TACCAACGCCCTCAACTCGCTGAACTCAAACGGCTTGAGCAGCACATGCGTCCGATCGCGCAGTTGCCGCTGCTCGTCGGTGAACTCCAGATTATCGCCCGTGGTGAAGACAAAACGCGACAACAACTCCGGCCACTGTGCCTCCACCTTGGCGGCAATCACAAAGCCGCTCGTCCCCGGAAGGTGCACGTCGCAGATCACCAGGCCGTAGCCCATGTGTACGGCGTCGAGCATCGCACACGCGTCGGTTCCGTTTGCGGCCTCGTCCACGATCCAGCCGTTGCGTTCAAACCACTTCCGCACGGCGAGTCGAATGGCGGGCTCATCGTCTACGAGCAGCAATCGCTGGGTTTGCATGCTCGGAAAGTGACGTAGCGCACCTCGAGCCACAAGAACACATCACAGATCAGTTCGCTTTCTTTGTGACGAGGGACACATATGGACAGACTAAATCCGACCTTGCCATCGTGGAGCAGCGTTTTTACCTCTTCGGCGATCCACCGGAAACGCCAAACGCCCCGACCAGTGGCCGAGGCGTTTGGGTCCTGCGAGAGCACGCCAAGGCGCGCGATACCACTCACGCCAATGGGCGAAGCGGCGAACGGAGTACCGGTGTGATCAGGCGACGCCCCAGAACCCTGAGAGCGCTGAGCCGTCGGGTGATTCGCGAAGCTTTTCGAAGGCCCGCTCACGAATCTGACGAATCCGCTCCCGGGTGACGCCCATCAGTGCGCCGATGCGCTCGAGCGTCATGGCCTCGGAGCCTTCTTCGAGTCCGTAGTAGAGGTAGAGGATTTTGCGCTCGCGCGGCGTGAGGTAGCGGCGGAATACCCGATCGATGAACTCGCGCATGAGGCGCGCATCGGTGCCTTCTTCGATTTCGACGTTGGTCTCGCCGGCGAACCGTTCGCCGAGCGTGCTGGCTTCGCGGTCCTGACGATCGATGGGTGCGTCGAGGGAGACTTCCGATCCGGTCATGGTGCGCGACTGCCGCACCGAGTCGACCGGCTCCTCGAGCATCTTGGAGAGCTCCAGGTCGGTGGGCTCTCGACGTAGCACCTGACTCAGCACCACTTCGGCGCGGGAGAGACGAATGAGCTGCGAGTTCTGGTTGAGCGGGATCCGCACGGAGCGCGTCTGTTCGGCGAGCGCCTTGAGCACCGCCTGACGCACCCACCACACGGCGTACGAAATGAACTTGACGCCCTGGTCGGGATCGAACTTCCGGACGGCCTTGAGCAGGCCTTCGTTGCCGATGGCGACGAGCTCGCTGAGGTCGAGTCCGTGTCCCTGGTATTTTTTGACGTAGGAGATGACGAACCGGAGATTCGCCGTGACCAGCCGTTCGGCGGCGGACTCGTCACCCTGCTGCGCGAGCCGCGCCAAACGACGCTCTTCCTGAACGTCCTTGATGAGCGGGAGCTTCTGGATGTCGTGCAGATACTGATCGAACGCGGAGGAGGGAGCCGAACGAAAGAAGCCCTTGGATCGTGGTGCCCTGCTGGTGGCGGCCGCTGCTTGCATACACGCCCTCTTGCGGAAGATGACCGGGTAGGTGGGACCGACAATGGGACGTCGGCGCCGGTTCAGGTGGGAAAGTTACAGTACGACGGGAAGTCGGATCGGTCAACACAAATCTTTGCGAGGTGATTCTTAGGTGACGGGAGCTCGGATTTCGGTGACGGCGTGATGACGCACAAATAGCATAAAATGTATCTATTCTGATTTTGTACTGGCGCATTGATGTGTCTAAAAACGGCACGGAATCGCTTACCAAACGCATGTCAGGTTCGCGCTGCGAAAAAAAGATATCCACGAAATTCGGTTTCTGGAAACAGGAACTGCACGCTCCAGCTCGCCGCAAAACGTGGCGGGCGGTCCCGTCAACCAGTGCTGCTGATCGCCGCAAACCGCGCCAATCGGCGCGATTCCGCCAGCGCCGCCAGCACATCGACATCCGGCACGGGCGTGCTCCAGCCGCCATCCGGACCGCGGCTCATCCGCCCCAGGCGCTCCGGCAGTGCATACCGAACATGGCCGGCGCGGGCCTTCTTGTCCGTGCGCGTGGCCTCCAGCAACGCCGAGTCGCTGACGGACGCGGGAGGACCATCGGGAAGGCCGGCACGACGCACCGCGTCGGCCACGACGTCGCCCAACCCGGACTCGGCCACCCCCAACCGTTCGGCCAGACGCGTCTCCACCACCAGGCCCACCGCCACCGCCGACCCATGCGACACAGTGAACGCCATCTGGTGCTCGATGGCGTGAGCGATCGTGTGCCCCGCGTTCAGGATGTGTCGCAAGCCCGCTTCGCGCGCGTCCTGCGCGACCACCTGCGCCTTGATGCCCACACTGCGCGCGACCAACTCCGTCAGTTCGCTCACCTCGCCGCCTGCCGGTCCGCTCAACTCGGGGAGCAGCCCGCACAACTCCGTGAACGCGTCGGCGTCGGCGATCACTCCGTGCTTGATCATTTCGGCCAGCCCGTCCGCCCGCACCGACTGCGGCACCGAGCGCAACGTGTCGACATCGGCCACCACCAGCGACGGATCGTGAAACGCGCCGATGAGATTCTTGCCGGTGGGGGTATCCACGCCGGTCTTGCCGCCAACGGCGCTGTCGACCATGGCCAGCAGTGTCGTGGGCACCTGCACCACCGGCACACCGCGATGGAGCGTGGCCGCCACAAACCCGGCCAGGTCGCCGGTCACCCCGCCACCGATCGCCACGACCGTCGTGTCGCGGCCCGCTCCCCATTCGAGCAAGGCATCGGAAAGACGCAACCACTCGGCGCGTGACTTGGACGTTTCGCCGCTGGGCACGGTGAGTTGCAGCGTGCGTTCCGGCGGAAAACCAGCCGCTGCGCGCGTGCCGTAGATCCGATGCACCGTCGCGTCGGCAATGATCGCGTACCGATGATTGGGCGCATGCTGGCTCACGAGCGCGAACAGCTCGCCGAGTGCGCCGCGTGCCACAATCACGGGGTACGACAGCGACAGATCGAGCGCGGTGAATCGGCCGCTCATGACGTGCTCATGACGTGCTCATGACGTGCTCATGACGTGCTCATGACGTGCTCATGACGTGCTCATGACGTGCTTATGAACCTGTCGACTCAGCGCGCGTGACGCGCAAACGGCTGACTGCTCACCACGTGACCTCGCCGGCACCCGCGCGTTTGTTGGCGAGGCGGGCGAGCGTGAAGAGCAGGTCGCTGAGGCGATTGAGATAGATCACCGTGTGCGCGGGCAGCTCAATGTCGTGCGCCAGACGCACGACGCGGCGTTCGGCGCGACGGCACACGGTGCGTGCGACATGCAACGCGGCGGCCTTGGGCGTACCGCCCGGAATGATGAAACTGGTGAGCGGCTCGAGCTCGCTTTCGGCGGCGTCGATGGCTCGCTCCAACTCGGCGATGCGTTCATCATCGATGCGCGCTTTTTGCAACTGCTCCCGCATTTTCTCGTGATCCGGCGTGGCGAGCAGCGCACCAATCGCGAACAGATCGCGTTGGATAGGCATGAGCACCTCGTCGATGCGCGGCATGAGTTCGATGGACCTCGCCAGCCCCAGCGCCGCGTTCAATTCATCGACGTCACCGTAGGCCTCGACACGCGGGTGGTCTTTTTCGACGCGGCCACCACCAAAGAGGCCCGTTGCACCGGCGTCACCGGTCTTCGTATAGATCTTCATGCCAAGGAAACTAATGCGCTGCCTCCTTGGAGGAAAAACAGCGCCAACCCGGTTAAATTCGTCAAGATGATCCACGACATCACCATCATCGGCGGCGGACCCACGGGGCTGTTCGCCCTGTTTTACGCCGGCATGCGCGGCGCGACCGCGCAAATCATCGACGCGCTGCCGGAACTCGGCGGCCAGCTCACGGCGCTCTACCCGGAAAAATACATCTTCGACGTCGCGGGCTATCCGCGCGTGCTGGCCAAGGATCTGGTCAAAAATCTGGCCGAGCAGGCGGGTCAGTTTCACCGCGAAACTGGACTGCCGGCCCATCTGAATCAGCGCGTCGTGGCACTCGAACAGGAAGACGATCACTACGTGCTGGTCACCGAGACGGGACGTTTCGCGACGCGCGCCATCATCATCGCCGCCGGAATCGGCGCGTTCAAACCACGTCGTCTGCCGCAGGCGTGCGCCGAGCCGTGGTATGGTCGAGGCATCGAAGATGTGGTCACCAATCCGGATCGATTCATCGGCAAGCGCGTGGTGATCATCGGCGGCGGCGACTCGGCGTTCGACTGGGCCGCGCAGCTGCGCACCCGTGCGGCGCACGTGTCATTGGTGCACCGCAGCGACCGATTCCGCGCGCACGCAGCCACGGTGTCGGAAGTGCAGGCGGCGGCCGCGAACGGTGAGAATGTAGACATCCACACGTTCCATGAGCTCGACGCGGTCCTGCCGAACGGCAGCGATTCATTGAGCGGCATCAGGTTGCGCGACATCAAGAGCAAGCTCACGCGCGACGTGGAGTGCGACGTGGTCCTGCCAATGCTCGGCTACGTGAGCGATCTCGGCGCGCTCGGCGAATGGGGGCTGGCGCTCGAGAAAGATGAGATTGTGGTGAACAGCATGATGGAAGCCGGACGCCACGGCATCTACGCGGCCGGCGATATCACGACGTACCCGGGGAAGCTCAAGCTGATCGCATCGGGGTTCAGCGAAGCGGCAGTCGCGGTGAATCAGGCGGTGCACTGGGTGTACCCGGAGAAGAAGGTCACGCCGGGGCACTCGAGCAATCTGGCGGTGTTCGGGCAGAAGGCGGATTGACCGCAACTCCCCCATTACGCACGGTCCGCGTACAGGGGAGATCGCGCCTTCAGTTGACAGTACGAGTCGACGGTTGACCGTAGACGGTGTGCACCGTAAACCGTTCACCGTGAACCCCTGCCGTAAACTGAAGGCGCGATCGTGCCGATACGGGCGACGGGCCTAATGGGGGAGTTGCCGTTGACCGTGAACGGTGAACCGTGAACCGTGAACCGTGAACCGCCACGCACGTTCCGCGTACCGTGGAGACCGCGTCTTCAGTTCACGGTACGAGTTGACGGTCGCCAGTAGACGGTGTGCACCGTAAACCGTTCACCGTCAACCCCTACCGTAAACTAAAAACGCGATCATGCCGATACGGGCGACGGGCCTAATGGGGGAGTTGCCGTTGACCGTCAACCGTCAACCGCGAACCATCACCCCCGCCCGCGTCCCGTGGAGCCCACCCCGCCACTCCACAGTACGAGTCGACGGTCGACGCCAGACGGTGTGTACCGTAAACCGTCAACCGTAAACCCATACCGTAAACTGAAAGCGCGATCGTGCCGATACGGGCGACGGGCCTAATGGGGGAGTTGCCGTTGACCGTTGACCGTCAACGGTGAACCGTGAACGGTCACTCGCCACTCCCGCCCGCGTACCGCTGAGACCGCGTCTTCAGTTGACAGTACGAGTCGACGGTCGACAGTAGACGGTGTGCACCGTAAACCGTTCACCGTCAACCCGTACCGTAAACCAAAAACGCGATCATGCCGATACGGGCGACGTCCCTAATGGCGGCCGTTTCCCGCCCCTCCCGACTTCCGCCTCCCCACGATGATCCCCACGCCAATCATCGCGACGATCAGCGCGATCACCTGCGCCACCGTGAGCCCCGCCACAAACCGGTCGTCTTTGGCGCGAAAGAACTCCACGATGAACCGCTCAAGGCCCGCCACCACGCAGTACACGCCCGCCAGCCACCCTTCTTTGTGCGTGTGCGTACGAAAACGCCACAACACGAGGAACATCACAAACCCCATGGCCACTTCGTACAGCTGCGTCGGGTGTACAGCGATCACCTCGAGCGGGTTCGTGCCAGCCGGCAGCTCCACCCCGAACAACTGCTGCAGGTTCTGCGCCGTGCTCGGCGGCGCGCCCTCCGGAAACTTCACCGCAAACGGACCGCTCCACGGACGACCATAGTCGTCGCCCACAGCCCAGCAGCCCGTGCGCCCAACCGCGTAGCCACCGGCAATCGCGATGCCCGCCACGTCGGCAATGCGAAAGAACCCGAGCTTTTTGTAACGCACCACGAGCGTACACAGAATCACCGACCCGATGAAGCCGCCCCAGAACACAAAACCGCCGCGACTCAAAAACGCGGACACATCGCCCACCAGAATCACGTAGTACGTCTTGGCACCGATCAGTGTGCCGATGAGCGCCGCCATGATCACATCAGGCATCGCATCCGCCTCCACCAGGTGCCCACGACGCGTGAGCTCACGGATGCAGATGATCTGGGCCAGCACAAAGCCGGCCAGCACCGCCAGTCCGAATCCGGTGACTTCCAGTGGGCCCAGTGATAGCACGGTGGGGAGCGCCGTGATGCCGTCAGATGCGAACATGATCGAACTCGTAAAAGTGAGTGGCGCAGCGATACTGTCAGCGAATACTCAGCGAATACTGTCAGCGCATACTGTCAGCGCACGCTGGGGGCCGCGTCAAACATACCGGGAATCGCCAGCGAAGCGTGCGCCGAAAAATCTGGTGCTCCCACATGACCGGCCACAAACCGAAACGCGCCGGCGGCGGCAATCATCGCCGCGTTGTCCGTAGCCAGCCGCGGTGACGGTGCGAACACGGTACGACCGCGTTGCGCGTTCGACGCGGCAGTTTGCATGGCGAGCTGCAGCGCCTGATTGCACGCGACGCCACCGCCAAGTACGATGCGATCGCGCGTGAAGGCGTTCGCCGCACGCATGGTTTTGGCCACCAGTGTATCAATCACCGCATCCTGAAATCCGCGCGCAATGTGCGCGCGCTCCGCGTCAATCGTTCCGTCCTGCTCACACGCTCGCACGGCCAGCAACACCGCTGTCTTGAGTCCGCTGAATGACAGGTCGTAATAGTCGGCATCATCCGGTTGCTGATTGCGACGCAGCATCGGACGGGAAAACACGTGACGTTTTGCATCGCCGCTGCGCGCGAGTTCCTCGAGCGGACGGCCTCCGGGATACGGCAGGCCGATGAGCTTGGCCACTTTGTCGAACGCTTCGCCAGCCGCATCGTCGCGCGTTTGACCAAGCAGGCGATAGGAGCCCCACTCGGGGACATCGAGCAGGAGCGTGTGCCCACCGCTCACGAGCAGCGCAGTGAACGGGGGAACAGCCTGCGCGTGCTCGAGCACGGTGGCAAACAAATGCCCTTCCAGATGATGCACCGGCACGACCGGTACATCGCGCGCGAGTCCCAGCGCCTTGGCAAAGTGCACGCCCACCAGCAACGCGCCCACGAGTCCGGGTGCGTGCGTCACCGCAATCGCCTGACACTCCTGCACCTCGCACGACGCCGCGCGCAGCGCCTCACGCACCACCGGTGGCAACGCCGTGAGATGCTGTCGGCTTGCAATTTCGGGAACGACGCCACCAAACAACCGGTGCACATCCTGCGATAGAATCACGAGTGATCGTTGCGTGAATTGTTCACCGTCGTATTCCACGACTGCGGCCGAAGTTTCGTCGCAGGAGGTTTCAATGCCGAGCACCCGCACCATACTTGGCGCGCGCGATCCAACCTCGAGTGGCCGGCCACCGAACTGGCTCACGGTGTAGGCACCGAACTCTGTCCGACGGGGCGGCGCAGCGTCACGAGCAGCAGGCGCGGTCGCAGATCACGCACCACCGCCTCGCTGCCGGCGGGCAGGTCTACATCCTGCGTACGCAACTCGAGTCGTACGCTGTCACTGCCCTCGTCGGTGACGGCCCGACGCATGCTCGGCGGCGACGAGATGAGTTTGTACAAATCGCGACGCTTACCAGCAATGAGCGCTTGCACCGGCGTCGCTGGTTCGGCCAGTGTGACGTCAGGGTCGAGCGAAAGGCTGAGCCGCACGTTCACCCATCGCGAGTCCGGTTCTTCGGCGCTCACCACGAGCCACAACGCGGTGGCCAGCACGAGCGCCACGAGCGCCCGCGGCCACTCGGCGCGCAGTCGTCGCTTCACTTGCTCACCTCAGACACCCGACTCGGCCAGCAACTGCGCGAGAAAACGACGGTTCTCTTCCGAGTTCCAGTCGTCGGGACCAATCCACTTTCGACGCACGGTGCCGCTGCGATCAATCACGTACGTCTCCGGCACGCCGGTGTAGCGATACAGCGCGCGAAACAGTTCGGTGCGATCGTACAGTACATCGAACGTCAGGTTGTACTCTTTGGTGAACTCGCGAATGGCATCGTCCATGTTCGGCCCATCC
>JBBRDP010000156.1:0-8049 GCA_038203795.1 Gemmatimonadales bacterium
CGGGACAAGCCGGTGCCGCGTCATCGAACGTGGCCACGTCCTTCGAAACCACCCGCAGTGTAGAATCGTTTTCCGGCGCCATTGGTGATGTGCGCAAGATGACCGTCGCGGTGCTCGTGGCCGACCGGGTCACCATCACCCCGAGCGCCGACGGCGCCGTGGCGGAAGCACCGGTCATCACACCGCGTTCCGCCGAAGAACTGGCGCGCATTGAAGCGTTGGTACGCAATGCACTCGGCATCGACAGCGTGCGCGGTGACGGCGTGTCCGTGCTGAGCGCACCGTTTGATGTACCGGTCATCGCACCGGTCATGCTGGACTCGGTTCCCACTCCGACGCTCGTCACGCAGGCGCTCGACAATCCGAAGCCGGTCGTGGCGATTGCCTCGCTCATCGTGCTCATGATCATCGCGCTGGTCTCGGTGCGTGCGCTGCGTCCCGCACCGCCGGCAGCGGCTCCGCAGGCACTGGCGCCAGCAGCACCGGCCCAGATCGCGCTCAACAGTGGCGCGGCGCGCGAATCGGTACAGCTGCAGGAACAGGACGCGCTGATCGCGCCACGCAAACCGATTGTGTTGCCACCGCCGACCACGACACCGGAGCGTGAGCAGGCGATGGCCACAGTTGATCAGCGCCCCGATGCGGCCGTGCGCGTGATGCGAACCTGGCTGCGAAACTGATCATGGGTACCTCCGTGGTTCCATCGCGCGGTGCCGACAAATACGCGCTCGATCGTCTCACCGGCCGTCAGAAGGTCGCGATCGTGTGCATGGCACTGGGTGCCAAGCACGCGGCCAAGATCACGAGTCAGCTGCATCCGGAAGAAGCGGAAATTGTGGCGCTCGAAATGGCCACACTCGATCGTGTGCCGGGCGACACCATTTCCACGGTACTCAACGAGTGGCTCGAACTCACCGTGGGCGTGGATTCACTGTCCACCGGTGGCGTGGAGTTTGCCCGTGAAGTGCTTGAAGAGGCGTTTGGCCTGGCGAAGGCCACGCAGATTCTCAAGCGCATTCAGGGGCAGCTGGCTGACAGTGACCGTTTCGGTCTGCTGCGCCGCGCCGACCCACAACAACTCGGCAGCACGCTACGCGGTGAACATCCGCAAACGATCGCGTTGATTCTCGCGCACCTCGATCCGGCCCACGTCGCGCAGATTCTGCGTGAAGTGGACCCGGCACTCGGGGGCGAAGTCATGTACCGCATGGCGCGCATGGAGAAAGTGGCACCGGAGATGATTTCCCTTGTGGAACGCGCGATTGGCAGCGAAGCCGAGATGGCGTTTACGCAAGGCATGAGCAGTGTGGGCGGACCGGCAGCGGTTGCGGCCGTGCTCAACCTCGTCAGCGCATCGCTTGAGAAGGAAGTCCTCGAAGCGGTGACGGAACGGGATCCGGCGCTCAGCGATCAGATCAAGAATCTTATGTTCGTGTTCGAGGATCTCAGTGCACTCGACGACAAGTCGCTGCAGCGCTTGCTGCGCGAGATCGATGTCAAGCAACTCGCCCTCGCACTCAAGGCCGCAAGCCCCGAACTCAGCACGCGCATCATGGGCGTCATGTCGCAGCGTGCGGTGGCAGGACTCAAGGAAGAGATCGAGTTCCTGGGACCGGTCAAGATGCGCGATGTGGAAGCGTCGCAGTCGGACATCGTGTCGAAGGTACGCGCGCTCGAGGAAACGGGCGAGATTGTGCTCTCTGCCGGATCGGATGATGTCATTCTTTGACCCGTACGTACCGCCGAGTCCGGCCGCGTGGACACTCGACGAACTCGAGATGCAAGATGTGTTCACGCCGCTCTCGCAGCCGACGGCCGTTCCGGCGACGCCGTCGCGTGCGTCCGTCGCCGCTTCGCTCGAATCGGATGCAGTCGACGCGAGCGCTGCCGAGCAGCCGGGCCAGATGCGCGCGCGTGTCGAGGCCGAGGCGTTCGCACGCGGACGCGCTGCGGGTATGCAGGATGCATCCGACAGTGCGCGCGAACAACTCATGCGCGTCCTGCAGGCACTCACGGACGCCACGGCGTCTGTGCAGGCGCACGAACAACGGTGGCTCGGCAACGTGGAGGAAAATCTCGCGGCGGCCGCTGTCACTGTGGCACGACATCTCATTCACCGCGAACTCACGGCAGAACCGTCGGTGATTACTGATCTGGTGCAGCGCTCGTTGCAGCAGTTCCCCCTCGAACGCAACATCACGGTGCGATTGCACCCCGACGATCTCGCCATCGTGCAGCAGGCCATGCTCGACGATCCCGACGGCGGCGCCGCGCAGCGCGACGTGCGCTGGCACGCCGACCCGCACATCGTGCGCGGCGGGTGTCTTGTGGACGGACGTGAACGGGTACTCGACGGTCGCATCGATACCGCGCTGGAACGTGCCTATCGGGCCCTCGGCCAGGTGCAAGCATGACCGCGACCCTGCATCATGCTGCGGACGCCTTCGCGTCGCGCCTCGTCGACGTGGACCGCTTCGCGACGTATGGACGTGTCACGCGTGTTGTGGGTCTGGTGCTGGAAGCCACGGGGCTGGAAGCCGGCTTGGGTACACTGTGCCGCGTGACCAGTCACTCGCGCGATCGTTCGGTGCTGGCTGAAGTCGTCGGCTTTCACGAGCGCGGCGTGCTGCTCATGCCGCTGGGTGAAATGGATGGACTGCATCAGGGTAGCATCGTGCAGCCGCTCGGGCGCTCGTTCGGCGTTGACGTCGGTCCCTCACTGCTCGGTCGTGTACTGAACGGACTCGGCCATCCGATCGATGGCAAAGGCAAGCTGGATGTGGTTGATCGCGTACCGTTGTCGGCGGAACCGCCGAATCCGCTGGAACGCCAAACTATCGATCGTCCGCTCGAAACAGGCGTGCGCGCGATTGACGGCCTGCTCACCATTGGTCGTGGACAGCGCGTAGGCATCTTCGCCGGTTCCGGCGTGGGCAAGAGCACCATGCTGGGCATGATCGCGCGCCACGCGCGGGCCGATGTGAATGTGATTGCGCTGCTCGGCGAACGCGGTCGCGAAGTGCGTGACTTTCTGGATAACGCCCTGGGCGCGGAAGGACTGGCGCGCAGTGTCGTCATTGTTGCCACGGGCGATCAGGCCGCACTCGTGCGCGCGCGAGGCGCACTCGTCGCGACGGCCATCGCGGAATACTTTCGCGATCAGGGCAAGCAGGTGCTGCTCATGGTGGACTCGGTGACGCGCGTGGCGATGGCCTGGCGCGAAATCGGATTGGCCACCGGTGAGCCACCAACCACGAAGGGCTATCCCCCCAGCGTGTTCGCCAATCTGCCACGATTGTTGGAGCGCGCTGGCAACGGATCGCGTGGCGGTATCACGGGCATTTATACCGTTTTAGTGGACGGCGACGACTTCAACGAGCCCGTCGCGGACGCCACCCGCTCCATTCTTGATGGGCACATCGTGCTTACACGCAAGCTGGCTGCGCAGAATCATTATCCATCGATCGACATCCTTGAATCCAAGAGCCGGGTACGTGATGCCATCATCACGCCCGCGCAGCGTGAGGCCGCGTCTGAGGTGCAGCGACTCGAAGCGGCCTACCGCGAGAAGGAAGACCTGATCATGGTGGGCGCATATCAACGCGGCAGTGATCCGTACGCGGACGCCGCCATCGCACACCGCGAGTCGACGCTCTCATTCCTGCGACAGGCACCAGATGAGGTCACGCTGTACGGCGATACGTATGCGGCGCTCACGAAACTCGGTGGTACGATCACGAATGCCACGCGGAGGGTTTCGTGAGCTTTCGCTTTCGCCTCCAGCGCGTACTTGAACTGCGTGAAAAATCGGAGCAGGCGCGCGCGCAAACGTTGCATGCGGCCAACGAGAATGCCGACGAACAGCGAAGCCAGCAGGATGCGATGTTCGCGCTGCGTCAGTTGCAACGCGACAGTCTCGAGGCGGTTTCGCACGGTGTGATCACGGCAGGAGAAATGCAGCATCTCGCGTTCATCATCGACCAGCTCGATGACCGACTCCTGCGTGCCGCCGACGATGTGGACGAGGCCGAACGACTGGTGGCCGAGGCGCAGGTTGCGCTGCAGCTCGCCTCGCGCGAGCGGCGCGTGATTGACCGACTCAAGGAACGTCATGTGGAACGGTGGCAGGACGCCGAACAGCAGCGCGACCGCAATCACATGGATGAAATCGCGCTCTCACGTTTCACACGGAAGCACATGTCTGGCGATGCCGCCCGTCCCGAGCACGCACCGGGCACCGCTGACTCTGCGGTGTCCACCCGATCCACCACACCGCCGGCCTCGCCGGCGATCTGAGCAATCGTTACATGCTGAAAAAAGTACTGCTTCCGGCAATCCTCGCGATCGTGGTCGGACTGGCCGGCACCGCTGGCTATTCCGTGATGCAAGCGCGCACCTCGCACGCGGCGTACGTGATCGTGCAGGACTCACTGGCGAAGGTGCACGCAGACAGCATCGCGGCCGACAGTGTTGCGGTTGCGGATAGTATCGCTGCGGCAGAACTCGCCGAACCTGATCCGATCTCCGCCGATTCAGTATTGGCGCAGCTGCTCACGCCCGCTGATTCGATTCGCGCGCTGCTCGCAGAGCGGGATGCGCTGATGAAAGGCGCGGGTGTAACGACCAAGCCGGTGGCCACGCCGCCTGCGGATCCCGTCGCAACGCCCACGAAGCAAGCGACATCATCGGCTCATGCGCCGGAGGAGAAGAAAAATGCGGAGCCCGCGAAGCCAGCGCCCGTTGTTGCCCCGGTCGCGCCAGCCGCCGAGGCACTGCCGGAACGTCGTCTCGCCAAAATTTTTAGCGCGATGTCAGCGCGCGATGCCGCCAAGGTGCTTGAACAAATGTCTGACTCGGATATCCGCACGATCCTCTCCATGATGGGCGATCGTCAGGCTGCGGCCGTACTGACCGCACTGCCGGCCGCCCGCGCCGCCGTCATCAGCAAGGGTGGCGTCGTCGCCCCAGCGAGCACCACACCATGAGCATTCTTCCGTTCGTCGCCTCGAACATGCCGTCGCCGGCTTCACGTGTTCGCGTTGCGGACCGCCCCGATCGTATCGAGCCGTACGCGCCTGCATCAACGGATCGCGACGAAGGGACGGTGCGCGAGGTACCGCCGCCGGACTTCTCGTTGTTACTGGCGTTGCTCGGCGGCACCGCAGCTCCGGCACCGCAGCGTCCCATCGGGTTGCTTCCGCCTGAGGGTGATGCCGTCGAGGCGCAAGACGACACCGCCGTGTTGGTGGATACCGAGGCACCCAACACGGAATCGGCTCCGACAACCATGCTGGACAGCGATCAGCGCTCGCTGGCACGCTCGCTGCGTGCCGACGCGCTGGCGCTGGCGCGAGCCGAGCTCCTGCGCACCGCCAATGAGCAACGCAGTATCTTTGCCGGACTCACTGACAGCGCAGCGTCCACGCGCGCAGCGAATGATCCGCGTCGTGAGACACGTGGTGACGATCTGCTGGCCCTGTCCGCGCGCGCGCAATCGCTCGGACGCGGTGAACTGCTCGCGCGGAATGATCCGCAGGCGGCGGCGCTGCGTGCGCGTATCGATGCGATGCTCGATATTGCTGGCACGGCGGGTGGACGTGCGCTGGCCGATTCGGCGCGCCCTGAGTTTGCCAACGCCGTGGCGAAATCAGCGGCGGACATCACCAGTGCGGTGCGCGATATCGAGGCCCTCGCGCCGGAGTTCCGAGCGCGCGTTGATCGCATCATCGATCGCATGCGCGATGAGTTCGGTCACGTCGTGGAGATTGTAGAGACGGTGCGTGCCCCGGAGCGACAGGAGCATCTGTTCGCGCAGGGACGCACCGCACCGGGTCCCGTTGTCACCTGGACCACGAACAGCGCGCATCTCACCGGCGAAGCGGCTGATGTGATCATCGATGGCAAATGGAATCATCCCACTGCATACGCACGTCTGCATGAGATCGCGCGCGAAGAAGGTGTGAACACGCTTGGCATGCGTGATCCGGGACACCTCGAGCTGCGCGGATCGGCGGCGGGGAGTGCGAATAGTGCGTCGGCACAACGCAGCGCCTCGCGATTCGCGCCGTCCAGCGGCATGGCGCAGGTCGCAGCGGTTGCGCGGGTCGCACAGGTTGCGCAGGTGGCCCAGGTGGCGCGCCCCGGCAGCGGCGCACGCCTGATGCCAACCGAACCGACTGGCGAGCCCTCAGCAGCACCACGCCTTGGTGATGCCACCATGATCGCGTCACGTGCACTGCCGTCGTCAGCGTCCGGTGATACGCGCGGAGGGTCGACGCACAGCGGATCCGAGCGCGAACGTGGCAGCGGCAGCGACAGTGGCAGCGACCGTGATCGACGTTCTGTTGTGAGCGAGACCACCAGTGCGTCCGGTTCGCTGTCCGCGAGCGTTGATCGTGTCCTCGACGGCGGCGCACCAAAGGTTGCGGCGCCGGCCGGCAGCACCGCCGCTGAACGCGCAGAAGCGATCGCCGTGCTCACCGACGATGCACCGGTGCGTGATATCTCATCGCTCACGATGCAGATCGACTCACCCGATGGGCCCGAAGAGATTCGCGTGAACGTGCGCGGTGGTGCAGTCGGCGCGCAGGTGCTCACCTCGAATGCTGGACTGGCGGATCGTCTGCGCATGCAGACGGCCGACTTGCAGGACGCACTCGGCCGACATGGCCTCGACACGGAATCACTGCGCGTGCAGCAAACGTCGCGCGCCCATGAAGGCGACGCGGTTCGCGTGGGTCTGAGCGACCGTGCGGAACTACTCAAGGCCGCCGCCGCAGGCCAGGGACAACAGAGCAGCAACGACACCGGAGCGCGCGAGCGCCCCACCGCCCGTCAACAACCGGAACGCGAGCGTGACTCGCGCGACGACGCGGACGGTACTCACCAGCAGGGCCGGCGTAACGACCGGCAGGAGAATCGCTGATGTTCGACATTGCGCGCGCGATCAGTTCGCCAACCAACCTCTCGCCCCGCTACACCAACGTAGCGGTCGATCCAACCGCGCCTGCACAAGCGCCGGCTGAGCCGTCAACGCCTTCGGTGAATCGGAAGAAGAACGACGAACTCGGACGCAACGAGTTCCTGCAGTTGCTCGTCGCGCAGATGAGGAACCAGGACCCGCTCAACCCCATGGACGGTCAGGAAATGGCCGCACAGCTCGCGCAGTTCTCGCAGGTGGAGCAACTCATCGACATCAATGAGAGCATCAAGATCGTGGCCGAAAGCCAGGTTGAGCTTGGGCTTGCAATCGAAGATCTCAGTCAGATCACGCTCACGCAGGGCGACGCGATGGCAAAGTTGCTCGAGCAATCGATGGCGATCAATACCGTAGGTCGCACGGGTGTGCTCGATGGGAACCAAATGTTCGTGGATCGCGACGGTTCCGGCGCGATCACGATTGACGCCGGTGCACTCAAAGGCAACGGGCGCCTGAGCGTTATCGGTTCTGACGGCAAGCTGGTAGGTTCGGCGACGATCGCCGACGTCAAGGAAGGCATGCAGTCGATCCGTCTTGAGGATTTCACGTTCGATCCGCCGCTCAAGCCCGGTCGGTACACGTACCAGTTTCACGTAGCCGATGCGGCGGGCAAGGATGTGCCCGTCAAGACCTTCACCACCGGTCGCATCACCGGCCTTCGCTACGAACAAGGCCAGCCTGTGCTCATGCTTGGCGATTCGCTGAGCGTTCCGTTTTCGTCGCTGCTTCAGCTGCGCAACTGATCCCGCTGTTCCCACTCACCCGAGGAAATTCACAACATGCTGCGTTCACTTTTCGCTGGTGTCTCCGGTCTGCGCAACCATCAGGTGCGCATGGATGTCATCGGTAACAACATCGCCAACGTCAACACGGTGGCCTTCAAGGCGGGCCGTGTCACGTTCAAGGAAGGCTTTGCGCAGTTGCTGCAAGGCGCCAGCCGTCCGCCCGGCGATCAGGGTGGTATCAACCCCATCCAGATCGGCCTCGGCATGCAGATCGGTTCCATCGACCAGATCTTCAATCAGGGCAACATCGAAACCACCGGTCTTGGCACCGACCTCGCCATTCAG
>JBBRDP010000157.1:0-7966 GCA_038203795.1 Gemmatimonadales bacterium
CCCGCGAAACTCTCGCGCACCCCGCTGCGCACATGCTCGATCCCCACGAGCAGCGTCACACTCAACGCAATGCTCGCCACCGTGAGCAGCGACGTGAACAATCGGCTGCGCAGCGATTGCATCGCGAGTCGGAGAATCGTCCCCATGATCAGTTCTCTTTCGCGATGATGGCGCTGGCGCTGTTGATCTGCGGCAACTCCACCGTGCGCGAGAAGAGCGGCTGCAGCGTGAAGTCGTGACTCACAAACACGAGCGTGGCGCCGGCCTTGTGGCACGACGCAAATAACAACTCAAGAAACCGCTGGCGTCGATCGGAATCGAGCGCCGACGTGGGCTCGTCACAAATCACAACTTCGGGCGAACCAATCAGCGCGCGCGCCACCGCCACGCGCTGCTGCTGACCCACCGACAGTTCCGTCACCGGCGAATGAATCGCCGACGCGATATCGAGCTCTGCGGCCAGGGCATCGGCGGCCTTCACGGGATCCGTCGTGCCCAGCTTCGCGCGACGCTCACGATCGAGCCGCACCGGCAGCAGAATGTTTTCGCGCACCGACAAATACGGAATCAGATTGAACTGCTGAAACACATACCCGAGATGCTGCGCACGAAATGCATCGCGCGCGCCGCTCGAGAGGGGCGTGAGATCTTCGCCGAGAATGCGCACGGACCCCGACGTGGCCGTGAGCACACCAGCCAACAGGCCGAGCAGCGTGGTTTTCCCACTGCCGCTCGGCCCGTGAAGGAACACTGTTTCGCCGCGGTTGATCGTGAGGGAGTCGATCGACACCACATCACGACCCGGACGATAGGCGAACCGAACGTTGGAGAGTGCGACGGCCGGCGCGGCCGCGTTGACCGTCATCGCGAGCTGTACGGTTCCATTTTGGTGCCTTCCAGCGTGAAGCCCACCGTGCCGTACGGGCTCTCCACGGTCGCAATCTTCAGCTTGCCGTGCATCCAGACGGCGTCGAACAACGTGAGTTTGACCGCTTTCTTTCCGGCCATTTGCACGAAGATGATCTGATTGGGGGGCGGCGGCGGCGTGTGCACGCAAGCGCCGTAGTACGGCACGAGCAGGAACTCGGCGCCGTCTTCCATGAAATCATCGAGCGGCACCACGAAGCCCGGAATACGTACTTCCTTGCCGTTGAGCGCTTTGAGCGTATCGGTCGTTTTTCCGGTGAGGTAGTCGAGGCCGGCCAGCACGCGCCAGTCAATCGGCGGCGCATCGGCGCCCAGCTCGGCGCGCGCGGCCAGCTTGGCTGCCTGCAGGCGGATCGGCGCGTGGTACGCCGGCGCGTCCCACAGCACGGGTACGTAGGGGCCGGCGCCCAGATATGCATGCGACGTGGCGCGCGCGGATTCGGGACGCGCCTCAGCCACGGACACCACGGCAGCCACGGACAGCGCCGCCGTGACCGAAAGAATCACGGCGCGCCGCGGAAAGACGGCCTCTCGCGCAAGGAGTCGACGAAGCATGGTCATATGGGGGTGCGAGGAATTGGCCAGACTTCGGCCAGATAACACTCAATCTACGCAAAAACAGACAGAACGCTGACCATGCGGGCGAAGCCCACGATCCTTGGGCTATCCACTGACTCAGCGCGGGCCGAGCGTCCGGGCCGCAACAAGGCCCACGTTCTATATTCCCCAACCCGCACTTGTCGTTCCCTTGTTCCGCTCACCGCCGCCCGCGATGTCCCGCGCCGAGATCACCACGCCCGAGGAGCTGCCCGACGAGGGCGTCGTCGAACTGTCCCTGCGACCGCAGCGGTTGGCCGAGTTCATCGGGCAGAGCAAGGTAAAGGAGAGTCTGTCCATCGCCATCGATGCGGCGCGCGGGAGACGCGAGCCGATTGACCATACGCTCTTTTTCGGTCCGCCCGGCCTCGGCAAGACCACTCTGGCCGAACTCATGGCGCGCGAGCTTGGCGTGAACATCCGCACCACCTCCGGACCGGCACTCGAGAAACCCGGCGATCTGGTGGGCACGCTCACGAACATGCGCGAGGGCGATCTCCTCTTCATTGACGAAATCCATCGCCTGCGACCGGTGATCGAGGAGTTCCTCTATCCGGCGATGGAAGACTACAAAATCGATATCCGTCTCTCCGAAGGTCCGAAGGCGCAGACGATCACCATGCCGATTGAGCCGTTCACCTTGGTGGGCGCGACCACTCGGCTCGGCATGCTAACGCCGCCGCTACGGGCACGATTTGGTCTCGTGCATCAGCTCGCGTTCTATCCGGAGCGCGACCTTGAGATCATTGTAAAGCGCACCGCCGAGGTGCTGCGCGTGGAAATCAGCGATGATGGGGCGCATGAAATAGCGCGTCGGTCGCGAGGCACACCGCGTGTGGCGAATCGGCTGCTGCGCCGGGTGCGCGACTATGCGCAGGTGCGTGCCGACGGCATTATCACCCGCCCTGTCGCCGACGCCGCACTGGAGTTGCTCGACGTGGATCAGTTCGGCCTCGACGACATGGACACCAAGCTGCTACGGGTGATCATTGAGAAGTTTGAAGGCGGGCCGGTGGGACTCACCACGATTGCGGCGGCGGTGGGCGAAGACGCCGGCACGATCGAGGAAGTGTATGAACCGTTCCTCGTGCAGCAGGGATTTTTGCAGCGCACGCCGCGCGGTCGCATGGCCACGGGGCATGCGTATCGCCACCTGGGGTACGAGCCGCCGCGATCCATCGGCGAGCAGGGTTCGCTACTCTAAACGTTGCGTCGGAAGTTATTTTCCCGCGCATGCATGAACCAGGCAGCCGCACCTCCGACTATGACTACGACCTCCCTGAGGCGTTGATCGCACAAGAACCCATCGAGCCGCGCGACGCCAGTCGACTGCTCGTGATGGATCGTGCGACTCAGTCGATCTCGCATCGCAAGTTTCCCGACCTGCTCGAGTATTTCGCGCCGGACGACACGCTGGTGGTGAACGCAACGCAGGTGTTTCGTGCACGCTTGCTGGGCACGCGGGACTCGGGTCAACCGGCCGAGGTTTTATTGTTGCGCACGATGGACACGTCGCCCGAACAGACGCTGTGGGAGGCGATGGTGCAGCCTGGTTCCAAGATGCGTCCGGGTCGGCGCGTGTCGATTGCGCCCGGGTTCAGCGTGGAGATTCTCGACAACACACCGCGCCATACACGCATTGTGCAGTTGATTGTTGATCCGGCGGTGCACGCGTCGGCGTCGGCCGCAATCGCCGCGTGCGGACATGTACCGCTGCCTCCGTACATCACGCGCGATGATACGAGCAACGATGCAGTGCGATATCAAACTGTGTACGCACGCACTGCTGGTTCCGTGGCCGCGCCCACGGCGGGACTGCACTTCACGCCCGAGCTGCTCACGCGCATCGCAGACATGGGCGTTGCGCGTGCTGAAGTGGTGCTGCACGTCGGTGCCGGTACGTTCCGCCCTGTGTCTGACGAAGATCCATCGCGTCATGTCATGCACGAAGAGTGGTACGAGGTGCCGGAGGCCGCCGCGCAGATCATCGCGGCCGCGCGCGAACGCGGCGGTCGCGTGTGGGCCGTGGGCACGACGGCGGTGCGCACGCTCGAAAGTGCCGCCGATGCGCACGGCGTCGTGCAGGCCGGCGCGCGCGAAACGAATCTGTTCCTGCGCCCGCCGCAGAAACTCAGGGTTGTAGATCGCCTGCTCACCAACTTTCATCAGCCGCGCTCCACGCTGCTCATGCTGGTAAGCGCGTTTTCGAGCTACGAGTTCATGATGCGTGCCTATACCGATGCCGTGCAGCAGGAGTATCGGTTTTTGTCGTACGGCGACGCGATGTGCATTCTGTGAGTGCGCCGTTTTCCTTCACCGTGAACGCCACGAGTGGCGGCGCACGCGCCGGCGTATTCAGCACACCACACGGCGACGTCCTCACCCCGCAGTTCATGCCGGTGGGTACACTCGCATCGGTGAAAAGCCTCGACCCAGACGATCTCACGGCGCTTGGTGCCACGATGGTGCTCGCCAACGCATACCATCTGCATTTGCGCCCGAGCGACGACACGGTGCGCACGCTCGGTGGACTGCACAAGTTCATGCATTGGGCCGGCCCCATGCTCACCGATTCGGGTGGTTTTCAGGTGTTCTCACTTGAAGGGCTGCGCACCATTGACGAAGACGGCGTGGAGTTTCGCAGTCACATCGATGGCTCCGCTCGCAAGTTCACCCCCGAAAGTGTGATGCGCATCGAGCGCAATCTCGGCGCCGATGTGATCATGCAGTTCGATCACGTGGTGCCGGGACAAAGCCCCGAACCACTCGCGCGCGCGGCCATGGAGCGCAGTGTGCGGTGGCTGGCGCGCTGTCGCGACGAGTTCGCACGCCTCATCGTGAGCGACCCCGATGTTCCGTCACCCGATCAGGCACTGTTTCCGATTGTGCAGGGCGGTATTCATGCGCACCTGCGGCGCGAGTCGGCGTTGGCCATTCGGGAGCTCGATGAATGGATTGGCTACGGCATTGGCGGGCTCTCCGTGGGCGAAGCCAAGCCCGACATGTACGGGATGCTCGATGTGACCAACGAGGTGCTGCCCGTCGACCGCCCGCGCTACCTCATGGGCGTGGGCTTTCCCGAAGATCTCGTGGAAGGGGTGGCCCGCGGGGTGGACGTGTTCGATTGCGTGGCCCCCACGCGCATGGGGCGCACGGGTGCGTTTTTCACCGCTGAGGGGCGACGCAATATCAAGAACGCCCAGTTCCGGCTGGCCGATGTGCCGCTCGATCCGGAATGTGACTGCTCCACCTGCACCCGCTTCTCCACCGCCTACGTACGGCACCTGTTCGTGTGCGAAGAGTTGCTCGGCCTGCGCCTGATCAGCCTCCACAATGTACATTTCCTCGTGTCCCTCATGCGCACCGCGCGGCAGGCGGTGCTGGAGGGCGCGTTCGACGGCTGGAGCCGCGATTGGCTCGCCCGATATCACTCACGGATCACCACACAATGACGCTCGTTCCAGTTCCAGCGGCCCTCGCGGCCATCATGCAGATCGGTGGCGGCCAGCTTGGTGGCATGATTTTTCTGTACGGCTCCATCTTCGCGATTTTCTACTTTCTCATCATTCGTCCGCAGCAGAAACAGCGAAAGGCGCATGACGAGCTGGTAAAGGCCCTGAAGAAGGGCGATGAGATTGTCACCGCTGGCGGTGTCGTGGGTGAAGTGGTGGCCATTCAGGCCAAGGACGTGCCGGCACTCGACGATCGCATCACGATCAAGTCGGGTGACTCGCGCATGATCATTGAACGCGGGAAGATCGTGCGCGTCGGCAGTGGCCCGGCGGTTACTGGTTGATCGGGTCGTGGCCCTTCTCGACATTCACGTCCTCGGCTCGCCGATTCTGCGGCAGGAAACCGAGCTGGTCACGGAGATCACGCCGGAGCTGCGGCGGCTTGCCGACCACATGTTCGACACCATGGACGCGGCCAAAGGTGTAGGGCTCGCCGCGCCACAGGTGGGGCGTCGTGAGCGCCTCACGGTGGTTGGTGTCGATGAACATCGCTTCGCGCTGATCAACCCGGAGATCATCAAGCGCGACGGCAAGATTCGGTGGGAAGAAGGGTGCCTGTCGATTCCGGAAGTGTTTGCCGAAGTCGACCGGTCGGCTGAAGTCACCGTACGAGCGCTCGACCTCGATGGTCAGGTTATTGAAGTGACGGGTACGGAGTTGTTGGCCGTGTGCCTGCAACACGAAATCGATCATTTGCACGGCAAGCTGTTTCTCGACCGGCTCTCGTTGCTCAAACGCCGCGCGGCCATGCGTATGTGGGAAGAAGAGAAGCTGCAATATCCGAAGTTGCTGCGCGTGCTGCCCGTTGGAGACCTGCCCCCGGATCGTGACGGTGGCAAGGCGATCAGCGACTGATCGCGTCACGCGTCTCCGCCACCGTTCCTCTGTATCGGCCACACATGCGCATTCTGTTCTGGGGTACCCCCGAGTTTGCTGTTCCACCGCTGCTCGCGTTGCTCGGCGAAGGGCATGATGTGGTGGGTGTGGTCACGCAACCTGATCGTCCGCGAGGGCGCTCGCGGTCGCAGCTGGACCCGTCGCCGGTGAAGGTGGCGGCGCTCGAAGAGGGTTTGCCCGTGCTGCAGCCCGAGCGGCCGCGCGGCGATGCATTCATGAACGATATGGCCGCGCTTGAACCCGACTTGAGTGTTGTGGTGGCGTACGGGCACATTCTTCCCAAAGTCGTGATCGATGCCCCGCGACTCGGCACACTGAATATCCACGCGTCGCTCCTGCCGACGTTTCGCGGTGCGGCACCGATTCAGGCCGCCATTCTCGAGGGGCACACGGAAACCGGCATCACCATCATGCGCATGGTGCCCGCGCTCGATGCCGGCCCCATGCTGCACGTGGTGCGCACGCCCATCAACATTGACGTCACCTATGGTGAGCTGCATGACCATCTCTCGGAGCTGGGTGCACTCGCCATTGTGCAAGCCCTGGCGCTCATGGAAGTGGACGCCGCCCAGGAAATCGAGCAGGAGGACAGCGCGTCCACCTACGCCCCCAAAATCGATCGGGCGTCGGCGAAGCTGCATTTCACCCGCGACGCCGTCACCGTGTCGCGGGTGATCCGTGCGTTTGATCCGCGCCCCGGTGCACATACCACGCTGGCCGGCGCGCCTGTCAAATGTTTTGGTGTGCGCATTGTCGCCGTCAACGATGACGCCATCACCGACGATGCCCTGCGCGCCAGCCGTCCCGGCACCATTCGCATCATCGATGAGGACGGGCTGGTGGTGCGCTGCGGCGACGGCGCGGTGCGCATCATGCAGCTGCAGCCGGCCGGCAAGGGACGACTCTCTCCCATCGAGCTGATGCGCGGTCGGGGCCTGCAGATAGGCGACCGCTTCGACGATTCAGAGGGAACAGGCTATCTTTCAGCGCATGACGCCGCTGGAGGGATCTGAGCGGGACTTCGGTCCCGATGTGAACGTGCGCGAGTCGGGCGAAAGCTCAGGCGAGCGCGTGCGACCGCCCTATCGGGGTCCACGCGCCAAAACCGCCTCGATCACCGAATCACGCATTGCGGCCGCCGCCATTCTCGCCGAGGTACGCAGCGGACAGCTGCTCGACCCCGCGTTCGAACGGCACGCTGGTCCGCTCGACGCGCGCGATCGGCGCTGGGTGCAGGAACTCGTGTGGGGCACGCTGCGTCGGCGCGGCTGGTTCGACGCCGTGCTCTCGTCACGCGTACGCGGTGGACTCGCCCGTCTCGATGGCGACGTGGCCGATCTGCTGCGACTCGGCGCGTACCAACTGCTCAACATGGGCAGCGTGCCGCCGTACGCGGCCATCGCGCAAACGGTTGAACTGGCGAAGCAGCGTCATGGCATTGGCGCGAGCAAGCTGGTGAACGCGGTGTTGCGCCGAGTCGATCGTGAACGTGACGCGCTCGATCCGGTGGCGCCGTCGGATCCTATCGACGCACTTGCGCAGCGCGCCTCGCACCCGCGCTGGCTGGTCGCGCGCTGGGTCGCACGGTTCGGACTCGACGACACGGCCAAATTGCTCGAAGCCAACAATCACGAAGCGCCGATTGTGTTGCGTCCGTTTGGCGTGGTGCGCGAACAGCTCGAAGCCATGCTGGAAGGCGCGGGTGTGAGTGTGACGGATGCACCACTGGTGCACGATTCGCTCGTGCTTGGTCACGGTGTGCAACTCACGGAACTCGGTGCCTTCAAACAGGGATTGTTGTTCGTGCAGGATCCCGCTGCAACACTGGTCACGCGGTATGCGGCGATCGCACCCGGTAGCGTAGTCGCCGACTTGTGTGCTGCACCCGGTGGCAAGGCCCTTGAACTCTCGCGCACCGCTCGCATGGTGATTGCGGCCGATCGTGTACCGGGCCGACTCGAGCGATTGATTGTGGGACTGGGCCGCCTCGATGTCGAGAACATTGTGTCGTACGTGGGCGACGCGCGGGAACC
>JBBRDP010000158.1:0-7946 GCA_038203795.1 Gemmatimonadales bacterium
CAGCACGGCGCGGACCTGCCGGACCTGGTAGACTTTCGCCTTGTCGCCGTCGCGCTGCAGGTTGATGAGCTCCTCGACGCCCGCCCGGCGGAACACGTGGTGGCTTCCGCGCGTGCGCTCTTGGAAGCCGAGGCGCCGCAACAGCGCGCACACCGCCTCGAAGCCGACGTTGGCGCGACCGCCGAGCAGCTACGCGAGAAACTTGTCATGGCGTCCCATGCTGGGAACTTACCCCAAGGGCTGCGGACCGGCCGCGCGGGGGCGGGGGCGCCCAGGGTGGGACCGCAGACCGAAGCGCGCTGTCAGCAGCAGCGTTTCGTTCGGGCGCCACGCGAGGCACCGGCTCATTCCGGAACCGATGTACTCGAAGGATCTGGGTTTCGCGCACCCAATCCACCACAACCGGCGCGCTTGAGCGAAGTCTGATCGAACGGCAGCCCGATGACGATCGCGGCATCACCGGCTGCGGGCATTGTGACCTGAACCGGAAAATAGCACGGATGCCGGAGCACGATCTCGACCGATCCCTCGGGGACGTCGGGCAGGGCAAAGCGTCCGTGCGTATCGGTCGGTACACCGATTCGCTGTCCGCGAACCATCACTTGTACGGTGGGGATCGGTGTCGTCGTCCCGACTTGGAGTACGCGCCCCGAGATTGCCCGGAACGTGCGGGCATCAGTTGCGGCCGCACGATGAGGGAGCACAGCGGCGATGATACCAAAGGTCAGCGTGAGCGAATTCACCACCAACAAGCGCCTCATAAGCTCTCCACCATAAAGTGAGTCACCATCGTTCCTCGGTCGGCCGAACGCGAATTGGACTGCAGGGAATCACTGCAAGGCAGCCATTATCGAGCGGCCCCCTGCAGTGTAACGCCACCCGACCAAACACCGCGCAACCCAACGCAACCAACGTGCCCGGCGCGAGTTACGACGCAAGTGAGCTCAACACGGCCCACGTGTTCTGACGCGGATATTGCGGCATAAAGTGGAACTCGGCAGAGCAACGCGACTCCATGACGCACACACGCTCACCCACCCTGCTTGATCGCGATCACAATCGCCGCCACAATCGCCGCCAGCAACACCGCTCCCGCAATCTTCCACACCGACCACGGTCGGTCGCCCTGCACCTTGCCCGTCTGACCATTCACCACCACGCGATACGACGTCTCACCAAACTTGTACGACGCAATCCACACCGGTAGCAAAATGTGCTTGAACTGAATCGCACCGTAGTGCGTGTTCACACGGTGCACCCGCTGCTGATGGCCGCCAATATCCAAGCGCACCGCACCGTCAATCGCGCGCGTAAATCGCGCCTGTGCCTCGGTGAATCCGGCTTCCAGCCCCACTTGGTACGCTTCCACCGTAAACCCGGCCACATAGTCATCCGCCGCAGGCACGAGCTTCGACGTATCCCAACCCTCGAGCACACCGGCCAGATGTTTGGGAATGCTGTGCGACGCGAGTACGAGCTCGTCATCGAACTGCACAAACACACGACCCTGCGCGTGATACCAGTCGGTCTCGATGCGTGTGTACTGCTCGAGCTGCCCCTGCGAGTTGCGACGCGTTTCCGTCACGGTGCGGTTGATGCCACGCTGCCCCACATAATCGCTCGTGGTTTCAGCGTCGAACGTCCAACAGGGTACATACACGCCACGTACACCCTGCGCCGATTTTACCGTAGCCTTGAGCGCGTTGGGCGCAAACCAACGGCCTTCAATCCACGTGCGAAACAGTTGCTGCGCGCTGGACGGCTCCAGGGCAAAGGGTACCACGCCACGCGGCTTGATCTGCCGTTCGGCGTGCGCCTGCACCGACACCATGGGCGATGCACAAAACGCGCACTGCGACGCGACCACGTTCGGGTCGAACACGGTTTGCGCACCACACTGCGGACAATCCACAATCTGCTGCACCAGCGCGGGCTCGTTGCCGGCCTGACGCTCCAGATGCTCACGAAAATTGAGCTCTTCGCGCGCGCTCGCCAGCTCGGCGTCGTCAATCGCCGGCAGGTCATTGATCGTGCCGCAGCTGGAGCAGGTGAGACGGCCCACACCCGGCGCAAACTGCAGCGACGCGCCACAGTTGGTGCACGGGAAGGCGCGCCCCTTCATGGGCGCATTGCTCATGGCGTCATGCGCAGCGTCTGCTTGCGGGTGTCGCGATCTGGCTGCATGATGCGATGATTCAGGCGGCGTGGGACGGGCGTGTGATGCTGAGTCTGAACTTAGCGCCACATCGCCGTCTCGCTACGCTGCTGGCATTGCTCACCACTTCACAGCCCCTCCCGTGACTCACCGCTCACGACATCGCGCCAGCTCCCTCGTGCCGTCACTGCTGCACACATTCGCATTCCTGTTCGTAGCAGCCTGCGCACGGACCACACCGGCGCCCGCAGTCGCCACGCCATCCAGCTCGCTCAGCGAGAACCAAAGCAGCGGCGGCATGGTGGTGTCAGCCAGCGCGATCGCAAGCCGGGCAGGGCGCGATGTCCTGGCCGCCGGTGGCAACGCGATCGATGCGGCCATCGCCACTGGCCTCGCACTCGCCGTGACCTATCCTACGGCCGGCAACATCGGTGGTGGTGGTTTCATGGTGATTCGTCTCCCCGACGGCAAAGCCACCACGATCGACTTCCGCGAAACAGCGCCGGCGGCGTCGTCGCCCACCATGTTCGTCGATTCGGCGGGCAACTACTCGGCAATGCGACACCACAACACGCACGTGTCGGTGGGCGTGCCCGGCACAGTGGCCGGCTTCGCGCTCGCACATGACAAGTACGGAAAGCGCGACTGGAAATCGCTCGTGGAACCGGCCGTGAAGCTCGCGGGCGAAGGGTTTGACATACCCGAAGGACTCGCCGGCTCGCTACGCGGCACACGCAGCAAGCTGGCGCGTTATCCCGCCTCGCTCGCGGCGTATTACAAAAACGGTGAACCGTACGCGGCCGGTGAACGACTGCGTCAGCTCGATCTCGCGGCCACGCTCACGCGTGTTCGTGATCAGGGGCGCGACGGGTTTTACAAGGGCGAGACCGCGCGTTTGATCGTTGAAGAAATGCAACGTGGTGGCGGCTTGATCACCGTGCAGGATCTGTCGGGTTATCAGGCCAAAGAACGCGCCGCCGTCACGGGCACCTACCGCGGATACGACATCATTTCCATGCCGCCGCCGAGTTCGGGTGGTGTGGCCATGATCGAGATGCTCAACATTCTCGAAGGCTACGACCTGCGCGCTGCGGGACACAACTCTACGCGCTATGTGCATCTGGTCACGGAAAGCATGCGCCGCGCGTTTCGGGATCGCGCTCAGTACATCGGCGATCCGGACTTCGTGAATCCTCCGGTGGCCAAGCTCACGAGCAAGCCGTACGCGGCCGAGTTGCGCACCACGATCGATGAGAACCGCGCGTCGGTGTCACGCGCGACGGAACTGATTGCGGACTACGAGAGCGACGAAACCACGCACTATTCAGTGGTCGACGCGAACGGCATGGCCGTCTCCGTCACGTACACGCTCGAAGCAGGCTACGGGCTGGGCGCCGTGGTCACGGGCGCCGGCTTTCTGCTCAACAATGAGATGGGCGACTTCAACGGCAAGCCCGGTCTCACCGACAGCACGGGACTCATTGGCACGGCCGCAAACGTCGCGCGCCCCGGCAAGCGCATGCTCTCGAGCATGACGCCAGCCATCGTCGCGAAAAACGGCCAGCTTGTTGCCGTGACCGGTAGCCCCGGCGGACGCACGATCATCAACACGGTGCTGCAAGTGGTGCTGAACATCGTGGACTTCAACATGCCGATCGACAGTGCGGTGGCCGCGGCACGATTCCACCATCAGTGGCTGCCTGATCGCTTGAGCATCGAGGGAGACGGCGTGTCGCCGGAAATACTCAAGGCGCTGGAGGCGATGGGACACACCGCGCGCATGGGCGGTCGTCAGGGCACGGCACACTCCATCTCCGTCAATGCACGCGACGTGCGCACCGGCGCGCCCGACAAGCGGGATCGCGACGCCGGCGCGGCGGGTCACTGACCTCGCCGCGCTACACCACGACCAATTCTACGGTGCCACCAAGCCGGCTCCGCTCCGCCGCGAACGCCATGAGATGACTCTCAATCGATTGCTCGAGCGTAGACGTGAGCCGCGCTGGATCGCCGTGTGCCACGGCCTGCACAAAATCCGCGACCATGCGCCAATCGCCGCCGCCGTGGCCGGACTGCGCGTCGTCGGTAGGTTCCACGATGTCGCTCACCCATCGCGTGATGGTTCCGGTTCGGAAGTCATGCGCTTCGAGCTGTTGCATGTCGCCCTCAAGAAAACCATGTGAGCCCATCACGCGCGTGCGACGCCCCGACATCGGTGTGAACGCATCCATGCTGAACGATGCCGTAATGTTGTCTTCAAACTCAAGATTCACGGTGTAGTGATCGCACTGATCGTTGTCCATGCGATACACGCACCGGCCGTAGTTGGTGTTCGCGAGTGCCTGCAGAATGCCCTCGCCCCGTGCGGGTTCATCGGGGGACAGCTCAAACGTGTATAACCGCTGTCGCTGCTCGTGATAGATGCGGCGCGCCGAGTACGGGCACGTGGGTTCGACCGCACAACCGTCAAGACACCGCTCGGTGCTGCCCTCGGGCGCGTTCTGTGCGGTGAACCAACTGAGGCTGCCGAACGCCTGCAACTGCCGGGTGGGACGGCCGACGAGCCAACGCAGCATGTCGAGATCATGACTCGACTTGGCCAGAATGATCGGCGACGTTGTGGCACTGTTGCGCCAATTCCCGCGCACGTATGAATGCGCCATGTGCACATAGCCGATCGGCTCCATATGCTGAATGCTCACCAATTGGCCAATCAATCCCGAGCGGATGAGATTCCGCATGTGCACAAAATACGGCGCATATCGCAGCACATGGCACACAGCCACGATGCGTCCGCACTCGCGCGCCCGCGCCAGCAGCGTACGGCAATCGGCGTCGGTGAGCGCAATCGGCTTTTCGAGCAGCACATCGTAGCCGGCGTCGAGCGCGGCCATGCACGGTGCAAAGTGCAAATGGTCAGGCGTGCTCACAATGATGGCATCGGCGAACTTCGGTCGCCCAAATACATCATACCAATCGCTGAACTGATTGAATGTCTCAATGCCGTGCCGTTCGGCGTAGCCTTCACGTCGCAGCGCCGATGGCTCAGCCACGCCAGTGATGCTCAAATGGTCCGGATACGCGAGCGCAAAGTTGCCATACACGTTGCCACGCGCACCCGCGCCCAGGACAATCGCACTGATTGCGCGCGGCGGTCGGGCGAGTTGCGCCGCGTCCGGCATATACAGCGGCTGTCCACGCTCGTTGGTGGCCTCAGTGGCAAACGGATAGAACGCGGAATCAGTCATGATGCACGCTAGACCGGTGCGCGGGGGGAAGCAATGCTACCGCAGCACCCGCATCGACTCGATCCGGTCACCCTCGAGGATCCCGTCAACCACATCGATGCCCTCGATCACTTCGGCGAACACGGTGTAGTCGCGATTGAGCCGCAGATTGTCGCGCACATTCACAAACCACTGTGCGTCACCGGTGTCATGCCCGCGCGTGCTCATGCCAACCGTGCCACGCACATGCGGTACGGAACCGAGTGCATCGCGAAGGAAGTGATGCCAGCCCACGTACTCGTTGGCCCCGGGACTGCCGCCCTGAATCACAAAATCGTGCTCCACGCGGTGCCAGGTGAGTCCGTCATAGTACCGCTGTTCGGCGAGCTCTACCACAGTGGCGGCCATCATCGGTGCCACGTCGCCGCGCAGGCGCACCACAAACGTGCCACCGCCGCTCTCGGCCGACATGGTCACGCTTACGCGCACATCGGCACCCAGTGCCAGCGCCACGGCGCGCGGCGGCAGCGCGACATGCACGGGCAACGGCGTATCACTCGCCGTGTCGCGGCCCGCAGCGGCGAGCAGTGCGACGCGCACGTCTCGGTATGACGCATTGCGAAACGTGGACCAGCGTCGATACATCGCATTCGCACGCTCGCCCACGAGCGGGTTGTTCGAACCGCTCAACGCGAGCGCGGCCGAACGCACCACCTGCGGTGCCGACTGTTCAAGGCGCGCGAGCAGCAGCGTCTCGCGCGCTGCATTCATCGGCAACGGGCGCAGCGCATCGATGGCGGCCGACTGAACATTCGCGTTGACATCTGTGACAAGTCGCTCAAGTAACGCGCTATTGCCGAGCAGTGCGGCCGCACGCACCACGTACTCACGCATCTCCGGCTGCGGATGCGTAGCCAGTCGTGCCACGTGCGGTGCCGCCGCCACGCTATCAATACGCGCCAGCGCGACGAGGGCGTGCGCACCGCCGTGCCACGAAACACCACCGGGGGTGCGGCCCTGCGACACGGCCGGCGTGGCAGCAATGACCGCTTGTAGCGCCAGAACGATCCGCGCGTCTGCCGCACACGGCGCGCCCATGAGGTCGATCGCACGCAGACGAACCGGCCACGCGCTGTCGGCCAACGCTCCGAGCAGCGCGCCACAGTTGCTGCGCTGCGCGGTGAGTGCACGATAGCGCAGTCGCCAGGCGACTTCAGGGTACACCGGCGGCGCGACGGGCGCAGGCAACTGGAGCGAGTCTCGGCGCGCGAAGATCGGATCAGTGATGCGGGCCCGGGCACGAACGCCGAGGTGCTGAATGCGCGGGTCGCGGTGACGCAACGCCTCCGCGAATGACGGGTGCCGTGCGTCGCGTGCGTCTTCCGCGAGCAGGATACGTCCGACTAGCGCCGAATCGGCCGACGTGAGCGCCGTTTGCGCGCTCAGTGTTGGTGCGGCGGTCAGTAGCAGCGCGGCGAGGCCGAGGTGCGTGGGGAGGGAGCGGGGCGGACGGGGCATGGCGACGTGCCGGGGTGGGGGGCGTCGGGAGTGGAGGGATGCAGCAAGGTGGGGAGGGGAGGGGCGGAAGCCAACAGAATCACGGCATTTACTGGCATTTGGGCGCGTGTTGGGGATCGCGCTTTCAGTTTACGGTACGAGTCAACGGTGAACCGTTAACGGTTGAGGCTGGGGGCGAGCGCCGAGTGGTGAAGCCGAGATCCGCAACAGAACGCGAACTGCTAGCTCGTGCGCCTCGCGGCGTGCATGGCGGCCTGCAACTCCAGATCGGACACGACCTTGCGCAGCACCGCGTCGACCCGCTGTAAGCGCGCGAGGGGTGAACGCTCAGACAGCACGGCCTGTCGTTCCTCGAGATCGAAGTCGATCATCGCGGCCACCGCGAAGCTGAGTTGCGCGCCGTCGTCGGGGAGCTCGGGCACCGGGGCGGTCTCGTCGTTGAGCGTGTGCACGGCGCGCACGATGCGCTTGAAATTCGACACCACGTCGTCACTTGAGACCGCGAGTGCAACCGGTGACGTGCCCTCGTTATCGGCGATCAACGTCACATCGGCCACATGATACGGCGCGCTGTGCTCGATGAACTCATCGAGCACGAATCGCTCGCGACCCATGATCAGAATGTTTGCGCGACCGTCGTCGAGGGTTTCCGCTTCGGTGACTTCAGCAACGCACCCCACGCGTCCGGCGGGCAACGCGCGCTCCGCCACGCCGGGCATCGCGCACAGAATTCCGAAGCGTTTGTCCGTTGCGGTTACGTCGATCAGCATCTGGCGATAGCGTGGCTCGAACAGATGCAAGGGTACGACGCTGCCGGGATACAACACCATTCCAAGGGGGAAGATCGGCAGGGAACGTGAAGACACAAGCGGCACCGGTAGAGGAGACGGACAGTCCAGCGCCAGAAACGCGACAAATCCGAAAAACAACGGGACAACGGAACAGATCTTGAACGCACCGCCGATCGCATCAGGTTCCGTCTTTGTCGCACGGCGCTATTCGTGACGAATGGCGTCAATCGGATCGAGCCGCGCGGCGCGGCGGGC
>JBBRDP010000159.1:0-7900 GCA_038203795.1 Gemmatimonadales bacterium
GGACTGTCCGTGGCTTTTTTTCACCATGTAGTGAGACATCGATCCTTTCGGCGTCAGGTGTCCAAAGCAACTACGTCAACTTGAGTCGAGCACTACGTCGGGTGCCTGATCGTGCGATGAAACGAACGAGCACAGGTTGCAGGCGCGCTGGTACGGCGCATCGCTTCCGCACTCATTCGAGGAATCGCCATGTCCACTCATCACAACACCACCCGGCGGCCCGTCTGCCGTACACGCTGCTTCGGGATCTTCCTGTTCGCGCTGGCGCTCTTCGCCCCGCTTGGAGCTTCCGGCGCGCAGGCGGTCGCCGACAGCCTGCTGCGGGTCGGTACGCGCGTACGCATCGCCACGGTGAATTCGGATTTCGCCATCGGGACTCGGCGCGCGATTGGCGTTGTGCACGCTCGGACCGCCGACAGCATGACGGTAGCATGGGAGGGCGGACTGAGCAGTACGCTGACGAATGCGGAAATTTCGCGCATTGACGTGAGCGCCGGGCCGCAGCCCTTTGTACTGCGGGGAATGGGATTCGGCTTTCTCGGCGGTGCCGTCGTTGGCGCCGCAATCGGAGCCGCCACATACGAGCAATCAAACTTTCTTGATTTTGGCATCGGTGTCGAGATGGCAGGAAATGCCATCGTTTTCGGCGCCTTAGGCACCGTGCTCGGAGGTGTGGCGGGAGGCGTGGGACGACGCGAGGGATGGTCCCGCGTTCGCCTTGATCGAGGGCAGCCGCAGCGTGTGAGCGTCGCACCACTGCTCGGCGTGCGTTCCCAAGGGGTGCGCGTGGCGGTGCGCTTCTGATATCAGTCGGGGCGTTGCGGGCGGTGTCAGATAAGCACGTCCCGAACGCATTCCCCACCCCGCCCCGTATCGGCTATCTTCCAAGGCTATGCCCCACTCCCCCACTCTCCTCGACCAGGTGCGCGCGGCCACAGCACTGCTCGAATCGCTCGCGGCCGACCGCGCACAGTTGCTTGACCTCGACGAGGCCCAGCGCAACCGGTTTCTGCGGGCCGCCGGTGAAGTCTCGCGACCCGACGCGATTTTGCGTCGCCAACTGGTCAAGGCCACCAAGCGCCTCAAGAAGTCGGAGCGCCGCGAACGCATCGCCGAGGCCGAGGTGCAGCTGAACAGCACGGGCATTCGATCACTGCGCCGGCAGACCGTGTTCACGACGCCCAACTATCTGCCGCCCGGCAGCGATGCGCAGGATACGATCGACGATCCGGATTTCCGCGAAGCGCTGGAGCCGCAGCATTGTTATGTGTGCAAGCAGAAGTTCGACGTGCTGCACCACTTCTACGATCAACTGTGCCCCACCTGCGCGGCGTTCAACTTTGCCAAGCGCACGGAACTGGCCGACCTCACGGGACGCGTGGCGCTGCTCACGGGCGGGCGCGTGAAGATTGGGTATCAGGCAGGCATCAAGCTGCTGCGCGCCGGTGCACATCTCATTGTGACCACCCGCTTCCCACGCGACAGCGCAGCGCGCTACGCAGCCGAGCCGGACTTCGAACAGTGGGCGCACCGCCTCGAAATCTTTGGCCTCGACTTGCGACACACGCCAAGCGTGGAAGCGTTCTGTCATCAGCTCAATGACTCGCACACGCGCCTTGATTTCATTGTCAACAACGCGTGTCAGACGGTGCGCCGGCCGCCGGATTTTTATCGTCACATGATGGAGATGGAAACAGCCTCGATCGCCAACATGCCAAACCACGTGCGCCAACTGCTCGGCGCGTACGAAGGCGTGCGATCGTACAACATGTTGCCGGAGAGCACCGCGGAGAGTACTGCGGAGACCACGGCGGACTCAGGCGCACTCGCGGCGCGCAAACTGTCGGACGTCGCGGGGCTCACGCACGCCGCTGAGCTATCGCAAATCGCACTGTTGCCAGACGAAGCGTCACCGCAGGCGCATCTCTTTCCCGAAGGACAACTCGATCAGGACATGCAGCAGGTGGACCTGCGCGACCGCAACTCGTGGCGCATGCTCATGGCCGAGGTGCCGAGCGTGGAGTTGCTCGAGGTGCAGCTTGTGAATGCCGTCGCGCCGTTTCTGATCAACGCGCGACTCAAGTCGCTCATGATGCGCACGGTGAATCGCGACAAGCACATTGTGAATGTGTCGGCAGTGGAAGGCCAGTTTTATCGCAAGTTCAAGACCACGCGTCATCCGCACACGAACATGGCAAAGGCCGCGCTCAACATGATGACGCGCACGGCGGCGGCTGATTATTTCAGCGGCGGCATTCACATGAATGCGGTGGACACCGGCTGGGTGACCGACGAAGACCCGGCCGAGATCGCGGCACGCAAAGTGGCGGATCACCGCTTCCATCCGCCGCTCGATATTGTGGATGGCGCGGCGCGGATCGTGGACCCGATCATTGCCGGCATGAAGACGGGCAACCATGTGTGGGGCCAGTTTCTGAAGGACTATCGCCCGACGGATTGGTAGCCGATTCACTTCCCATCCTGAGCGACATGACTTCTCATCTGCGTTCGCTGCTGGCCAGTTCACTGCTCGTCGCCGTCACCGCCTGCGCTGGTGCGAGACCGCCGGCGAGTCCCGAGCCAGCAGCAACGCCGGCTCCGAATCCGACGCCCGCCACCGGCGCACCGGCACGAACGCCAGGCGCGCCGCCCCGCCCCGTTGCTGCAGCCACACCGCTTGTTGCGTTCCCGTCTGCGTTGCCCACGGGGCGCGTCACCTACCGCACGCTCAGCGAAACGAACACCGAACTCGAACAGATCGCCGTCGCGCATCCGAATGTAGCGCGGCGCTTCGAACTCTCGCATCGATCACTGCTCGGGCAGCGCATCTACGCGCTCGAAATCACGCACAATGTGCAGGCGAGTTCAGGCAAACCCGTGTTTCTCATGACCGGTTTGCATCACGCGCGCGAGTGGCCCACGGTGGATCTCACGATGGAGTTTGCGTGGGACCTGCTCAAGAACGATGGCGTGGACGCGCAGATTACGCGTCTGCTCGACAGTGTGCGCGTGATTCTTGTACCAATCGTGAATCCCGACGGTTTTGATATGTCACGCACACTGCTCAACGAACAGAAGCGCAAGAATTGTCGTATCACCATGGGACAGATTCCCACGTGGGCCGAGTGCGCGGCACCGTCGCAGGAAAACGCCGGTGTGGATATCAACCGGAACTATGGCGCGTTCTGGGGTGGTAGTGGAGCCACCGTTGGCACGAACGGCGGCAGCGCGCGCGGCGAAGCGCCGTTTTCGGAACCGGAGACACGCGCGATGCGCGATCTCATGACATCGCATCAGGTGGTCGTAGCGCTGAGCAATCACACGCCCGATGCAAAAGTGCTGCGCGTGCCGAGTTCGGTGGAAGAGCCCATACCGGCGGACGTCGTGCCGTACGACGAACTCGCGCAGGCACTCGGCCGCGATCTCGCATGGGAAGCGGGACCGTGGCCGAAGATCTATTACACAGCCGCCGGCACGATGGAGCAGACGGCGTACTATGCGTCGGGTACGTTTGCGTTCACGTTTGAACACACACCGCGTCAGCGTGAGCGCTTTCACCCGCCGTACTCGTTTGTGATTGATCAGTACTTCGGAAGCGGTGCGTACCCGGCGAGCAGCGCGCGCAACGCGTTCCTGCGATTACTCGGCGCGGCGGCCGATCCGGCGCGGCATTCGGTGCTCGATGTGCGCGCGCCATCGGGTGCGACGCTCACGATTGCGAAGTCGATCACGCTTGAGACATCACCGGTGCTGAACGCGGATCGCACGACCGGTGCAGCACTGACGTTTCCGATGGAGCTGACGTCGTCGATGACGATGCCGGCGGGACGTACGCAGATCGACTGGCATGTGAATCCGTCACTGCGTCCGAGTCAGAAGGTGCAGGCGTGGTTACCGGAGGCGTGGACGTTGACGTGCACGCTGGGCGGGCGATCGCAGACGGTGCGGGTGACGGTGGCGCGGGGGGAGCGGGCGACGGTGGATGTGCGGGGGTGCCGGTAGGCGGTGGGCGGTGGGCAGTTGACAGTTGGCGGTTGACGGTTGCCGCCCATTACGCCCTCTACGTGTACCGGCGAGATCGCGCTTTCAGTTTGCGGTTTGGGTTTACGGTTTACGGTTTACTCAGTGCGTGAGGCGGAGACGAGGCGCAGGGCCGACCGGGTCACGGCGTGGGCGCACTTTCGGCCTATGGGGTGATTCGTGCGGGTGACGCGGGACACATGGCTGGCACTTGCTTCGGTAACGGCGGTATCATGGGGGATGCATACACTCACTCGGTTTCGCTCGCGATCGTCGCTTCTGCCGGCGGTCCTGCTCACTCTGGCGGCGCTCGCCTGCAGCTCCGATCCGGCAATCGTCGAGCCGCCAGACGATGATCCCGCGCCTCCGGGTACTGCCACGCCGGTACTCACACGCAGCGTCGTGCTGTCAGGCTTGAGCGGACCGTGGGATATCGCCTTCGCGGCCGACGGCGCGATGTTCTACACCGAAAAATGTCGCGGGCTTACCGTGCGGCGCAGCGATGGCACGAGCACGCGACTCTTCGGCACCAGCGGCTCCGCACTCGTCGCACCCGACTTGGTGTGTGCGGGACAGAGTGGCGTGCACGGCGTCGCGCTCGATCCGGCGTTTGCGAGCAATCGCACGGTGTACGTGTACATGGCGTCGAACATCAATGCCAACCCGCGCACCAATCGCGTGATCCGACTGCAGCTCGACGCCGGATACACCACCGCGAGTGCGCGCACCGACATCGTGACCGATATTCAGTTCAAGCACGCTGGCAACGCACACGGATCGCCCGGTGCGCATAGTGGCGGACGCGTACGCTTCGGCCCTGACGGATTTCTCTACATCACCACCGGCGACAACCACAGCGGGGCAATTCCGCAGAGCCCGACACTGCTCGGCGGCAAGGTATTACGTGTCACGCGTGATGGCATGGCGGCGCCGGGCAACAATGCGCCCGCAGGTTTTGATGCGCGCATCTTCACGTACGGACATCGCAACGTGCAGGGGATCACGTTCCGTGCGAGTAGCGGGCAACCGTTCATCGCGGAACACGGCCCCAATCACAGCGACGAAGTCACGCCGTTGGTGGCCGGCGGCAATGGTGGGTGGGATCCGCAAAACCGTCCGACGCTCAGTTGTGCCGACGGCTACTGCGGATATTCCGGTTCACCAACCACAATGCCGATGACCGATCTCACGCGCTTTCCAAACGCGCTGCGTCCGTCGTGGACCAACAACGGGGCATCTCAGGGCATGTCACCGCTCACGTTTTTCACGGGCGCGCAGTGGTTGGGGTGGAACGGCCGACTCGCTGTTGGCATCATGGCGGGGCAGCGCATGGAAGTACTTACGCTTGATGCATCGGGCAACACGACGAGTACCGTGAACTCGGGGCTGCCGGCGACGCGGTACCGGGCGTTAGTGCAGGGTCCCGACGGCAATCTGTACATCGCGACGGATGCGGGCGAGATCTGGCGGGTGGTGCCGTCGGCACCGGCGGGGCCGTGAGAGACTTTTATCTGGCTTGATAGCGACTTATGAATAGGCTATGATCGCGAGATGAAGAGTGTTTCCGTATCCGACGCCAAAAACTCGCTGAGCGCGCTGCTGCACGAGGTGCGCGGCGGCGCTTCCATTGTGATCACCTGAGGCCGCGTGGCTGCGCCTGCCAATCGGTGAACCGTGTGCCGATGCTTCGGCGGTGCACGCGCTGCTCGCCGAACGCGCGGAGTCACCGTAGGCGCGCTACTGGAACAGCAGTGCGGTGCTGCCGCTTGTGGTGCGAGAGCAGACCACGGCGCGGCTCACGGACGAAGTGCGCGCCGATCCGGCCATCGTCACTCGGTGGGGCACCCGCGTGGAATGCGTATCGGCGGTGTCGCGTCTTGAGCGCGAGGGGTTGCTCACCGGCGCGGACGCGCGCGCGGCGTTGACGCGACTCGCCGAAGCCGCCGACCGTGAAGGATTTCCGATGGCGCTGCGCTGATCGCACGGCGTGCTGATACGCGAACAAATCGCTCCGACGGCGTGAGCCGCCGGAGCATTTAGCCGCGATTGTTGTCAGTCGCCAATCACCTTCGGCTTCATCGGCTTGGTGCCGTTGAGCTTCGGACGCGGGCCATTGCCGATTTCAACCGTGAGCGTCTTGAGATAGTTCGTGATCTTCGCGTAGTGCGGATAGTCGATGAACTCCGCTTCGTCGCTGCGCTGGTGATAGTCACCGTGCAAACCGGTGAAGAAGAATGCAATCGGAATACCCTGACGCGCGTAGTTGATGTGATCGCTGCGCGCGTAAATGTTGTTGTAGCCGGCCCAGGCAATCGGATCGTCGAACTTGTAGTCGAACATGAGCGGCTTGGCCTGCTTGTCGTTCACCGACTTCACCATGTCGCCCAGATCTTTGGAATCGAAGAACGATCCGACCACGCCCACGTAGTCATCGCCGCCGCCGGGGAGATCCTCGCCGCGGCCGCGGCCAATCATGTCGACGTTGATCGCCGCAACAATGGAATCGATCGGTACGGTGGGAAATCGGTTGTAGAACGCCGAGCCAACGAGCCCGCCTTCTTCACCCGTGTGCCACACGAACACCGTGGTGCGCTTGGGCTTGACCGGCATCGCCATCATCGCTTCGGCGATTTCGAGCACAGCCATGGAGCCCGAGCCGTCGTCGTCGGCACCGTTGTTGATCGAGTCGAGGCGTCGCACGGGATGCACGCGCCGGATGCTGTCCATGTTCACCTTGAGTGACGTGATCACGTCGATGCCGGGCTGTTTCATGTCGTTGGCGAGCTGCCACTTGATGCGCAGATCATTGAACGCCTTGAGCGAATCCTTGTCGGCGGGAGCAGCAAAGCCCACGTGATCATTGTGTGCACCAATCGCGACGTACTGATGCTTGAGTAGCGGATCGCTGCCCGGAATAAGCGCCACCACGTTGCGACCGAAGTTCGTGGGCTCTTCCACATAATGCAGCGACGCATTCACCACACCGCCTGACGCGCCGGCCGTGAGTCCATCAATCGACGCACGCGCGAAGAGAAGCGCGGCGGCCTCACGCGTGACACGCAACACCGCCTGCGGCTGCAGCGCGGCCAACTGCGCTTTGAGCAGTGCGAGTGAGTCAACAGGAGCAGCGTTCGCGCCGGTCGGCGCACCGCGCGGCGCGGCGGCCTGCGATGCCACGGCGGGCATGTTGATCGTGGCACGCTGCGTGGCACTTAATGCATCGAGGTCCACCGTGGCTACGGCGACGGCGTCAGCAAACCGGTTCGCGGCCGCCGCACCACCACCACGCGGGCCACCAAACGCCTGCGGACCCTGCGGACCACCGGTGCCACGACTGCCAGCTGCGGGGAGCAGCACGACGAACTTGCCAGCCGCCTGCGCCGCCGAAATCTGCGACGTGGTGTCACCCTGCGTGCCACCAAAAATCACGTCAGCGTTCGTGATCGCGCGCGGTGCACGCGCGCCCGGCACGGCCACGAAGTCGTCATTCCACTCGAGAGGATTGCCATTGACGGCCAGACGCGAACTCGTGGTGTACTTGCGCAACGAATACGGCAGCACCTGGAAGTACGTGCCGCTGTCGCCCCCCGGTACCATGCCCAGGCGCTTGACTTCGGCGGCAATGAAGTCGGTGCCTTTCTGATTGCCCAGACGGCCAACCTGGCGGCCCATCATGGAATCGTCGGCGAACTGGTAGAGCCGGATCTTGAGGTCGCGCGCGTCGATGGCAGCGGTGGTGCGAGCCGGCGCGAGCTTCTCCGGATTGCCGTAGCGATTGAGCTTTTGTGCTTGCGCGAGGGAGGGCAGCGCGGCCAGCGGAAGGAACAGCGCGTAACGGAAAAAACCGAGGGACCGCATGGTCGCTCCAATGGATTGGTGA
>JBBRDP010000160.1:0-7876 GCA_038203795.1 Gemmatimonadales bacterium
ATGAGCGGATGAAAGTTGTAGTTGGCCGGATCGCGGAACGGCGGCGCGAACATCACCGCGCCCTGCGGTCCGGTCTGGTGATGATTGTACATGATCACCGGGTGCCATTCGATGAACAGCTGACGGCTCATGTTCTCCGTCTCGATGAGCGCGTTCATGTACGAGTCGCGATTATTGTCGTGACCGGCGTATTTCTGGTACAGTCGCGGCAAGCCACCCGTGCTGCGTCGCAGACTGTCGGGCGAGCGCATGTACCAATCGCTCACCAGTTCCATCCCATCCGGATTCGCGTGCGCCATGAGGATGATGCAATCGTCGAGGAAACGTGTGGTTTCTTCGTCGCTCAGGCTCGACAGCTGCCAGAACGTTTCAATGAGCTGCTGCGCGCCGAGCACTTCGGTGGCATGCAGGCCGCCATCGATCCAGATGATCGCCTTGCCCTCTTTGGCCAGACGACGCGCTTCGGCGGAGTCGATTCCTTCCGCGAGCGACAACCGCCGCGAGATCTCTTTGTAGCGGGCGAGGTTGCGATGATTGGCGGGGCTGGTCACGATGGCCATGATCTGCGGCCGTCCCTCCTCCGACACGCCGATCGTGTCGAGGATCACGCGATCCGATTCCTCGGCTACGCGCGCGAAGTACTGATGCAGTTTCGTGTAGTTGGGGAGTTGATAGTCGGCACCAATCGGGTGTCCGAAGAACTGCTGAGGCGACGTGACACGCGACTGCGCGTCGACTACCGCCGGCAACGCGAGCGCCGTACCCAGCAGCAACAGTCGCGTGACCGACGCGACGTTGGGGGCGAGCGTCCGACCGGAACGCGGATGTGAAGTCATGGCAGATCGAGGAGGGCTGGAAGAACAGAGAAGGCGGGCCCATCAGCCCGTCCCTGAGTTTACGTGCGGGAGCGCTGCTTCGCTGCTGCGACAATCGCGCATCACTAAGTTTCGGCGATGGTCTCCACTCTGAATCCGACATACCGCGCGCCGTGAAGCTCGGCCGCTACCTCACGCAGCTCGGCTACGGGACGCGCCGCGAAATCGGCTGGCTGCTCGAGGTCGGGCGCATCCAGCTCGCCGACGGCACGGTGCTCACCGACGCGGAGCGAACAGCGCCGGCGCACGCGAGTCTCCGCGTGCTCGGCGAACCGCTCGATCCGCCGCCGGATTCCGTCATCATGTTGCATAAACCCGCTGGCTATGTCTGCTCCACCGAAGACCGGAACCCGCTGGTGTACAACCTCATGCCATCGCGGTTCACACGGCGTACCCCCATCATGTCGGCCGTGGGACGTCTTGATCGCGACACCACCGGCGTGCTGCTGCTCACCGATAACGGACAGTTGTTGCATCGGCTGACATCGCCCAAATCACATGTGCCCCGCACGTATCGGGCGCAGCTGGCCGAACCGATGCGCGAGGACACCGCCAGCGTGTTTGCCAGCGGCGCGCTGATGCTCGACGGCGAAACGAAACCGCTTGCTCCGGCGCGTGTTGAGGCGATTGATCCGCTCACCGCACGCGTGGAACTCACGGAAGGGCGCTACCATCAAGTGCGGCGCATGTTCGCCGCAGTTGGCAATCACGTGCGCGACTTGCACCGCGAGCAGTTCGGGCCGCTCACGCTCGGCGCGCTCGCGCCCGGAGAGTGGCGCGTGTTGTCGGCCAACGAATGTGACGCCCTCGAACACGCGCTACGCGGCGCGCGCGCTGCGGCACGCGACCGTTAGCGGCGCGTCCCTTCGAGCACCTTGAACCGTGTGCCATCGTGCACGGTGCGCCGATTGCCGAACACGCGCTCGAACTCTTTTTCGTAGGGCAACGTGCGATTCGCCACCAGCAACAGCCGGCCACCGTTTCGCAACACACGGTGCGCTTCTTCGATAAATCGAATCGGCAGCGCGAGGTCGGTAGCTTTGCCCGTGTGAAATGGCGGATTGCAAACCACGACATCGAACAACTCGCCCTGCACGTCGCTTGTCACATCGCTGGCGAGCACACGCCACGACGCGACGGGTGTCGACTGCATCGTGCGGGTGGCGCAGCGCACGGCTTCGCTGTCCGCATCGACGAGCGTGACCGCGCCGCCGCCTGACAGCGTTCCCGCCACGGCCCCCAGCACGCCGGATCCGCATCCGAGATCGAGCACGTCGGCGCCGTGTGGAATGGCCATGACCTCCGCCAGCACCGCCGACGCTTCGTCAAGATGCTCCCAGGAAAATACACCAGGCCGCGAACTGATCGTCAACGACAGCCCGCGCACCGTCACGATCGATTCACGAAACACCGACGTGTCGTGATACGGCGCCGCGAGCGTCTCGCAAAACACGTCATCCACTGCGTCGGAATGCGTGGCCGCGAGCAACCGATGTCCACCACTATGCGCGAGCACGCGTACGTGCCCGAACACCGACTGCAACGTGCGCGCGGCCGTTTTGATGCCTTCGTTCGTTCCGCCGTACACCAGACAGGTGCCGCCCGCCCGCAAGATGCGCGTCGCGTCGTACAGCAGTTGATGAAACGCGAGCTTCTCGGTGGGCAGTCTGATGACAACCGTATCGGCCACGAGCTCCGCAGGTATTCCCGCCACTCCGTGCGTGTGCGAGAGTTCTGCGTTGCGCACGCCAAGCACATCGAGATCCCGCCGCAAGGCCTGCACGACCGGCAAGCGCCGATGCGTGGCGAGCACGCGTTTCTCCGCATGGCGCTGCGCGAGCGAAGGGAGCCATGCACGCGCGTCGGCGTGCAGTACGACGAGTACGGTGTTGGTGGCAAGCTGAACATGCAAGGGCACATACCGCTCAACGGGGGAGCCGGATTGTTCGCGCGCCACTACAAGCCCTCCGCGTTGTTGCGCAGTAGTCGCCAGATGGCCGGCCGCAAGGTGACGGGCCCGATCGGACCCATCACGGCGTGTTGAATGACGCCGTCGCGGTCGAGTAAAATGCTGGTGGGATATCCGCGCACCCCGCCCAACTCGGCGAGCGTGCGCTCGTCCACAATTGCGACGGGGTATGTAATGCCGCGTTCGGCCAGGAATGCATCGACGTCGGCCGCCGGTCCCCGATCGACGGAGAGGCCGAGCACCACCAGACTGTCACTCGCATAGGCGGTGGCAATCTGTTGCAAGGCCGGCATTTCCACGCGACACGGCGCGCACCAAGTGGCCCACACGTTCACCAGCACCACACGACCACGCAGGCTATCACTGGTCAGCAGCCGACCGTCCCGCGTCGTCACGCTGAGCGCCGGACGTCGCGCGGCCGCGTCGCGAAGGCCGAGCAACGCGCCCACGTGCGGGAGCAGCCGAGGGGCGGCCCATAGGGCAACCGCGATCAACAGCAGGTTCGACCAGGTGGCCCAGCGGCGCCATTTGGCAACCGGAGGTGAAGCAGATTGTGGGGCTGACACGTAGCACGCAGACATGTTTGGACAAGGTGACATACGGCCGGTACACCGCCACCGCGTGCATGGCTGTGTTCGTACCGGAAATCTACAATGCGGGCTCGTTGGCCTCGGCGGCTATGATTGCCCGCAACCGGCGCGCCACCTCCTGCTGGGCCGCGCGCACTTCGGCGCTCAGCGGCGTGCGCTTGGCTCGCAGCAATGTGCCGCGGCAATTCGCCGCACCGCACGCACACGGGAACCGTCGCTTTCGCGCTGCGGTATGTGGCTCGTCGAGCTGAATCGCGTAGTCATACCCCAACTCTTCGCCTGCGGCGATGTCCCGTAGGGCCACCAGCCACAGGTGATCACCGATCGCGATGGGCTCGAGATTCGGTGAGCAGGAATGATTGATGAAGCGCGCATCGTTGCCACCCACGTTGGCGTCGACGACGCGCGCATCATCGAGTTGCAGCACAAACGTGTGCTCAGGATCCTCACGGCCGTCCGCCGTGGGGTAGCGAGCCTCCGCATCCTCGTGGGATATCAGTTCACCAGTGTATTCGATGACCAACGCATGTTGGGCAATCGTCGTCTCCGCATACACGCCCTGTCCGTGACGGGGAGATGGTCGGCAAATCAGGCGCATGGCGAATGAACGCACTCGCGCTTTCGGGGTGTCAAGGAGGGACCGAACGCGGATCAACTCGCCGGACGGATCACAGGCCGAACAAACCGTTTGGCCACCCGCATGATCCGTGACTGAGCACGGTCGGCCGTTTGTTCTTCGTGGCGCATTGCGCGGAGTGGAGGAGCGGAGTCAGCGTCCCGTCGTGACGTGAGGCACGTCGCAGAAACACCGGATACGTGAGCGTTTCCAGCGGCGCGCCAATCGGCACGGCGCGAAACGCATTCGAGCCTACGGCGCGGCGCGGCAGAATATGAGACGCCACGCAAGAGCACCCGCTGCCCAGCCGATAGCCTCGCGCGCGCGGTGGTGCACCGTACTGATCGAACGGTGTGCTCCATCACCAAACCGAATGTCCCAAACGGATCCAGCCCCAACCTCACGGAGAACGATCGCAGGACTGGATTGAACTTCTTTCGGACAAGCGGGTTAGTCTGTTATGTGTTGCCGCAGTTCAACCCGCATGCTGCTGCCCCGACCAAGTCCGACTCAGGCTCCCTGTTCCCGGCCCCTTATGACCGCTCGACCCGGCCTGCTGCCGTTGTGCGTCACTCTGTCCGCTGCGGTGCTGTTGTCGGCGGCCGCTGGCTCCGCCACTTCCGTGCCGATGATCAAGCCCATGGTCGACGCGTCCACGAGCGCCACCGGGAATGCGGTCGGTCCCGATGTCGTGTACGACAATGCCGGCCTCACCGGGATCATTGCTCGCGAGGTGTTCGAGGCGGCCTACGAAAGCATCGTCGCGCATGGTCTCGAGCCGTTGAGCGGCACGCTCGCCATCGCCGACATGAGCCAGCCGAGCACCGCACAGCGCCTGATACTCGTGAATCTGAAAACGCACGAGCTCATGCTCCGTACCTGGGTGGCACACGGTTCAGGCTCCGGCGGCCTGATGGCCGAGCGGTTCAGCAATAGCAATGGCTCACACGCCACGAGCCTCGGCTTGTACCGCGTGGGTTCGCAGATCGTGAGCCCCAAGCACGGGGCTGCGCTGCTGCTCCATGGTCTGGACAAGGGGCTGAACGACCAGGCGCGTTCGCGCGAAGTGATCATCCATGGGGCCGACTACGTGAGCCAGAACTTTATCTCGCAAACAGGTCGTCTCGGACGCAGTTGGGGTTGCCCCGCCGTACCACGCGCTGAGATGACGCGCATGATTGCAGCGCTCAAGGGTGACGGGCTGCTCTATGTGTACGGCAGCTGAGCACGTCACGGCGTTCCACGGGCCTGCTGGCCGCACTCCTGACCGTGCTCGCGGCTGGGTGCCTGGGCGGTACGGGAGGTGAGCGCACCGAACGTGCGGAGCAGGCGTCTCGAGTATCGGCGGTGTTCGAGACCCCCGAGCCGTACAGCGCGCGGACCCTCGACAGCACGGATGTCGCGAAGTTCATCACGCAACATCCAGACTATCGTGCGGATTCGGCGCGTATGGCCGACTTTTATGCTCGGCGCGACAGGCAGTTCGCCTGGTTCGTGCGCGACTCGCTCACCGCGTCAGCGGATGCGTTTATCGTGCTCTCCGGCCTCAAAGGCTACGATGAGGACGAGCGTCCCATCGGGTGTGACAGTTGCACGATTGAATCAGAGCTGACGCTCACGGCCGAGTTCTTCCGGTTTGCGGCGCGTAAGTACGGTGGCCACTTCACGCAGGACCTGCGCGATCTCGACTGGTTCATTCCCCGCGCCAAGCGTAACCTCGCACAGCTCATGGATTCCCTGGCCGCGGGCACGATGGACCTCTCGGCGTACGAGCCGCTGCACCCGCAGTACAAGCTGCTACGTGACGCATTCCGGCACCTGAGCGCGCTGTCCGATGTTGCCTGGCCCGAGCTCGCGCTGCGTGAAGGCGCGCGCAGCATCAAGCCGGGTGACAGCGCGCAGGTGCTCGTGGACATCAGGGAGCGCCTGCGGTTGCTGAGCGATCTCGCGTCGCTTGACAGCGCGCCAATGCTCGACAGCATGCTGGTCGAGTCCGTCCAGCGCTTTCAGGAGCGGCATGGGCTGGCTACGGACGGGGTGATCGGTCCCGCGTTCCTGCGCGAACTGAACGTGCCACCAGCCGAGCGCCTGCGCACGCTGCTGGTCAACATGGAGCGCATGCGCTGGCTGCCGGAGACGCAGCCACCGAACGCACTCCTGGTGAACATCCCCGAGTTTCGCCTGCACGTGTTCGAGGGAGATACCGAAGCGTTCAGCATGCGGATCGTGGTGGGCGCGACGGCCACGCACACGGTGATCTTTGCGGACACCCTCACGCAAGTGGTGATGAGTCCCACGTGGACGGTGCCCATGAGCATCACGCGTGGCGAGATCCTGCCGGCGCTCGCAAAAAATCCGAACTACTTGCGCGAGCACAACATGGAGATCATTGGCGGAACGAAGTCGGCGCCGGTGATCCGCCAGAAGCCCGGTCCGAACAATGCGCTGGGTCGCGTAAAATTCCTGTTTCCGAATCGCTTTGCCATCTACATGCACGACACGCCCGCGCGTGGCATTTTCGCACTTGAGCAACGCGCGTTCAGCCACGGCTGCATCCGTTTGGCCGAGCCCACGGCGCTGGCCGAATACCTGCTGCGCGACGACCCCGAGTGGACCCCGGATCGCATCCGCGAGGTCATGCTGGGGGGCCGCGAGACCACGGTCAATCTGTCCCAGCCTCGTCCGGTGTTCATTCTGTACTTCACGGCGTGGGTGACCAGCGAGGGTGTGTTGAACTTCCGCGACGACGTGTACGGGCACGATCGCACGCTGGCCGACGAGCTGTTTCGCGGCTGACGCCGGCGCACGCCGTGAGCGACGCGACTGCGAACGGCTGGCGCGCGTGTATATTGACTATACACATTTCATCATCGCGAACATGCCCCTGCAAATTGCCAACACCGTCGTCGTCGAGAAAGTCGAGCGTCTGGCCCGCGCCACCGGTCTGACCAAGACAGCGCTCGTCGAACGCGCCGTGGATCGACTCGCCGCCGAACTCGCCGTTGAACGCGGGGACCGGATCGACGCGCTCCTCACGCAGTTCGACCGGCTGCCCGATCGACCGGACGCCGGCAATCCGATCGCGTGGGATGACGCCGGTCTTCCGCGATGATTGTTGCGGACACGTCCGCCCTGATCGCCATCGTCTTCGATGAGCCGGAGCGTGCGCAGTTCCTCGACATCGTGCGCTCCGCTGACCGCACGCTCGTGAGCGTCGTGTCGGTGGTTGAAGCGCGCATGGTCGTGCACGGACGCAAAGGGCAGCGCGGCGTCATCCTCCTCGATGACATTCTGCGACAGCCGGCGTTCGAGCTGATCTCGCCGGACGTACGCGAGATGGAGATCGCGTACGAGGCCTTCGTCACGTATGGTCACGGCAGCGGGCATCCTGCGGCGCTCAACTTCGGCGACGTGTTCAGCTACGCATCGGCGAAGCGGCGTGACGTACCGCTGCTGTTCAAAGGGGACGACTTCGCACGAACGGACCTCGAATCTGCGGTGAGGCGCTGACGATCAGCGCGCTCGACCGCAAAAGGGCTCTTTGCGCCGTTTTTCGCGATGCGCTCTGCGGTGGCGAGGCGGTCCCTGGGGGGGAACGTGCGGGCCGGAGCCCAGACGTCACCACAACTTCACGTCCGCGGCAACGCGCGCCAGCGGGACGGCGAGAATGTGCTCCGTTAGCGGAAAGGTGTCCGAGCCGTCATGAATCACGTACAGCCGTTGTAACCGCAGGTCGGTGAGCGCGGTTCGCATGGAGGGGGTGACGGAGGGTTCGGATGTGCGCTTGAACTCAAAACCCACTCGGGTCCGGCCGCGAATCAGAAGC
>JBBRDP010000161.1:0-7766 GCA_038203795.1 Gemmatimonadales bacterium
TGTCAGCGGCGGTTGCTGCACCCGATCCGCCACGCGCCTTCACCGTGCTATCGAGCAGCGTTATCACCATGCGACGCGGGACTTCAGATTCCTGCCCCGACTGCGGATTCCTCGCGATGAAGCCACCAGTGCGACGCGCGGCTTCGAGCCCGCGTGCTGCGGCCGCATTGTCCGCGTCGGACGGGCCGTGACGCGGCGGTGCCTGCAGGCCGGCGAAGATATTGGCCTTGCCAACCACCGCCGCCTTGGACGGATCAGCGAGTGGCACCTTGATGATTTCAATGCGCAGGCGCGATGAGCTGGCGTCATTGCTCGCGGCATCGCCGGCGCAACCAGCCAGTTCTTCTGAGGAACGAATGCCCGACGAACCGGAGACGTAGATGTAGACGTTCTGCTTGTCCTTCGGATCTTCGAGCACCGTGTGCGTGTGCGAACCACGGCACGTCTGCACATTCGCGACCAGCTTTGGTTCCTTGATGTTGCTGATGTCGAACACGCGCACACCGCGCATGCGAATCGGGCTCACCGTTTCGCGCACACCACCGGGCATGCAGTCGGTGCGGCCATTCATCGCTTCGGCCGACATGAACATGAGATTCTTGTACACCGACACATCGTTCTGCGATGCCGGGCACGGATACGCCGTGACCAGCGTGGGCTTGTTCGGGTTGGACACGTCCCAGATCACCGGGCCGTTGTAGTTGCCCTGAATCGCGTAGTTGCCGGTGAACGCGAGATCGGAGTTGGTCACGCCGAGGAATCCGTCGGGCGACACGGCCCTGGCCGTGACGCGCATGTTCGACACGGCTTCACCGGCGTCGAACAGACCGGCCTTGAGGCCGACGCGCGGATCGGTGGCCGGCGTGGGGCGTGGTGCCGTTTCGGGCTTGCTGCTGGAGCAGGCCGCGAGGCCGGCGAGTGCGGCGACCGTTGCAAAACGGCCTGCGACGGCGAGCGCACCAGACGGGCGGTGCAATAATGCGATCATGCGGTGTCCTCTGAGTTGACGAGCGTGAAAACAATCCTGCAAAAACCTGCACAAACCATGGTGTTCAAGCGCGCAATGCAAACGTGCTATTCAAACGGTGGCGCAAACCCGAACTCGAGCATCATCGTGAGCATGCGCTTGATCTCCGTGGACTGATCCACTTCGACATCGTTGGCAAACTTGAAAATCGTTTCGTCCTGACCGGCCCCGGCTGAAGAAAAGAGCGTTTTTACCATGGTGACGGCGCCGCGGTGATGCTGCATCATGAAGGTGAGAAACAACCGGTCGAACTCACTGCCGCGCGCGGCGTTCAGTTCCTTGAGCTGCGCGTCGGTGAGCATACCCGGCATGTCGGGCATACCACCCATACCACCCATACCACCCATGCTCGACATATCGTGGCCCGGCATGTTGTGTCCGGCGTGACCGGCCATGGCCACGTTACCGGCGGAGTCCACCACCGGCGGTGTCTGATTGCGATCTTCAAGCCACATCTGCATGAGCTTGATCTCATCGCTCTGCGCATTGATGATGCGCTCGGTCAGTCGTACCACCGCCGCGTCGGCACCGTGCGTGGGTGCCCAGCGTGAAATCACAATGGCCTGCGCGTGATGATGAATCATCCCGCTCATGAAGTCGATGTCGGCCTTGGTGTACGGATAGCGCAGACTGTCGGCGCGTGCGCGCAGGATCGCGCCCTCCTTACCGCCCACGAACGCGGGGCGCGACTGAGTGGTGCTCGCACAGGCGCTCAGGCCGAGGACCAGGCCGAGCAGCAGGGTGCGCCAAAGAACAGGGCGTGAGGGGATCATTCGCGGGAGACGGGTCGAACGATTGGACACCGGGAAGCGGCGCCGGGTTGGAAATGGAATCTACCGGTTGCGACTCAAATCCCAAGCGTGGCCCCGATCACCGGGCTGGCGTAGTTCCCCTTTCCCTCAGTGGTGCAGCGCACCATCTTCGCGCATGCCCAGATCCCTCCGCCTCCGTGTGCTGGTGTCGCTGAGCGTCGCTACGGCCGGCGCGGCCGCAGCCTGCGCCGACCGCGTACCCTCGCTCGCGTTGCCGGCACCCATACCGATTCTGGAGTGGACGGCTGCGGTGGACACGCTGCCCGGCACCTATACGCGGGTGACGCGACCGGCCGAGTTCTGGGACAGTGTCCTGGTCGTGCCCGACCTTGGCGAGCGTGTGCTCTGGCGTGTAAACATGGCCAGCGGCACGCGCGAACCGCTGGGTTCGCAAGGCGGAGGCCCGGGCGAATATGAACGGGTGAGCTGGGCCGCCAAGGTACACCGGGACTCCGTGGCCATTCTGCAGGGTTTTGCCTTGTCTCCGTTCCCTGTGATCAGCGTGAACACCGGTCGCGGACGGACGGTCTCCCTGAGAACTGACCCCACCGCGAACGACACCCGAGCGCTCCTCCTCTCCGTGGCGCAGCCGTATTTGTCCTCGGCGGACACACTCGGGCATGTGTACGGCGTGCCGTCCTCGCGCGCGCCTGAGATTGATTCGGTGACCGGGCGTCCGGTGGCTGGCACCGGCGGAATGCTCGACACGATGCCCATCGTGCGCTATTCCATCAGCACTGGAGCCACCGACACGCTGGAGCGGCTTCCCGTCGGAGTGCTACGAACCCCCAGCGGTCGTGATGCGACCGGTGCCAGGACAAGCGGCCTCGGGCTCGGTCCGTACGGCGCGTACAACCTCTGGGCACCAACCGCAGATGGTCGGCTGCTCTTCGTACACGCGGCCCAATATCGTGTGCGGGTGCTGGAGCGAACGCTGGCGCCGATCGCCAATTATTACCTGCCGTTCAACCCCGTGCCGGTCTCCCAAGCGGGGTGGGACGAGTATGTGCAGACGACGACCAACGGCTCAATCGCGCTAATCGAAAAAACCATGAGCGACGTGTCTGCGCAGATCGGCAAGTCGATGCCGAGCTTCGCCCCGCCTCGCTACGTCGTGCCAGACATGCCGCGGTCGCTGCCGCCCGTGAGCTCCGGCGACGGCGTGCGCCGCATGTACACCTTCGATCAGCTCGCCTGGATTCCCGTGCATCGCATGGACCCGCCCGGGCCTGAGTTCTGGGATGTGATCGATCTCGCGCGCGGGGTACGGCTGACGACCGTGGCGCTGCCCGCGAACCACCGTCTTGTGCTCGTCACCAAAAGCGGCGCGTACGTGGTGGCCAAAGACAACGATGATCTCGAACGGATCCTGCTGTATCGTACGCGCGAATAGCTCGCGGAGTGTTGCGCAGTCTCCGAGAGGCTGAAGCGACTCGAATGGGTTGGCTTGTCTTCTCAATCAAGGCCAGAACTGCTACCGCGCAACCCGCGACCGGAGCGCCGAGTCCATCGCCGCACACTTTCCATGCGCCGTACAGAGCGTTCGTATCTCCACACCCGACGAGTCGAACCGCGCGAACAGTGCGCGCATGGACTCGTGACTCTGCTGCACGCTATCGGAGTAGACGCGCAGCGCCCCGCGGAATCCGGCAAGGGCACCGTAATTGGCTGCGTCGCCCGCGAAGAGCGTTTGGCGAAACACATACACGGTGCTGCCGGGCGTGTGTCCCGGTACCGCGTACGACCGCACGGTGTCCTGGCCGAACACGAACGATGTGTCGCCACCGAGCGCGACAATGGTGACCGAGTCTTTGTGCGGACGATGCGTATCGTTGAGGAACTCGCCCATTCTCGGCCCGAACCCCTTGTACGATGACTCTCCGACAAAACCGGGCACTTCATCGCGCCCCATGACAAAAACGGCATCGGTTACGCTCTTCCAGGCACCGATATGATCACGGTGCGCGTGTGTAAGAAACACCCAACGGACGTCGGCGGTATCGGCGTTGATCTGCGACAACACTGAGCGCAACCCTGTCGAGGCGCGCCCCCAGCCGAGATCGATCACGAACACGCCACTGTCGGTGCGTGCGGCAAAAATCATGCTTGTCCACGGGCCGGCGGTGGTCGTGACGGCAGCGGTTGGAGGCGGCGGCACCAGTTGCAGGTTGTGAGTGCAGGCGGCGACCAAGGCGACAACCGCGAGCACGGACGTCAGCGGTCCGGCGAGTAGTGCAGAGTAACGGCGCATCGGCGTTTTCATGTGCCCGACACTACATACGGGCGTGATCCGGCCGCAAGGGCATCCGCCCGCAGTGACATCGCCATGCGCCAACGGATCGTCTGGTTTGATATCGTGATGGATGACACCGAGTCTGAGCGCGCGCCAACGGCGGGTAGCTCCGCGCCGCCCCCGCACGTCGTTGGCGATAAACACCACGCGCCGACGCTGCTGGTCAATGCCATCCGAATTACACACGAAACGTACAGCGCCGTGGCGAGATGTCAGCAGTCGGCTCCTCGCACGGAACCCGCCTCGAGCACGCGAGCAATCTCTTCGGAGAGCGCTCGGTCGGGCGCAATGAGTGACAACTCGGCATGAAACGCCGTGGTGACCTCGCGCTGCTCGCGACGCAGTGCGCCCGGTTTTTTCGCGCCCACGGGATACGCGAGCGCACTGCGTGTGGATGGTTGCGGCGGGAGCAGCACGCCACGCACGGTCCACTCGACGAGTCGCTCGTCAAGTGTTTGCGGTGGCGCGGCGGAGTCGATCGGGCGCAGCTCCGCCGCCGGCATTACACTGTGTGGGCACGCTTGCCGCTCGGCCTTCACGTTCCGCAGTTACGACAGCAAAGTCGACGCCGTGCAACGCCAGTGGGGACGCGTGTGTGCGATGTCCAGCGTGGCCACGCCGGTGCTGCTCGGTGTGTGCCTCGGTGCGGTGGCCAGCGGGAATGTACCCATCGTGCCGCGCGATGCGTCGCGCACATTTGCCGAGCTGAATATGTTGCCGTGGCTCAACGCGTTCACGCTCTCGGTGGGCGTGCTCACGCTGGCTCTATTCGCGCATTTGGCAGCAGTGTATCTCGCCTGGGAAAGTAGCGAGACGGAACTCAAGAACGATTTCCGTGAACGTGCGATGCACGCGGCGGTATGTGTGTTCATCGCCGGCACCCTCACGATTGTATTCGCACGTGGCAACGCACCGCTTGTGTACGAAGGGCTCACCTCCGGCCATGTCGCGCAGGGCATACATGTGGTGACGGCCATCGCCGGACTCGGTGGCCTCTGGTCGCTCTGGCGCCCTCGGTGGCTGGCGGCCGTGATTGCGGCCGCCGCACAAGGTTCGTTTTTGGTGTGGGGATGGGCCTGGTCGCAATTCCCCCGGATGGTGCCACCGTCGCACACCGTCACGGAGCTGGCCGCCCCCGCATCACGCAGCAGCTCGTATTGGGAGTGCTCGGCGTGGGTACGGTGATTCTGCTGCCGTCATTCGTCTATTCGTTTCGGGTGTTCAAGCGGCGCGAAACAGCGTTTGAGCATCCGGACACGTGAACTCCTGAGCGCGTTGCGTGCCGGACGTTCGTCAGCGTGCAAAGACGCGACCTTGCTGGAGGCGCGCGCGCGGGCCACATTGTCCCGATGCGTCCAGACCTCATTCGCGTAGTGCTTATTGACGATCACGCGATCGTTCGAGCAGGACTCAAGGCCGTGCTGGCCACGGCCAAGGACATCATGGTGGTGGGCGAGGGAGGCACCGGTCGCGAGGCGTTGACGCTCGCCGAGCGGCTCGATCCGCACGTGGTGGTGATGGACTTGTCGATGCCGGAGATGGATGGGCTGGCGGCGACTCGCGAGCTCGTGAAGGCAAATGTGGCGCGCAAAACGGATGACGACAGCCCGTCGACGCGTCGCGTGCTCGTGCTCACCATGCACAGCGAAGACGAACATCTCGTTGCGCTGCTCGAGGCCGGCGCAGCAGGGTATCTGCTGAAGACCGTGGCCGAACGCGAACTCGTCGACGCGGTACGCACCGTAGCTGCGGGCGACATCTACGTGCAGCCCTCGGCGGCGCGCGCGCTGGCCCGCGGATTGGCGCGCAAGGACGAGCACGCCGATGACCGCTCACGGTTTGATCGACTCACCGACCGCGAACAGGTGGTGCTCAAACTGTTCGCGGAAGGCTATACGGCACCGGAGATCGGAGAGCGATTGTCGATCAGTCCGAAAACTGTCGACACGTACAAGCAACGCATCAATGAGAAGCTGCACATCACACATCGCACGGACTACGTGAAGCTGGCGCTCAAGCTGGGGTTGCTCAACACGGATCGTTAAGGGCGCGTCGGAGTAGACCCTCTCAGGCGTCTTCGTGGCGCTGCAGGGCCCCGTTCAGCGGGAGACCCTATGTGGCGCCAGCGTCCCGTTCGCGCTGCAACGATCGTGAACCCCAATGCATGTGAGGCGGTTATGTCACGCAAAGTTGGAGAACGGTACGAGTGCGAGAAGTGCGGTGCGCAGTTGGTGTACGAGAAGGCGTGCCCGTGTCCCGAGGACATGAAGCACTCGGAGATCTGCTGCGGAGATCAGATGAAACACGTGTTGTAGCCTGCAATGTGATCTTCCGGCCGACGTCCATAGCGGCGTCGGCCGGTGCGGCCGGTGCGGCCGGTGCAGAGCCGGTACAGAAGCTGACCGCGCGTCAGCGACTGCGGGTTAGCGACTGCGGGTGTCGCGCCAGGCGAGGAGCAGCAGCGACAGCTCGCCGGTGTGAAACACAGTCGCGGCCGCGCCGATTGTCGAAAGCTGCCAGATGAGCGCCGTTGCCGCGACCATGAGCCAGGCGCCGAGCAGGTAGCCCACGGCAAATAGCCCGGGCACCGGCCGCGCAAACCGCCACCACAACACCGCAGCGGCGATGACAACAATTAAAGCCTTGATCATCGCCATGCCGCGCATCAGGCGGACGTACGATGCGTCCATCGTTGCAGCTGGCGCCGGATTCGTGGCAACGATAACGGCTGCCGCGACGAGAAGCATGCCGATGACCAGCACCAGGCGATATGGCACGCGACGTTCGGCCGCGCCCGTTCGTGCCCGGGCGGTGGCAGCCGACTGCGCCGGGGACACAGCGTGGGCCGACGCGTGGCGGGCAGGCGCGGAACGAGTGGCAGCAGGAGGCGTCATGGGCGGTCGAGTGGGAGACCCGTGAAGTGTAGTGTGAAACGCAACGGAGATCTTCCACTGGCCGGTGACGTCCGGGATGAACAGCGCCTTCTGGCGCCTCACGTCGGACGTGTACCCTATCAGTACACGGGGTGGATACTCGGTCCATGCCAGCTGGGTGGATGGCTGGGAGCCGAGTGTCCTACGCCGCATCGTGACGAATTGCCGCAACCCGGGCCGCGACTGCTTGGTCAACCTGCTCGGTAACGGACGCGAGTTGTACTGAGTGGGTGACTCGTGCACTGCCTCTGCCGGCAGCGCTATTCGTATCACTCCGGCGGATGCTTGTGCACACCACCCTTCATCTCACCCCATCCCATACCCGTGTGTTTGCCCGTGAGGTCATCATGCTGCATCACCGCACCGCGTGACACCGTGGGCATTGGAAACGCCGCCGTGAAGCCCACGGCCGGCCCGCCCTGATTCTCCACGCCCATCTCAATCGACATCACCCGCCACGCGGAGTCCGGCATGATATACGACGTACTGTCGCGATAGCGCGAGGCCGCGAGCAGAATCTGCGTGCGCTTTTCATTCCGCGGCACGCTGTCGTTGGCGAGAATATCGCTGATGACATCATGCATGGAGTGCAGGTTGTCAAAAATAATGGCGAGCGTTGGATAACGCGCCGCAAAGACGGGTGCGATGGCGGCGGTCATGGGCATGACCACGGGCATGTGCATGGGTGCGTGCTGAATCAT
>JBBRDP010000162.1:0-7724 GCA_038203795.1 Gemmatimonadales bacterium
GGCGGACTGAAGATGTTCCCCGGCGTGAACACATCAAGTGTGCTCGGATACTCCGGCCCGGGTTGCACCGAGTCACCACTGCACGCTGCCGTGCTTACGATGGCCACACAGGCCAACAGGAATCCGCGATGACCAGACGTACGCATGGAGTGAGGCATAGTGTGGATATGACGCGTGGATGGGGGCACTCGTTACGGCGGACCATCAGAAACCTACTGGCCGCCGCGACGCTCGTCACGCTCGCGGCGTGCAGCAGCGACTCGCCGGCCGGTCCGGTGGCACCCGTGCCAAGCCCGAACGATCCGGTAGCCGGTGCCTTCACCCTCAACACGGTCAACGCGCTGGCGCTGCCGTTCACGCTCTTCAACGACAGCGGGTTTGTGCTCGAGATCACGGCGAGCACGATGGCCATGCAGGTCGGCGGACAGTTTGTCATGGCCATGACGACGCGGGAGACAGTGGCCGGATTTCCGTCGACCTTCGCCGACACAACGCGCGGCACGTGGACGCAAAACGCCGGTGCGGTTACACTCACGGCGACCACCGGGGAGGCCGCTGCCGCCGTCTGGGACGGCGTACGACTCTCGTTTCCGACGGAAAGCGATTCGCGCGTGCTCGCGCTGGTGTATCGCAAGGACTGACCACCCCGCATGGCTCGCTGATGACCCAGCCGCTCTTCATTCTGGCGGTACTCTCGCTGGTGGTGGTGCTGTCGGAATGGCTCGTGCGCCACACCGTTCTGCGGCACGCGGGCACGGCGCTGCTCGGCATCCTCATCACGGCCGTACTCGCGAATCTCGGAGTGATTCCCGCCGGCTCGACCGAGTCCGTACCCGTGCCGGTATACGACGGCATTTTTGAGTACGTGGCCCCCCTCGCGATTTTCTGGCTAGTTCTGGGCGTCAACCTGCGTCACGTGCTGCGGGCCGGCGCGCCGATGCTGCTGCTGTTTGTCGCCGGTGCGGTGGGCACGGCGCTCGGAGCACTCGCCGCAGTACAACTTGTGGGTGGTGCCGATGTGTTCGGAGAGAAGCACTACGCGCTCGCTGGCATGTTCACCGGCACGTACATCGGCGGCAGCATCAACTTCAATGCCGTGGCGTTGGAATACAACGTGGTGCGCGAAGGCGCGCTGTACGCTGGCAGCATCGTGGCCGACAACATCATTACTGCGCTCTGGATGGTGGCCACCCTGCTCATGCCGCGTGTGCTCGCCCCACTGTTCAAGGGCGTCGCTCGCACTCAGCGCGCACCGGGCGGGCCGCTGCTCGGAATCGAAGAGGATACGGAGTCGGTGCATCCGGTCGATCTCGCGATCGTGCTCGCGCTCGGGTTCGGCGCCGTGTTCGCCGCGACGGAACTGGCGGCGCAGCTCAAGGCCCGTGGCGTCGCCATTCCGTTCATGCTCGTGCTGACAGGCATCGCATTGATCCTTGCGCAGGTACCGGCGGTCAGCCGACTGCGCGGCCCTCGCCTGGTCGGGATGTTCGCCGTCTACCTGTTCCTGAACGTGATCGGCGCATTTTGCGATTTGCGGGCCTTGGCCGGACTCGGTGCGCTGGGCGTCGCGCTGCTCGCATTTGCCGGCATTGTCGTGCTGGTGCACGGTGCCGTCACCGTGGTCGTCGCGCGCCTGTTCAAGCTGGATCCTGATCTCGCCGCCGTTGCGTCCCAAGCCAACGTGGGCGGCGGCACGTCGGCGCTGGCGCTGGCCCGCAGTCTCGGGCGCGCCGATCTCGTACTGCCCGCCGTACTGATCGGCTCACTCGGCAACGCCGTTGGCAACTTTTTTGCGTTTTGGGTAGCCGCGACCGCACAATGACGGCGGTGCCGCGTGTGCGGCGGAAGAATAGACGGCGCACGAAGCAGAGGTTCATGCAACCTGGCTGAGCAGGAACGGTACGCTCACGGACATCGACGCCGAGAACGGACCTTGCAACTTGTCTCACGACGTACAACCCGCGCCAGTCGAAGCGCTGACGACGGCACTGACGCGCGCACTGTGCTCAGTCGCCCCCGCACCCCGACGAACAACTGGAGCTGCCTCCGTCTGAACCCCCGTCGGAGGAGCCGCTGTCCGACGAGTCGCCACTCCAATCACTGCCACCGCCAGCACCGGCGTATCCATCGCCACCGCCAAACTCCGCCATATCGTAGCGCGACGGGATGCCGCCCTGACCATCGAAGGAGAGATAGAGTGGCGTGTCCGTGTCCGCCGCGGTAGACGCGACGGCATCACGCGCCGGTGGGTTGGACGCGCGGCGTCGCGCCGGATCGGTGTTGAACTTCGGAATACTCCAGAACGCCGCTGGTGGCGCCACGTGGAACTCCCGGTGATACAGATCAAGCGTTGCCTGATACTGCGCCTCGTACACCGCGATCTGCTCGCCGCTCGGGACAAGCTCGGGATTGTGATCGAAATCCCGCTTCAGCACGTCGCGACAGAACTCGCGGTACGCGCGCGTAAACAACAAATGCTCGTGCCACACCTGATCGATCACCTTGGACGGTGTGACACTGAAATCACTCACCACGCCGAGGTACACGAACTTCCGGTATTCTTCGATGGCGCGCCGTGCAAACGCACTCGACCATCCCAGCTTGCGGGCGAGTTTGTTGGCGAACGCAAGCGTTGACGCGTCCGTCGACCCGAACGCGGCCACCACATGGTCCCACAAATGCGGCGGAACCAGGTGGTCGAATCGATAGGCCCGGAGACGAAGCCAGAGGGCGAGTTTCTCAGACACGGCATGGGTGGAAAGAGGGAGAATTGCGACGGCAGCGAAGCTACGGCGCGGGGCGCACGCAGGGCAAGCGGCGGCCCCCTGTGCATATTTCTTGCTTGAGCATTTTTCGTCCCGCGTGTGGAGCAATGAACGTGAACACCGACGCCGCTATCCCGATGTCCCCCGGTCACACGAGCCGGTCCAGCGCCGAGCGTGATGCCTCCGATCCGCTGCGCGAGTTTCGCGACCTGTTTACGCTGCCACCCGATGTGATCTACCTCGATGGGAACTCGCTCGGCGCGCTTCCCAAAGCCACCGCCGCCCGGGTGGCCGATGTGATCACGCGCGAGTGGGGCACTGATCTCATTCGCAGCTGGACGTCGAATCACTGGATCGAGGCGCCGCAGCGCGTGGGTGCCAAGCTCGCGCGGCTGGTGGGCGCGAACGCCCACGAAGTGATTGTTGCCGACTCAACGTCGGTCAATTTGTACAAGCTGATTGTCGCGGCGTTGCAGGCACGGCCGGGTCGCTCGGTCGTGCTGTCGGAGCCTGGCAATTTTCCGACCGACTTGTACATGATCGAGTCGGCGCTGCACACGATGAACGCGGGGCACACACTCAATCTTGTGTCGCGCGATGCGCTGGCCGCCGCGATCACCGACGACACGGCGCTGGTGGTGCTCACGCACGTGCACTACAAAACCGCCGATGTGTATGACATGAACGCGATGACAGCGGCCGCACACGCCCGTGGTGCGATGGTACTGTGGGATCTCAGTCACAGCGTCGGTGCCGTGCCCATTGATCTCAACGCAGCCAACGCCGATCTGGCCGTGGGATGCGGCTACAAGTTTCTCAACGGTGGTCCGGGGGCCGCCGCGTTTCTCTTTGTGGCCGACCGGCATCAGCACGTGCTCGAGTCACCGCTCGGTGGCTGGATGGGGCACGCCCGACCGTTCGCGTTTGTTGATGGCTACGAGCCGGCACCCGGGGTAGACCGGTTCTTGTGCGGGACGCCGTCCATTCTCAGCGTCACGGCACTCGAAGTCGGCGTGGATCTGCACTTGCAGGCCGACATGCAACGTGTCGCGCAAAAATCACGCGAGCTCGCCGAGTTGCTGATCGACGGCGTCTCGGAACGGTGCGCGCGCTTCGGCCTCGAGTTGGTGGGCCCGCCACGGGGCGCGCCGCGCGGAAGCCACGTGGCGTTCCGTCATCCGCACGCGTATGCCATCGTGCAGGCTCTCATCGCGCGCGGTGTCATTGGCGATTTCCGCGATCCTGATGTGATGCGATTCGGGCTCACACCGCTCTACCTGCGCTTTGCCGACATTGATCGAGCGGTGGAGATACTCGAAGAGGTGCTGGACACGGAGGCGTGGCGTGAGCCGCGCTATCAGGTGCGCGCCGCGGTGACCTGACGCGAGTCTGCTGCGCCAGCGCATTGCGGCTCGTTAACTTACCGGTCCATCTCCCGCACACCCGACTCACGTGTCTGATACGCACTCCACCGATTCAACGCCGCGCCGCGACTTCATTCGTGAGCTGGTCATCGACGACATTGCAACCGGTCGCTTTGGCCGAGCGCCGGCCACGCGGTTTCCCCCCGAGCCCAACGGCTTTCTGCACTTGGGGCACGCCAAGTCGATTTGCCTGAACTTTGGCATTGCGCGGGAGTTCGGTGGCACGTGCAATCTGCGTTTCGACGACACGAATCCGTTCACCGAAGACATGAAGTACGTCGAGGCCATCAAGCAGGACGTGCGGTGGCTCGGCTTCGACTGGGACGGGGAGTATTACGCCTCGGACTACTTCGAGCGACTCTACGAGATTGCGGAGCGTCTGGTGGAGCAGGGCCAGGCGTACGTCGATTCGCAGACGGAAGAAGCAATCCGGACGAACCGCGGTACGGTCACCACACCAGGCGTGCCGGGACCGTACCGCGACCGCACGCCGGCACAAAATCTCGACCTGCTGCGCCGCATGAAAGCCGGTGAGTTTGCCGACGGTGCGCACGTGCTGCGCGCGAAGATCGATCTGGCGCATCCCAACATGATCATGCGCGATCCGTTGTTGCTGCGTATTCGTCGCGACGCCCACCACTATCGTCGTGGCAACGAGTGGAAGATCTATCCTCTCTACGATTTTGCGCATGGACTGAGCGACGCGATTGAAGGCATTACGCGCTCGCTGTGCACACTCGAGTTCAAGGACAATCGTGATATCTACGAGTGGTTGGTTGAGGCCGCAGGATTCACAAATCCGCCAACGCAAATCGAGTTTGCGCGTCTCGAACTGGACTACACGGTGCTGAGCAAGCGCAAACTGCTGCGTCTTGTGAACGACGGGCACGTGCACGGGTGGGATGATCCGCGCATGCCCACGATTGCCGGCCTGCGTCGTCGCGGGGTGCGCGCGGAGGCGATCCGTACGTTTGCCGACACCATCGGTGTCGCACGCAAAGATGCACGCGTCGAAATCGCCACGTTTGAACACGCCGTGCGCAACGACCTCAACATGGAAGTGCCACGCGTCCTGTGCGTGCTCAACCCGCTCAAAGTGGTGATCACGAACTATCCCGAAGGGCAGGTCGACATGCTCGAGGGACAGAACTATCCCCACGATGTGCCCAAGACCGGCACGCGTGACGTCCCGTTCTCGCGCGAGCTGTGGGTTGATCGCGATGATTTCATGGAAGATCCACCGAAAAAGTTCTATCGCCTGGCACCAGGCCGCGAAGTGCGTCTGCGCTTTGGATACTTCATTACCTGCACCGACGTGATCAAGGACGCAAACGGCAACGTGATTGAGCTGCACTGCACCTACGACCCGGAAACGCGCAGCGGGAATGCACCGGACGGTCGCAAAGTGCAGGGCACCATTCACTGGGTGTCGGCGCAGCACGCACTTGGCTGCGAAGTGCGGCTGTACGATCGCCTTTTCACGCAGCCCGATCCCGACGACGTACCTGAGGGCGAAGATTTTTTGTCCACGCTCAATCCGGCGTCGCTGGTCGTGATTACCGACGCGAAGATAGAGCCATCCGTGGCGGGTGATCCGATTGGCTCGCGCTACCAATTTGAGCGCACGGGGTACTTCATGAGTGAGCCGGAGGACAGCACGCCGGAGCGATTGGTATTCAATCGCATTGTGAGCCTGCGTGACTCCTGGGCAAAAGAGACCAGAAAGGGTGAGCGTCAACCGTAAACCGTTACCGTTTACTCAAGGCGCGATCCCAACGGTACGCCGGGAGTGCGTAACGGGCGGAAAACCGTAAACAGTAAACAGTTCCCCGTTCACGGTTTGTCGGTCATTACTGCCATCCGGGCGCGTGTTCGGGATCGCGCTTTTAGTTTACGGTAGGAGTGAACGGTTAACGATTTACGGTGCGGCGCTTGCTCCGCCTGAACCTCAGCGATCCGGTGAGCCGCGTCCACCACGCAATCATCGCGAACACCTCAGCAATCCCCGCAACAAAGCGCCGTGCCCGCATCCCCCGCTGTCCTGCTGCAACATCTGCTTCCCAAGCAGTTGCTCACCACACTCGCCGGACGTTTTGCGTCCGCCGAGTTGGGCGCGGTCACCACTGCGGTCATCCGCTGGTTTGTGGCACGCTACGGTGTGAACATGTACGAAGCCGCCGAGCCGGACATCACGCGCTTCGCCACCTTCAACGAGTTTTTTACGCGCGCCCTCAAGCCCGGTGTGCGCCCGCTCGATACCGCGGACCTCGTCTGCCCTGTGGACGGTGCCATCAGTCAGGTGGGCACGATAGACGGCGACCAGATCTTTCAGGCCAAGGGACACCTCTACTCCACGACGGTGCTTGTGGGGGGTGACGAATCACTGGCCGCGCACTTTGTGAACGGCAACTTCGCCACGATGTACCTGAGCCCCAGAGACTATCATCGCATTCACATGCCGTGCGATGGTGCGCTGACTCGCATGATCCACGTACCCGGCGCGCTGTTCTCGGTGAACCCCGCGACCGCGCGCGGTGTGCCGCGACTGTTTGCACGCAACGAACGTGTGGTCTGCGTGTTCGACGGGGCTCGCGGGCCCTTCGTGATGGTGCTGGTGGGCGCCACCATTGTGGGCAGCATGGGCACCGTGTGGCATGGTGTGGTGAATCCGCCACGGCCCGGCACGTTGCGCGAGTGGCACTACGAGCCGGGCGCCGTCACGCTCAAACAGGGCGACGAGATGGGACGCTTTCTGCTCGGCTCAACCGTGGTGCTGCTCTTTCCGCAGCACCACGTGCAGCTCAACCCCGAGTGGGCGGCGGAGCGCGCGGTGCGCGTTGGCGAGACGATGGGAATGTTCGTCAACACGTAGCACGCGCCGCTGCGGCCATGCCATCAATGCACAAACAGTTCCCGCCTGCGCGCAACGTTCCCGTCCCCGATCGCCACCACAGCCCACGGAGTATCCGGGCGCGCCCGTTTCACCTTCCACGTGAGTGTGGCCGGCACGCCCTGTCGAAGGGTGACGGTCTGCGCGCGCACTGATCCCGCGACGTTGTCGGTACGCAGGGCGTAGCTGTGCGTGCCCTCCCCATGCGCTGCCAACGTAATCGTGATGTCGCCGTTCCGGGCCGTGGTGCTCGACAGCGTGAAGTCGGGCGCACCGGGCGAGACGGGCTGCGGCAGCAGATCTTCCATGAGCCACAACCAGCGGCTGCTCGAGTGTACCCACACTTCTTTGTAGACGTACGTGTTCTGCGACGGCCAGTAGGGCAGGTCACTCACGCCACGGCTTTGCATGCCGACCGGCAGTGAGCCCACAAAATCGGCGCTCGACACACTGTACTGCTGCGCCCAATCGTAGCCTTCGCCGTACATCGTGCTTTGCGTGAATGGATTGCGACCCACCACCCACTGCGCCTGCTGCTGCGCCAGATCGAGCCCCGCGCTATCACCACGCAGCCGCGATGCGGTGGCCAGCGCCTTTGCCTGCGACAACAGCACGCCATAGTTTCCGCGCCGCTGAAACCACACG
>JBBRDP010000163.1:0-7713 GCA_038203795.1 Gemmatimonadales bacterium
TCGACGCCTGTGTGCACTGCGGATTCTGCCTGCCCGCGTGCCCCACCTACGTCAATCTCCACGACGAGAACGACTCCCCGCGCGGCCGGCTGCTGCTCATGCGGCGCTTGCTCGACGGCGAGATTCCGCTCGACGATCCCGATGTCGGCACGCACTTCGACCGCTGCCTCGGCTGCCGTGCCTGTGAGACTGCGTGTCCGAGCGGTGTGCCGTACGGTAAGCTCCTTGAGGCGACGCGCGCCACGATGCAGCAAGTGCGGCCCGTGCCGCTCGTGGCGCGCGTGATTCTGTCCGTGTTCCGTCACACGGCGGTGTTGTCACTCGCGCTGCTCGCCGCACGCGTATTGCGCGCGTCGCGATTGCCCGTATTGCTGGCGCGTGCGCTTCCCGAACGTCTCGCGTTTCCAATGGCGATGCTGGCGTCGACCACGCCCTCGCGAGTGCCGTTCCCGCGCGCAACACGGGTAACACCCTCTGCGGCAACGGCGGCATCCACGCCGCGTCAGCACGTCGTGCTGCTCGAAGGCTGCGTGATGCGCGGCCTGTTCGCGCACACCAACGCTGCGACCGCTCGTGTGGTGCACGCCGCTGGCCATCACGTCGTGCACGCAAGCCAGCAGCATTGCTGCGGCGCGCTGCATGCTCACGCCGGTGATCTCGACGGCGCACGCGAACTTGCACGCCGCAATATCGCCGCGTTTGAACAACAACCCGATGCCCTGATCGGTGTGAACTCGGCCGGTTGCGGCGCGATGCTCAAAGACTACGCCCATCTGTTGCACGATGACGACGCGTGGCGATCGCGCGCGGAAGCGGTGTCACGGCGCGTCCGCGATGTGAGTGAACTGCTGGCCAGCGGAGACACGCTGCACCTGCCCGCCTTGGCACCGACGAATACGCAGGGAAACGCACACGCCAATGCACACGCGAATGCACACGCGAATGCACACCGGGATGCACGTTCGGCTGCGCGTCCGGATGCACAGCCTCTGCGCATCGCGTACGATCCACCGTGTCATCTCATGCATGCGCAGCGCATCACGCGCGAACCGCTCGCGATGCTGCGCGCGCTGCCCGGTGTCGAACTCGTACCGCTCGCGGACGCCGATCAGTGCTGCGGAAGCGCGGGGATTTACAATCTCGTGGAGCCCGACACGAGCGATGCGGTGCTCGCGCCCAAGCTGCGCTGCATTGCGGAAACACGCGCTGACTTCGTCGCCTCGGGAAATCCGGGCTGCCTGATGCAACTCGGCGCCGGACTGCTGCGCAGCGGCAGCACGACCCGCGCCGTGCATCCCGTCGAGTTGCTCGACGCCGCCCTTCGCGCCTCGCACCATGGCTGAGCCCCCGCGCGCTCGGGGTGCGCTGGTGGTGGCCGTGGACGGCGTACTCGCCGACACGTTGCTCGGCCGGCTGCGGGCCTTGCTGGCCGCCGCGCGGTCTGTTGCGCTCGTGCAACAGTCGCCGTCGCTCGCGCCCGACTGGCTGGCCGGACGCAGTTGGTCGGAGGCGGTTCGCCTGCTGCCCGGCGCCGCAACGGATGAAACGTTGCTCGATCTCGCCGCGCACGCGGCGGAGCAGGAATGGTCCCAGACCATGATCGCTGGCTTGCCGGTGGTCGACACCGTCGTACTCCGTCGGTGTGTGGCGGCCGTGGAGGCCGGCTGGCGTCTGATCCTTCGCGCCGACAGTACGCGCCGGAGTTCGGCGAGCCTGTTTGCTTTCCTTGAGGAGGAAACCGGGGCCGTGCGAAGCATTACCGGCGACGACCCGGGTGTGCTCAGCGTGAGCGGAAAATCGGTTCTGACGAGCCAGTATGCCGGCATTGTCATGGCAACATCAAATCACAACAGTGGATGCTTCGTCGAAACTGAGTCGGTCCGCCTGCGGCTAGGCTCGGCGGTCTCGAAGTATCTGTCGCCGGGTTGGCCGATCGTCTGATGGCCGCGTTCGGCCCGACACGAGGTTTGCTGACGATCTTGAAGATACGAGTTGTCGGTGGCCCGTAGACGGTGTGTACCGTAAACCGTTCACCGTGAACCCGTCCCGTGAACTAAAAGCGCGACGGCGGCGGTACGGGCGACGGGCGTAGCGAGGGAGTTGCCATTGACCGTCAACGGTCAACCGCCAACCGTCAAGCGTTAACCATTAACCACGCCGAGCACGTCGTACTCGCCGGTGGAATTCGCCGCGAACACGATCTCTTCGCGAATGCCGAGATCTGGTAGCGCGCGCTGCACCACCCAGCCGCGCACAAAGGGGTTATCGAAGGCATAGCCGCTCCCGGTCTTGATCCTGACCAGCCGCCCATCGTCGACGAGCGCCTTCGCGGCGTTGGCGGTGGTCCCCGACGTCCCCATGCCGAACCGCCGCCGGACGACAGCGGTTGTGAGTCCATCGGCAGTTCCGGCGATGGCCCGCAGCACGTTCTGCTGTACTGGCGAAATGCCGGCCCACCAGGTGTAGATGGCATCGGCATCCTCGTCGACGATTTCGCGAAACGCCGCGGCGACGGTTTGGTGGCCGATGGTGTCGCCATCCGAGGCTCGGTCCACACACTTCCGCGCGAGCCGCACCACATCCCGGGTCCGGGCGCCCGCGATCGTGACGCACCGGGCCCCGACGCCGTCGGGATGCAGTCCGACCTCTCCCATGCGCGTGTCGATCCACGAGGCCATATGCAGTGGCTCAATGGGCCCGAACGCCGCGAGATCAAAGATCTGGTAAAAGGCGCGCCCGCTCCCGATCATCGCGCGCAGCATCGTGGGCTTGGATCCGGCGGCGATGTAGCTCAGGTGCTGATGGTGCTGCATGATGCCGCGCAGATGCCATTCGTTTTGTTCGCCCCCCAGCCGATTGATCTCCTGAAATTCATCGAAGACGAGGCCGAGGGTGACGTTCCGCGCTCCGGCGAGGGTGTTGAGCGCGTTGAGGACATCGGCGAGGGTCGCCTGCTGATCTGCCGTGCTTTCAGTGCGTGCGCCGAACTCTACGCTGGGCACGAGCAACCCCGTGCCGGGGTCAGCGGCCACTTTGACCGATGCCCGGAGCCGTCCGACCAAGTCCGGAACGAACGAAGTCCATCGCCGCCCCACGGCCTTGGTCGCGCCTAGCAGGATGCGGTTCGTCATGTCAGCAACCGTGGTCACAGTGGACAGGTCAGCCAGGAAGGCGTGCCCGCCCACGTGGTGCACCGCGTCGACCGCATTCTGCAAGGTTGAAGTTTTCCCCATGCGTCGCGGGCCGTACACCAGCGTTTTTTGTGCCGACTCTCGCAAACGCCGCGCGTACAACTCCAGTTCGTTCGCGCGATCGGTGAAGAACGGATGGCGCACGGTACCGCCGATCCGAAATGGGTTATCGTGGCGAATCGGCATGGGCAGAGCGGCGAAAGGGTCGTGAATCCGGAGGTGCTTCAATATTATAGACTTTATAAATGTAAAGCAATATCGCTGTATAATGTTGAAGTTTACGATCGTGAAGTACGGGTGTCGCGAGTCAAGGGTGCGGCCTGCATTTCGTGCCCCAAGCGCGCTTGCCAAGTGCGTTCTATATACAGGCCTGCTGTCCTATGTACAGAACTTTTGTTCTATGCTTAGAACGGGTGTACTATCCATCGAACAACCTTTCGGAGCCCTGTGCGCCCAGCCCCTGGAAGTCACCTCAACACGCCAGCCGACTATCTCCTCGGCAAACTCGGGAATGTCCGCGTCCTGCGCACCCTCGCCAAGCTCGGCGAACAGGTGGGAGCGCCACTTATCAGCGAGCGGAGCGGCCTCTCGCGCTCGTCGACCCACTATGTCTTGGAGCGACTTCTGAAGGAAGGGGTGATCGAGGTCGCCAACTCCGGCTCAATCCGGCTTTACGCGCTCAACCGCCAGCACTTCCTCGCGAGCGCGCTCATCGCCCTGTTTGATGCCGAAGATGCGCGCGTGATGCATGCGCGCGCAGGTATCTTGGGGGTCGTGATGACCCACACGCCAGCGATTCTCGCGGCATGGATCTTTGGCAGTGTCGCCCGCAACACTGATGACGTTCTGAGTGATTTCGACCTGGCCGTCGTTATCGATGCCGACAACTCCAGCACCTCTGTGGAGACGCTCCGCGCCCAGCTGGGCACTATTGGTGAGCGCTACCAACTGTCGATCGCAGTCCTCGGATTCACGCCGGAGGAATTCCTGGACATCCCGAAGATCAACCCCGCGTTCTGGGAGAATCTGACGCGAGACGCCTATACCCTTCACGGCGTGATGCCCGAGACGCTCGCGATCCAGCTCCGCCAACGAGCCACTGACCGCGCTCGCCGGAGCCGAGTGGCAGGGGCGGCGCATGGTTAAAACGGGGCCAGCGAAGAGCGTGGACGGTGCCGAGTGGCGGGCGCGACTTGCGAGCGCGCGCGCGTTTCGGCGGGCCGTCGAATTACTGGAACCCCACTTCGGGAATAGTCAGGATGCGACACCACTACTCGTCCTGATTTTTCACGCCTCAGTTGCCTATGCCGATGCCCTGACCATGCGATACGGGAGCATGAAGAACCAGCAGGATCACACCGCACTCCCTTAGCTGATCAGGTCAACGATGAAATATCAGGCAGATCCCGGGGCCGTGGAACAGTTGAAAATGATTCTGGCGGAAAAATCGGCGATTGCCTGCGGTGCAAAGATCGGAAAGCCCGAGGCGGTGGCTCGGTTGAGCAAGTGCTTTACCCGGTTTCATCAATGGGCCGAGCTGATGCTGCAGTCGCCCACGTAGAGCTTCCGCCTGCCGGCTCCAGAAGATCGACGCACACCATCTATCGGCCTCCTAACAGACACCGCTCTTGGTGATGAAACCCGGCGAAGCGATCAAACCGAGTCGCTCTCCCCGGTGGACACCTCAAATCCGGCGACTGATGGACAGCGCAAAACCGGCCACGACGGGTAGCTGAGGCTGATTTTTCGGTGGCGATGACCCCAGTGTCGGTCGGGGGCGACTCTCGCTGAGCGGCGCCGAGGCGTGTGGTTATCAGGTCAGCCTCAATCTCAAGCCGATTCGCGCCGGCCTTCCGCAGCTCACTGCCGTACTGGGCACGACCGCGTAGTTCCTGGCCGTGTCGAGCGGATGTGCCGTGGGGTCTGTCCGGGCACTACGTAATGCTGATGAATCTGGCCGGGTTGCGGGAGGGTTGACGGTTAACGGCAACTCCCTCGCTACGCACATCGCCCGTACCGTGGGGATCGCGCCTTTAGTTTACGGTGAGGGTTTACGGTGAACGGTTTCCGGTTGGGACTGTGCACGGTCAACCCTCTACCGGAACCGTCAACTGAAGGCGCGATGTGTGCGGCCTGCGGTAACGGTCATAACTGCCGGGATATCGTTCACTGCGAACTTGCGATTTATGCCCACCCCCATCCCTCTTGAACACGCCGACCTCGTCGCGTACGACGCGCTGCGCGCTGGCGCGGTGTGCTTTCACCGACCCGGTCTGCACCACCTCGAGTTCACCGGCCCCAAGGCGGCCGACGCCCTCACCGGGCTCGTCACCAACCACGTACTCGCACTCGACCTCGCGCACGGCCAGTACGCAGCGGCGCTCACGGCCAAGGGGCGCATCGTGGGCGACCTCCGGATTCTGCGCGTGGCCGAAGAGCGCTACCTCACCACCACCGGAGCGGCCGCCTGGCCCGGCTGGCGCGACTTGGTGCGGAAGTTCGTCAATCCGCGCTTGGCCAAGTACGCGGAGGCGGAGTTCGAGACCATCGCCGTGCACGGCCCCAACGCCCACGCAGTCGTGAGCCAGGCGCTCACCACACTCGGCGGCACCTCGCCAGTTGGCGCCACCGCGCCAGTTGGCGGCACCGCGCCAGTTGGCGGCACCGCGACAGTTGGCGGCACCGCGCCAGTTGGCGCCACCTCGCCAGCTAATACCGCCTCGCCGATCGCTGCCACGCACGCGCCCTACACCTTCACGCGCGTGACGATCGGCGACGCCGAGGTGCTGCTCGTGGAGTCGCCGGCGCTCGGCGCTGTGCCCGGGCTCGACCTGCTCTGCCCTTCGCCGCTGGCCGGCACCGTGCTCGCCGCGATCGCGGCCCACGACGCCGTGGTCATGGGCAGCGAGTTGTTGTGGGACGTCGCCCGCGTCGAAGCCGGACGTCCCGCATGGGGACGCGACATGGACGACACCACCATTCCACAGGAAGCCAACCTCGGCGACCTCGGCGCGCTCTCATTCGACAAAGGCTGCTATACCGGACAAGAGACGGTGGCCCGCATTCACTTCCGCGGCCACGTGAATCGTCATCTTCGGGTCATCACCAGTAGCGTTCCCTTGCCCGTGCCATCAGAACTCCGCGCCGATGACGGCAAGGTGATCGGCGATGTACGCTCAAGCGTCATCTCGCCAATCAACGGCCCCTTGGCCATCGCGATGGTACGGCGGGAGATCGAGCCGGGAGCCAACGTGAACGTCGCATGGATCGACGCTAAAGGAACCGAAACCGTGGCCATCGCGAGTGTCGTGAGATAGGCGGTGCAACGCCCTCACCGCGAACTGAAGGCGCGACGGCGGCGGTACGGGCGACGTGCGTAGCGAGGGAGTTACCCCCCTGCAGCGCGCGCGCCACAGGTGTTGCACCGACTCGCATTATTCGACGCGAATCCGCGCTCGCCCCGAGTGACCGTCGTGCGTAACTGCCGAGGGTGTCCCGCAGCCCAACTCGCAAGTTGCCACCGGTTCGATTCTTGCTGGTAGAATCCTTTACAATGGTACGTGCGACCACACTCCCGTCCAGGATGGCCCAATGATGAGAAGCTCGTTCCTCCAGCTCCCGGCTGTTGCCGCGCTCGCCTTTGCCGGCCTCGCGTCGGACCTCCACGCGCAGGTAATTCGCAGCGCAGTCAACGGCACCATCAACTCGGGTGGGCCAGGCTTTGGCACGCTGGCCGAAACGTACAATCAGGCGGGGTTGTTGTCGAACTACGTGAGCGGCGTCACCGACTTCGCGACGTATATCGGGACGAACCCCATTCACAGCTTTGTGTTTGCTGGCAATGAATGGTACAGCAATGCTGGCACGAAGTCCGCGAGCGTGACCTACGATTTGGGCGGCATCTATAGCGTCAGCCGGATGGCCCTGTGGAATGAGGATTTCGCGGGTATCGGGTTGATTGACCTTTTCGGCTCCACCGACGGCGTCGGATTCTTCTCGCTCGCGTCTGGCCTGACTCCGACGAACAACGCATCCAGCCAAGACTACGGCGCGGATGTGTTCGGATTTGGAGCGACAAGCCTGCGCTACCTTCGCATGGACATGTCGTCTTGTCCGCAGGGTGGACAGGGAGATGACTGGTGTGCGATCGGGGAAGTCGCCTTCGAGACGTTCGCCGCCAACGTCGTGCCGGAGCCGAGCACGTACGCGCTGATGGCCATGGGACTGCTCGGCGTCTTTGGAGCCTCTCGTCGCAAGAAGACCAACAACGGCGCGTAGGTCGACTGAGATTTCGTCCACGAACGAAAACCGCCCCCGGTCTCGACAGAGATTGGGGGCGGTTCCAGTTACAGTAACTTCCTGATTACGCACGTCGCGTGGGCCGTGGAGATCACACCGTCAGTTCACGGTACGGGTTTACGGTGAGCGAGGGAGTAAAAAAGAACCGCCCCCAGCCTCAACCGAGACCGGGGGCGCTCCCTCCTCTCTCACCGCACCTTACATGCTGGCGCTGTCCGGCTTC
>JBBRDP010000164.1:0-7712 GCA_038203795.1 Gemmatimonadales bacterium
CCGTTCCCACACGCCGCCCACGCCGAGCAGGTGCAACAGGCCGTCGGGCAGTGACCGTGCGAGCCCCGGCAACACGTCAAAATCGTGGTTGCCCGCCACCGCGACGACCGGAATACCCGCCTCGCGCAGACGGAACAGGCCACGCTCGAGCGGACCGATGGCTTCGAAGAATCGATTGTCCTGATCGACCACGTCTCCGCTGAGCAGGACCGCGTCGACGCGTCCGGTAATCGCGTACGTGACAATGCGCGCCCACGCATCAGCGGCCGATGCATCGGGAAGGTCAACCGGAACTCGACTGGATCGGCGACCAATGTGCAGGTCGCCGGTGCATAGCAGGCGCATGAGTGGGGTCGGTGGGGAGTTCAGAGCCAATCACAGCATAGCACCCCATGCTGACAAGCACATACCCGTGCATTTGTCAGACCGGGGACGCATACTCCGGCCATGGCTTCCAATCAAAAACTGCTTCGCTGGTTCGATCTGCTCGCCGCGCTCCTGCGCATGCGCTATCCCGTGTCGTTCGCGTCCCTCGCCCGGGACGTCCCGGCGTACGCGGCGGGGCACGCGGAGCCCGACACCATCATGCGCATGTTCGAGCGGGACAAGGATGAGCTACGCCGCGCTGGCATCACCATCGACACCGTGCTCTCGTCCGACGGTGACTCGAGCGAGTACCAGCTGCGCGCGAACTCGTTCTACCTCCCCTATCTGGTGCTGGCCGACACGGAGCAGCGAGCTGCGACGAGCGCACGTGCGTTGCCGCCCCCCGGATACCGCGCGATTCCCACGCTGTCCCTGCTCCCCGAACAAGCGGTGATGCTACGCCGCGCCGCCGAACGTGTTCGCCTGCTCGGTGAACCACAACTCACGCACGACGCCAGCCAGGCGCTGCGCAAGCTGCGGCACGATCTGCCCGATGAGTTTCCCGATCAGCCTGTACCCGCCGCCGATCCCACGGGATTTTCTGTGCTGCTCGATGCCATCCAGCGGCGCAAGTCGATCGTTTTCTCGTACTTCAGCATCGGGCGCGGCGAGACTGCCGACCGTACCGTGCATCCGTACGGCCTCGTGTTTGTAACCGGCCACTGGTATCTGGTGGCCCACGAACCGGCCGTTGACGGTCTCCGCCGCTTTCGCACATCACGCGTGCAACGGGTTCGCGTGAACACCAAACACCCAGCCACGCCCGACTTCACCACGCCACCCGACTTCGATCTCAAGCTGCATGCGAAGTCACGGCCATCCTGGGAGCTCGGCGACGGCGATGCCGAAGAGGTCGATGTGCGATTTGTGAATCGTGGCGGGGACGTCACCGCCGCCGCGCGCCACGGCGAACGGATTCTCACCGACGCGTCGCGCAAGCGAACACGTGATATCATCGATCCCGATGTCATCGTGCTGCGGTTTCGTGTGCGGCGACGCGACACCTTTCTGCGGTGGTTGCTCGCGTTCGCTGGGACAGCCGCGCCCGTGTCACCGCAGGCGGTCGTCAACGATTGGCGTCGACTTGTACACGATGCGTTAGTCGCGCATCGCACCACGGGAGGTGACGCATGAGTGTGCGCGCGCAGGACCAGCTTGAGCGTCTGCTGTTGGCGCTCCCGCATCTTGAAGAAGACACCGCACTGGCGTTCAGTGAACTCGCACGCCGTGTCGGCACCGATGAGCGCACGCTACTCGCCGACCTGCAGGCGCTCGGCGAGCGCGACCGGGATGTGGCCGGATTCAACGAGTCGATCGAGCTGCACCTCGGCCCCGATGGCGTAGGCGCACGCACGGATCATTTCAAGCGTCCCATGCGTCTCACGCGACCGGAGCTTGCGGCCCTCGATCTGGGGCTTGGCATGCTGTTGCTCGAACGGCCGCTTGAAGAACGTGCGACGATTGAAGAGTCGCGCGCGAAAGTGCGCCGCGCGGCCGTATCGCCGCCGAAGAGTGTGGTGGCCGGAGTGCCCACGGTGACCACGGTGGATCCGCCCAACGCCGTGGCGGCTGAAGCCGCGCCGGCCGAGTTGGTGGAGCACTTCGGCGTGTTGTGGCAGGCCCGCGACGAGCAGCGCGCGGTGCGTCTCGGGTATCGCTCCGTCGACGCTGATTCGACTGAGGAGCGCATTGTGCATCCGTGGGCCGTAGTGCGAGCGCACCAACACCTGTACGTGGTGGGCTGGTGTGCATCGGTGACCGATGTGCGTGTCTTCCGACTCGATCGTATCTCGTCGGTCGCATTCGATGGCACGCACTTCGACGTACCGGCTGATTTTGATGTCAACGCGATCGTGCGCGACGGTCGGGTTTTCTCCGGCGAACGTCCGGATGACGAATTGGTGGTGCGCTACGCACCGCGCATCGCCCGCTGGATTGCCGAGCGCGAGCAGGTGCCGGTGGATGACGATGGGTCGGTCACCGTGAGCTGGCCGCTCGCTGATGACGAGTGGGCCGTACGGCACGTGTTGCAATACGGCGCCGAGGCCCACGTGATCGCGCCGGCGCGTGTGCGCGACGCGATTGTGCAACGGTTGGAAGCGCTGCAACACGCGCCGTCGTGAGTTTCCCCGTTCGGCGCAGCTGAGCCTTGACAAACTGCCTGGGCTTCCACAAACTCAAGTATGCGCTCAACCGTCAGCAGCTATCCCTATTTTTATTTTACGCCGTCCCACACGGGCCACGGCGTCGGGATCTGCTGCGCATAACGCGCTCTACCTGACGACTCGCGAGGCCCGTGCTCACTGCACGGGCCTTTTGTTTTTCGGCCCGCCAGTCAGCAGGGCGCCACGCGGATCCCCTCACCTCCTTATGGGACCGCCATGATCATCGTGACCAAGATTGGAATTTCGGACAGCGCGATCGACCAGATCGTCGAGCATGTCGAGCGCGCGGGGCTGCGCGTCAACGTCAGTCGCGGGGAAGCACGCACCATCATCGGCTGCATCGGTGACGATGACAAGTTGATCGCCGCCAATCTCACGCGGCTGGACGGCGTCGAGGAGGTGCTCAAGGTGGGCAAGCCGTACAAACTGGCGTCGCGCGCCTTTGCCTCCAGCCCCACCACCGTCGCGCTGGGCGATGCGGCGGGCACTGTGGTTGGGGCACGCGAACTTCTCGTGATCGCCGGTCCGTGTTCTGTTGAGGGACGCACCATGCTCCACGACACCGCGCTTTCGGTGCAGGCCTCCGGGGCGCGCGCGCTGCGCGGGGGCGCGTTCAAACCGCGCTCATCGCCGTACGCCTTTCAGGGTATGGGACGCGAAGGACTGGAGTTGCTCGCGGAAGTTCGCCGCGAAACGGGACTGCCGATTGTCACCGAAGTACTCGATCCGCGTCAGGTAGAGCTCGTCGCGGAATTCGCGGATGTGTTGCAGGTGGGCGCACGCAACATGCAGAACTTCGCGTTGCTCACCGAGATCGGTCGCGTGCATCGTCCGGTGCTGCTCAAGCGCGGGCTGTCGGCCACCATCACCGAACTGCTCATGGCTGCCGAGTACATTCTGGCGCAAGGCAATTCGCAGGTGATGTTGTGCGAGCGTGGCATTCGCACCTACGAAACGTCCACTCGCAACACGCTCGATATCTCGGCGATTCCGGTACTCAAGCGCGAAACGCATCTGCCGGTGATTGTGGATCCGAGCCACGCGGCGGGACAGGCGGGGCTCGTGACGCCGCTGGCGCTGGCCGCGATTGCCGCTGGTGCCGACGGCTTGATCGTGGAAGTGCATCCCGACCCCACGTACGCGCAGTCTGACGGCGAGCAGTCGCTGACGTTCGCTGCGTTCGACGAGATGATGCGACAGGCGCGCGCGGTGGCGGGCGCGGTGGGACGCACGATCGCGGCGCCGAGTGGGCAGCCTCTTGAGGTACCGGTCTGATGCGGGCCGCGCGGGTGTCCGTGCTGACGCGTGATCTCGTGACGCCTGATGCTGCGACGCGTGATCTCGCGACGCGTGATGTCGTGACGCGTGATGCTGCAACGCATGCGTCGCGCGCGGTACCGCACGAGTTGACGGAGTTGCGCGACGCGATAGAGCAGGTCGACGACGCGCTCATTACGCTGCTGGCGGAACGACAGTCGCTCGCGAAACGCGTGGGTGCGACCAAGCGAGCGGCGGGAATCGCCGTGGTGGATCCGGCGCGCGAAGCCGGCGTGGTACGCCGCGCGGCGGAGCGTGCACGGAATGTCGGACTACCGCCCGACGCCGTGCGCGAGTTGTTTCGTCGGCTGATTGCGTTGTCGCGGGAGCAGCAACTCGGGTGACGCGCCGTAGCGCATCGGGATGCATTGATGCACGCCCGAGCGATCCCGCATGCCGCTACGCCCAGCGCACTACGTAGCGGCACGATGTACCGCCGCTGGCGGCACTCTCCACCTGCGCCACGCACGTGTCGCGCCGCACAAGGACGGCCAGCAGGCGTTCGAGCGTGCTGGCGTAGAAATCGCGCACCGGCGACTCCAGGTGCAGTCCGCGACAGAGCGGACAGTTCTCGATGGTCAGTTCCGGCGGCTCGGTATGCGCGACGCGAAAACTCCCGCTGCCCGCAAAGGTCCATGCGTGTTGTCGTGCCATCGCACGCGTGAGCAGCACGAAGCCCAGACGAGCCGGAAGAATGCGCAGGAGCCATTGCACGGGACGCGGAATCCGGTGTGCCAGCAGGCAGTCTGCCGTGCGCTGTCCCGCCTCACGCAGCACCGCCTCGCGCAGCACCGCCTCGCGCAGCACCGCCTCGCGCAGCACCGCCTGGGTTTGTCGATGCCCCAACGTGCTCAGACACGTGTGCACGAGCGCGCGTACTTCGCTCTCGTCGACCATCTGTGTGGGCATGCCATCGAGCGCCCGCCCGGTGGCGTGCGCGAGCATGGTCGTGGCACGGGCGGTACCGAAGCGCGCACGCAACACGGCGGCCGTCCGAATGATGGCGTTCGGACCGATGCGGTCGACGTGCGGAATCGACGCGGTGGCGTTACTCATGGCTGTATGATCGATCGCGGTCGTCATGCGAAACGATAAAACGAGAACGACCGTAGCGCGGCGTGCTCGGCGCCGTTTGAATCCATCGCCATCGACAGAGTGCGCAGGAAAAAACGACCCGCTGGCGTCACGGTGATTTGACGGTCATTGATCCGGACCAGTCCGTCCCGTTCGAACTCGACGAAGCGATTGAAACATTGCTCGTCGTCATCGGGCAGCATGCCAAGATCGAGAGCGCCGTGACAGAGCAGCGTGCGACGGGCCTCATCGCGTGTGCGATCGGCGGTCGAACGTCGGTGTCCACGCGCGATCGGCAGCTCTCCCGCGTCGACTCGGCGCTGCCAGTCGCCGAGCCCCGGTGCGTTCGGCACACACAAAGCACCCACTTCGCTACAGGCGATCACGCCGATCCCGATCACATCACGGGCACCGTCGGCGGAGAACCCCAGCGAATCGTGCGTGAGGGTTCCCTCGGCGGCCGCCAGCGCGAGCGGATCGTTCGGCCGCACAAAATGATCGAGCCCGATCTATACGTGGCCCGCGTCGGTGAATCGCTCGACCGCGAGCTGATGCAACAGAAATCGTTCGGCGCCTGACGGTAACCCGGTGACATCCATGCGCTGCTGATTCGGATGGCTCCACGGCATGTGGCAGTAGGCGAAACACGCCACGCGATCCGGCGCGAGTTTGATGGTGGCGTCCACCGTGTCACCGGAGCGCTCCGCCGTCTGATTGGGCAACCCGTACACCAGATCGAGATTGACCGAGCCAAACCCCTGCTGTCGCGCGATGTCCACCACATCGGTGATGAGCGCGGTGGACTGGACGCGTCCGATGGTGTGCTGCACGTCAGGGGTCAGATCCTGCACGCCGAAGCTGATGCGCTGAAAGCCCACTCCGCGCAACCATCGCAGCTGCGTGGTGGTGACCAGGCGTGGATCGGCCTCGATCGTGCAGTCCAGATCACTGGCCAGTGCACAGTGTGTCGCAATGACATCGAACGCGCGCACGAGTTGTCCGTCACGCAAGAAGTTTGGTGTGCCGCCGCACCAGTGGAGCGCGCGACCGGCGGGTGCCGTGCCCGATGCAACCGCGAGCAGGCGTAGTTCGGCCTCGAGGCGCGCGATATACTCGTCCACCGTCTCCGGTTGCCCACAGGCCATGGCCGTGCAGGCGCAGCAGGCGCACCGTGACATGCAAAACGGGAAGTGCGCATACAAGGCGCGATTACGCGCGTCGCGATTGGCGAGCGCTTGGTGATAGTGCGTGTGGTCAATACCGCCTTGCCAATCGGTCAGGGCGGGAAACCGGCTGTCGCGCGGTCCGGTCGCATCGTACTTCGCGAGCAGCGCGGGCGGGATGTATGCCATTTGCATAACTGCCTGATCGACAGGCCGTCTTCTGAAGCGAGCAAGCGGCCTGCGTCGACCGTGCCTGAGACTACCTGCGGCGCACAAACCCGGTATCCGGCATCTCGACGACCTCCGCGTTGGGGGAAGCCCGACGGCGCCGCGCTACTCGGCGCCGCGCTACCCGGCGCGCGCGAGCACCAGAAATCGCGTCCAGTTATGCGGGACATCCTGCACGCCGCGCACGAGTACCTCCAGCCCATAGCGCTCCGCGGCGAGCTCGCTGGCGATGGCGGCGACGGTGGGGTCACCGAGCGCACCGACCTCACGCGCGGCACCGGCGGTGTCGGCGTGCAGTTCGACTGCCAGCCACGGATGACGGGCCACAAAAATCCGGCACTGCGCGAGCGCGACCGGGTGGCTGCGCACCCGCTGTACGGTAGCCAGCATCGCTCCCGGAACGCCGAGCACACACAGCACGATGACCAGCCGATGCTCATCGACGTGCACAAGCTGGTCGCCCACCTCACGCATGGCCTCCAGCGCGACGTGTACCGGACCGGCAATCGCGTTCTCGACGGGGATCATGGCCAGATCACAATCGCCCTCGACGACGGCCTGTAGCGCGTCGGGAAAGCTGCCATGTGGGACACCGATGATGTCCTCGCCGAAGTGTTGACGAATTGCCAGATCGGAGTAGGCGCCGGGCTCGCCCTGGTACGCAACCCGTCGCGTCATGCGCGCGCCGTGGCTCGCGATACACATGGCACAGGTCGAGTCACGTCAGTCCTGGAGGACAGGCAGGCTGCGCGACACGACTGCAAGTCCCAACTGTCCCTGATCGCTGCCATACCAGCTGCTGCGTGTCTTGGCATCGTCGTTTCTGTGTCGCACCGCGCGGGTGCTGTTTTCACCGAAGTGCATCTGCGGTGCATTTGTGGTGCATCTGTAATGCATCTGTAATGCATCTGTCCGAAAGGTCGCGGCTCGTTCGGATCGCATCCACCCAGACGATTGGGACGCCCGCCCGTTAGCACCCGCAACGTCGTACGAAGTGACAACGAGCGCCAGTGATGGAGTGCTGTTGGGATAGTGTCGCAACCTGCCAGATCCCGGTAGTAAACGCGTCCACCCGTCGCAGCGCTGTCATGCCTTCCGGTGATTGCCCGGAAGCCTGTGCGCCCGTAGGTTGGACCTCGTTGCCGACGTCGGCAACCTCTGGAATCGTTTAGCCCACAGCTTGTCTCCCTGCGATGACCGCTGATTTCTCCGATATCCACAACGCCCTCGGTCCCGAGGAACGTCTCCTCGCCGTCTTGCATGGCACCGACGAGCGCGGACCCACGAACTGGGTCATGACCTCACGTCGGCTGCTCGTGCTCGGTGTCGCGCAACGTGA
>JBBRDP010000165.1:0-7620 GCA_038203795.1 Gemmatimonadales bacterium
ACCCGACAACACCAGCATCACCAGGAAGAACACACCGGTCACATTGTTGAATGTGTCGAGAATCTGATCCTGTGTCACCAGATCGAACGTGTTGCGATTGGCCGGCCGGAGTCCGCGACTGGCCCGCAGCTCGATCGTGACGGCTTCTTGCGCGTCGGCCACACGCACGGCCTCGCGGGGCTTCACCGGAATCCACAACGCGTTGGTCCGGTCAATGCGGAACGACCGCTCCAGATAGCGGAACGGCACGATCGCACCCGTCTCCTGACCGGGTGGTGCAAAGATGTTGCCCGGCTCCTGCCATACGCCGATCACCTGTACGGGTCGTCCGCCAAGCCGTATCCATTTGCCGAGTGGTGCGACTTGACCAAACGCGCGCTCGACGACGTTCTCCTGCAGCACCACCACCGGCGCACCGCTCGTGATCTCGTTGCGTAAAAACCAGCGACCCTGCACGAGCTCACCGCCCTGCACGATCGGGAAACCCTCATCCGCACCAAACACCGCGACTCCCTGCGTGCGCGTGCCCTCGAACTCAACACGCGCCAGTGTTTGTCCCCACAGTGACGCGTACGCGACTTCCGGCAATCGACGGATGCGTTCCGCGTCGGTCTCGGTGAGATCCGGCCTCACACGCACATACTCCGGCGGATTTTCCGGATTGATGGGCGTCTGCGAAAAAATCTTGAGCACATAAAACGTGCTCGGCCCGGCCACCTCGATCGTATTGACGATCTGATCGCGAATGCCTTGCACGATCGACGCCATGGTCATGACGGTGGCCACCCCAATCACCACGCCCAGAATTGTCAATGCGGATCGCATGCGCGCGCCAACGATCGCACTGAGTGCGATGCCGATATTGTGACCGAGCGCGCGTGGATGCCATCCGCGCATGATCAGTCGGGCCTCATGGCGGCAATCGGATCGAGCCGCGCGGCACGCGCCGCCGGGTACACACCGAAGAGCACCCCAACGCCCGCGCCCAGCGCCAACGCCAGCACCACCGACCACGTGCTCACTCGTGCCGGCAACGGCGACAACGTGGCAATCAGCCACGCCAGCGACCAGCCGCCCAACACGCCCAGCAATCCTCCGGTAATCGCGAGCATGACTGACTCCGCGAGAAATTGCTTCCGAACGTCACCGGATGTCGCACCCATGGCTTTGCGAATGCCGATTTCGTTCGTGCGTTCACTCACCGACATGAGCATGATGTTCATGATCACAATGCCGCCCACGACGATGCCGATACCGACAACCGCTGGAATCACGGCGAAGAGCACCTTCGTCAACTGCTTCCAGAAACTCACCAGCGCGTCGGCCGTATCGAGCGAAAAGTTGTTCGCTTCCCACGGTCGGAGTTGCCGTGACATTCGCATCGCCTCTTCGGCGCGGTCCATCGCTGGCGCGACCGCTTCGGCCGTGGCGACCTTCACGGAAATCGTGGTCGTGTTGCGACGTCCCCAGATGGCCTCAAAGCTGGTGATCGGCATGAGGACAAACCCGTCGAACGACTGTCCCAGCACGCGTCCTTTGCGCCCGGTGACGCCGACCACCTCAAACGGTCGGCCCTTGATGCGCACCTCCTGTCCGATCGGGTCTACGCCTTCGAACAGTTTCTCCGCGATGTCCGGGCCAATCACCACCACGTGACGTCGTTCGCGGACATCGAGTTCCTGCAGTGGCCGTCCGCTGGTGAAGCGATAGTCCTGCACGATTTGATAGTCGGGCGTGATGCCGAACATGAGCGCGCTACCGAGCGTGCGATCGCGCCAGATCACGTCGGACTGCGGCGTGGGCCAGCCGCTCTGCAAGGAGATCGCGAGCGCGTCAGGCAGCGCCTCGCGCACCGCTGCTGCGTCGTCGGTCGTGATGCGTGGGAAGCGCAGCGTGCGCCGCAGCGCTTCGTCATCGAACAGGCCGATAGAGAGCGGCGACTTGCGTACCTGAAACGCATTCATGCCGATCAGCGCGTCGGCGATGTTCTCCTTCACGTACGAGTTCATGCCCTGAATGATCGCGACCACGGCGACGAGAAAACCGACAGAGACGATGATGCCGAGCAGGGTGAAGAACGAACGCAGCAGGTTCGCACGCAGTTGTCCGAACGCAGAACGCAGGACGTCTTCGGGACGGATCATAAGTGTAAGGTAACGTTTCCCGAAGCGCCTTTGTTGCCAGCTGCCGCAGGGTCGGTGAGCGACTCGCCTACTCGTGCCGCAACGCCTCCACCGGATCAAGCTTCGACGCCTTGAGCGCCGGCAACATGCCGAACGCCACGCCCGTCACCGCACTCGCCCCGAGCGCCAGAAACACCGCACTCATTGGCAACTCCGCCGGTAGTGACGTCGAGGTACGGATGACCCACGTGAGGCCGGCACCTACCAACAAGCCGGACGCCGCGCCAATCAGGGTAAGCGTGGCGGCTTCCACCAGGAACTGCCACAGAATCGTCACGCGTGTTGCGCCGAGTGCTTTGCGCACGCCGATTTCGCGCGTGCGCTCCGTCACGGAGATCATCATGATGCCCACCACGCCCACGCCGCCTACCAGGAGCGCGACGGCGGACAACGCCAGCCCAACCGCAAAAATCGCGCTGAAGAGATTGTCGAAGGTTTCGAGCAGTCGCTCCTGCGGAATGAGCTCGAAATTGTTGGGCTGCGACGGCTTGAGTCCGCGCTGCGAACGCAGCGACGCGGTCACGTCGTCCATGACCACGTCGCGGGCGATACCAACCTTGGGACGCACCGCCAACGTTAGCCCGGAGCGGAACAGATCGAGATTTCGCACGGCGGAGTTGAGCGGAATGATCGCGCGCGGCACATCGGGACCGCGGCCCTCGAGCGAGCGGATGAAGCCGGCCTTGAGATTGTAAATCCCGATCACGGTAAACGGTGCGCCACCAATGCGAACCTGTTTGCCGATCGGATCGAGTGTGCCGAACAGCTGGGCGCGCAGCGTATCGTTCAGCAATACGACCGGTCGGCCCGCGTCATGCTCGTTGGGCGTGAAGTTGCGACCGGGCGCAATATCCGCCGCTGAGATACTCAACCAGTCAGGGCTCTGCGCATCGTAGGCGATGTTGTTGAGCTTCTGATCACGATACTCGAACGTACTCCCGCTGCCGATGGTCCCGATGACCGACTCCGCCGACGAGAGTCGGCGCAACGTTTGCCACTCCCCAAACGTGATGGGCGGGTTCTTGCGATCGGGGCAGGTTTCATCGGTGCCGTCGCATCCCTGGAATCCGATGCCACGACGAAACACCTGAAACGTGTCCGCGCCGATGTTCTCGAGATCCTGCTCGAACGAGCGGCGAATACCGTTTACGGTGGCGGCCATGGTCACCACCACGAACACACCGATCGCAACACCGGCAATGGTGAGAAACGCACGCACCTTGTTGGAGCGAAGCGATTCGAGGGCAATACCCACGCCTTCGAAAGCGGTAAAGAGGCGCGTGGATAGTTTCATCGCGCTACTCCTGCCGCAGCGCGGTGATGGGATCGAGTCGCGCTGCCCGGCTCGCCGGATACGCACCGGCCACGATGCCAACACCGGCACCCATCACCAACGCCAGGCCAATCGCCCACGGCGCAACAGCGGCCGGCAGTGGGGTGAACGCGGCCACAAGTTGCGCCAACCCGAGCCCGAGACCAATACCAATCGCCGCGCCAAGAATGCTGAGCGTGGCGGCTTCGGCCAAAAACTGCGACATGATGTCACGACGACGCGCGCCCAGCGCCTTGCGCACACCAATCTCGCGCGTGCGTTCAGCCACGGCCACGAGCATGATGTTCATGATCACCATCGCGCCCACGACGAGACTGATACCGGGGAGCGCGGTGGCAAAGATGATCAGTCGCCCCTTGAGCTGCTCGAGAAACGCAAACGCCGCATCCTGCGTGACCAGCCCGAAGTTGTCGGGATCGGAGGGACCCAGGCGACGTGCGGGACGCAGCGCCTCTCGCGCCATTTCCATGTACGCCGAGATCTCTTCGGGTGTGCGTCCTTCCACGATCAGCGAGCCGATGTCACCGCGCGGACGCAGCACGCGCTGCATGGGCGAGGTTCGCGGCGCGATTGCGTATCGGTCAAGGGAAAACCCGAACACACTGCCTTGTTCTTCGAGCACACCCACTACCGTGTACGGCGTGCCGGCGATGCGCAGTTCGCGACCGAGCGGGTCGAGCCCCTGAAAAAAATGTTCGGCGACTTCAGTCCCAATCACCACCACACGGGAACCGGCGCGCGCCTCCTGATCGACAAAGGCGCGCCCTTGCTCAATCACAAACGCCTTGATGTCGAAATACGACGCGTCCGTGGCAACGGCCTGCACCTGCCGCGGTCTGGCCATCGGCGTGGTGGCGTATAGAAACGACTCCGAGACAACCGCCGAGCTGACCCCCTCCGGCATGGCGGCACGCACCACCTCGGCGTCGAGCGCCGTGAGCGGTGGGCTGCGCAGCTGATCGCGCACGTTGCGGCCGCGGCCTTGCGGACCGACAGACGCAAAGCGCCGCAGCGTGAACGTGTTCGTACCGATGAGCGCGCCGGCGAAGTCTTCTTCGACGTACTTCGCCATGCCCTCCACGATCGAGACGACCGCGATGAGGAACATGACGCCGATCATCACGCCCAGGAGGGTGAACACACTCTTGAGCTTTTGAACCCTGATCTGATTAAAGGCCAGCCGGACAGCTTCGAGAAGGGACACGCGGAGGGGCTATTCGTGACGGAGCGCCACCACGGGGTCGAGGCGTGACGCGCGCAAGGCGGGAAGCATCCCGAAAAGCACGCCAGTAATCACGCTGGCCGCAAGGGCCGCCACGACGGCCAGTGGCGGAACGGACGCCGCAATGGGCGTCGCGGCCCGAATCCCAAGCGCCCCCAGCCAGCCTGCGACCAGCCCAATCGTGACGCCAATCCCGGTGAGTGTGATGGCTTCCACCAAAAACTGCCACAAAATCGTGGCCCGGGTGGCACCCAGCGCCTTACGCACGCCGATCTCACGCGTTCGCTCCGTGACCGAGATCATCATGATGGCCACCACACCCACGCCGCCCACCAGCAAGCCCACGGCCGACAGCGCAATCATCACGAGAAAAAACACGCCGAAAATGCTGTTGTAGGTATCGAGCAGCTTGTCCTGCGTGATGATTGCAAACGATGACTCTTCGGCCGGCCGCTGCCCGCGCAACCCGCGCAGCGTCGCGGTGACCTGATCAACCATCACATCGCGGTTCACGCCGTCCTGCGGCTTCACCATCAGCGACACGTTGCTCATGCGCGCACGCAAGTGCCGCACCGCCGACTGGAGCGGCATCACGGCCTTGGGTCGGTCACCACCGCCCAGAAACGAGGCGTTGTCCTTGTACACACCGATGACGCGGAATGGCTGGCCATTGAATCCCACTTCACGCTCAAGCGGATCCACTTCGCCGAACAACCGCTCTGCCATGAGCGTGTTGATCACCACCACGCGTGCTCCGGCGCGTGCCTCGGCCTCGGTGAACGCGCGGCCCGGCCACACCTCCGGTGCACTCAGCTCCGGCCACTCGGCGGAGAATGCTTCGATGGATGTGGACTGCAGGCGCGTATTGCCGTAGTTCGCGTCAGCACTCCAATTAATCCGCATGCCGACCGCTCGCGCCTCGGGTAGCTGCCGCAGCGCCTCCACCTCGGCGAGCCGAATGGGCGGATTGGACAACCATTTGCACGTATCGCCGCTGCCATCGCAGTTCTCAAACGAAATCGGATAGCGTGAGACGAAAAATGTGGTCGGCCCCGCCGACTCGAAATCCTTGGCCACGCTCGTGTTGATGCCGTGCACCGCAGCCGCGATGAGCACCACCACAAACACGCCGATGGCGACGCCCATGATCGTGAGCGCAGCGCGAATGCGATTTGCGCGCAACGAGCTCAGCGCGATGAGCACGCCTTCTGCAATCGTTGAAAACATCGGCTACTCCTGCCGCAGCGCGGTGATGGGATCAAGCCGTGAAGCGCGGCTGGCCGGATACACGCCGGAGATAATGCCCACACCTGCACCCACGAGCACGCCCAGCACCACAGACCATCCCGCGACGACGGTGGGCAGTGGCGTCACCATGCGCATCACGAACGCGAGTAACACACCAAGCGCGACGCCGGCCATGGCACCCACCGCACCGAGTGTGGAGGCTTCGACCAGGAACTGGGCCATGATGTCCTGCCGTCGCGCACCAAGTGCCTTGCGCAATCCGATTTCAGACGTGCGCTCAGCCACGGCCACGAGCATGATGTTCATGATCACGATGGCGCCAACCACCAGGCCGAACGCGGGCAACGCCACACCCGCCAGTACCAGATAGCCCTGGAGCTTGTCCCAGAACGCGAGCGCGCTGTCCGCTGTCTGCAGTGCAAAATCATCCTTCTGCGCGGGTCGAAGCTGATGTTGCACGCGCATGACCTGGCGCACGGCTTCCATCGTCTCCGTCATCTCGGCTTCGCTGGGCGACTGAATGATCACCGCGTCAATCATGCTCGGCTCCGCATTGAACAATCGCCGGGCAGGCGCTTTGAGCGGCACATACGCAACATTGTCAAAAGACATACCGAACGCGCTGCCCTGCGTTTCAGTCACGCCGATCACTCGGTACGGAATGCCGGCAATCCGCACCTCACGATCAATGGGATTCAGTCCGGGAAACAAGCGCTCCACCACATCGGGGCCAATCACCACCACCGGTGTGCCCAACACATATTCCTGCGGTGTGAACAGGCGACCGTCGGTGACGGCGAGATTTTTGATCTCAAAGAACGCGCCTTCAACACCGGTGGTGCGCACAGCGCGCGGTCCGCGGCCGAACTGCGACGTCATGGTGAGTTGCGCGTCGGCGATCACGGCGTACCGTGTGCCTTCCGGCAGGGCGTCGGCAACTGGCGCCACCTCGTAATAGCGCAGCCGCTTGCGCCGCTGATACTCGCGCCATGTGTCCTCGTCGGTGTCGCCGATATTGATGTTGGGACGATGGCGCAACTCAAAGCTGTTGATCGCGATCAGCTTGCCGACGAGATCGTCCTTGAGATACACACCCATGCCGTTGACGATGCTCACCACGGCAATAAGAAACATCACCCCAATGCACACGCCCATGAGCGTGAACGCACTCTTGAGCTTCTGCGTGCGAATGGTGTCGAGGGCGAGACGGACGGCTTCGAGTGGGTTCACGACAAGCGGAGCTGGGGACGGGCCGCATGGGCCCGTCCGGGTGAACAATCAGTCGACCAGAACGCTCAGCTGCTGCGAACGATCAGTCGTGCGCGACTTTGGTCGTGGAGTGCGCAATGCCGACGCGGTCCACGAACCGTTCGCGACGTTCATCGCTTTCAACCAGTCCGTCACGCAGCACCACGACGCGGCGCGCGTGCGCGGCGATGTCGGGTTCATGCGTGACCATGACCACCGTCTGTCCCTGCGACGACAGACCCTCAAACACGCGCATGATTTCCTGCGACGTGGTGGAGTCGAGGTTACCCGTGGGTTCGTCGGCGAGCAGAATGGACGGACGGTTCACGAGCGCGCGCGCGATGGCGACACGCTGGCGCTGACCGCCGGACAGTTCATTGGGACGG
>JBBRDP010000166.1:0-7606 GCA_038203795.1 Gemmatimonadales bacterium
GACCCGCATCTCGATCTCGCGTCGGCACCGGGATTGTGGTACGCGATCGGTCTGCACTCTGCCGAATCCGGCAATGCGGTTGGGGTGAGCGCACCGGGCCTTCCGGGCATTGCCATGGGACACAACGGAGAGGTCGCTTGGGCATTTACCGTTGCGCCCGTGGATCTCATTGACGAGTACCTGTACGTGATCGACAACGCGCAAAGCGCGACGCCATCGCTGCGCACCAGTACCGGCTCGGCTCCCGTCGACGTGCGTGACGAAACGATTCTCGTGAAGGACACCACGGCCGTGGTGGTGCGCGTGATGCGTACTGCCGAGGGGCCAGTGATGGAGCTACGCAGCGACACCGCGCGCGTCATGCGATGGGCCGGATTCGATTTTCCCTCGTGGGCACCGGCAGCCGCGACCAACGGAACGATGCGCATGCGCGACTTCGATTCGTTCCGCCGAGTGGTGACGAGCGCCGGTGCGCTCGCGGTGAACTGGACCTACTCCGATCGACAGGGCAACATCGGCTACCAACTGGGCGCGCCGCTGCCTATTCGTGATGGCTACGACACCTTCACGCCGCAGTCCGGCACCGACACCAGCACGCACTGGCGCGGCTACCACGCGCTCGACGACACACCGCACGCCTTCAATCCCGCGCAGGGATGGCTGGCGTCCACCAACAATCAGGCCGTGGGCGCGAGCTTCCCGTATTCGGTGCCCGGCTACTACGATCTCACGCGCGTGCTGCGTGCGTCAGCACTGCTCGATTCCATCGGCATCACCGACGCGGCAACGATGACCGTGCTGCAGCGCGACATGATCTCAGGCAATGCGGTACGCTGGAAAGCACTCGCCGCGAATGCCGCCGACAGTGCGGGCGATGCGTCGGCGGCGGCGCGACTGCGCGCGTGGAATGGCAACATGCGCGCGACCGATACCACGGCCACACTCTTCGCGTACTGGTGGGAACGCCTGCCGCAGGAACTGTTCGCCGACGAGCTGGGGAACGAGTGGCCACGCGCGCGCCCGCTCACCATTGCCGCGATCGAAGACAGCACGCAGAACTTCGTGGACGACGCACACACGCTGCAGAAAGAATCGCTCGCACAGATCGCCGCGCGCGCGATGCAACACGCGCTCACGGAAAACTGGGACCGACCCTTCGGTCGCATGCAAACACTCACCGTGCGTCATCCGTTCGCGCAAACCCCGCTGCTCGACCGGTTTCTCAAGCTCACGCGCGGCCCGATCCCCATCGGCGGCGACGACGCCACACTCAACGCTGCTTTCACGACGTTCGACACCACCACGCGCACGCTCGCCAACAGCGCCGGCCCCAGCATGCGCTACGTGCTCGACTGGGCCGATGTGGACGGCTTCACCCTCAGCCGACACTTGGGCCAATCCGGCAATCCGTTCAGCAAACACTTCGACGACTTCCTGCAACCGCACCTGAACGGCGAACCGTGGCCGATGCCGATCAGCCGCGACCAAGTGCTCGCGCGGGCGGTGTCTACCCTGCGGTTGGTGCCGGCGTCAGCGCCGTGAGATCGCGCCCAACCGGCCTTATCGCACCAACTTTTTATACTTGATGCGGTGCGGCTGATCCGCATCGGCGCCCTTGCGACGCTTCAGATCCTCGATGTACGCCGCGTAGTTGCCTTCAAACCACACCGTTTCCGAATCGCCTTCGAACGCCAGAATGTGCGTGGCCACACGATCGAGAAACCAGCGATCATGGGAAATGATCACCGCGCAACCGCTGAAGTCGAGCACCGCCTCTTCGAGTGCGCGCAACGTATCCACGTCGAGATCATTCGTGGGTTCGTCGAGCAGCAGCAAGTTGCCGCCCTGCATCAGCGTTTTTGCAAGATGCAACCGGTTGCGTTCACCACCCGACATGTTCGCGACCAACTTTTGCTGATCGGCGCCGCGGAAGCCGAAGCTCGCGGCGTACGCACGTGAGTTGAGCTCACGCTTGCCCACCGGAATCATCTCGCGTCCACCGGATATTTCTTCCCACAGCGTGCGTTTGCCTTCGAGCGTGCGCTGCTGATCCTGATACGAAATCTCCACCGTGTCACCGACCTTAAGCGAACCGGCGTCCGGTGTCTCAAGCTCGTTGACCATGCGAAACAGCGTGGTCTTACCGGCACCGTTGGGACCGATGATGCCCACGATACCGGCGCGTGGCAGATCGAACGACAGATTGTCGAACAGCAACTTGTCACCGAACGCTTTGCGCAGTCCCTTGGCAATCACGACGTCGTTGCCGAGTCGCGGTGCGGGGGGGATGACAATTTCGTTCTGCATGATGCGATCGTTCTGCGCTTCGCTCGCCAAATCCTCGTACGCCTGCAAACGCGCCTTGTTCTTGGCCTGACGGGCCTTGGGCGACATGCGGACCCACTCGAGTTCCTTCTCGAGTGTTTTCTGACGGGCGCTGGCGTGCTTCTCTTCGAGCTTGAGGCGATCGCGCTTCTGCTCCAGCCAGCCGCTGTAGTTCCCCTCGTACGGCACACCTTTGCCGCGATCGAGTTCGAGAATCCACTTGGCCACGTTGTCGAGGAAGTATCGATCGTGGGTGATGGCCACCACGGTACCCTCGAATTTCTCGAGATAGTGTTCCAGCCACGCCACACTTTCGGCGTCGAGATGGTTGGTGGGTTCGTCGAGCAGCAACATGTCCGGCTCTTCGAGCAGAATGCGGCACAGCGCCACACGACGCTTTTCACCACCCGAGAGATGCGTGACCGCTGCGTCACCCGGCGGCAGGCGCAGCGCGTCCATGGCGACTTCGATCTTGTTATCGAGATTCCACAAATCGTGCTGGTCGATGTACTCCTGCAGCTTGCCCTGCTTGTCCATCAGTGCGTCGAAGTCCGCATCTGGTTCGGCGAACTTCATGGAGATTTCATTGAACTGGTTAAGGGCGTCACGCTGCGACTTGACCGCCAGTTCCACATTGCCCCGCACATCGAGCGTCGCATCGAGCTCCGGCTCCTGCGACAAGTAGCCAATGCGCGTGCCCTTGTGGGCCCACGCCTCGCCCTGAAACTCGGTGTCTACGCCCGCCATAATGCGCAGCAGTGACGACTTGCCGGCGCCGTTGGCGCCAAGCACGCCGATCTTGGCGCCGGGATAGAACGAAAGCCAAATGTCGTCAAGGATGATGCGCGAAGGCGGAACGACCTTGCGCAACCCCTTCATCACGTAGATGAACTGCGGAGCCATGCGGAACCTGGAATGTCGGGGGCAGAAGCGGACGGTGTCCGGACAATCCTGAAAGATAATGCGAACGCCGACCCGGTTGTGGGGGAGTTGGCGGTCAGCTGCCGACACGTTCACGGGTTCGCCGTGCCGCCCGCTGACGCCGGCGGCGCTGGCTCGTCAGTAGACAGGCGCCTGAACCAGACTCGGCCGACCCGCTCCATGTTGCCATCACCCTTGCCTGCCCCCGCCTCGAGCGAGCCCGCCACCGGCGCGGCTGCCAGCTCTGACGTCGGCGCGGTCCGCTCGCTGCTCACGCGGCTGACGGTAGCGCTGAATCGTCGGCGGGCGTATGCGGCCACGCATCCGATGGTTGCGCAGGCGGAGGCGGCGCTGCTCTCGGCGCTGGGCCCGATCACCAAGGCCCGCGGCAGCCTCACAATTGGCGTTGCGCAGCCGGAGCTGCTCATCGACGGCGTGCCGCTGGAGGGAGCCGGCGCCATCGGGCGCGAGCTGGCCGAACGGCTGCACCGCCGAGGCGTGGGCGCGATCACGTTGCATCCGGGGATCCACCTGGAGGGGTTGCAAGCCACCTTGGCCTGGTTAGCACACGAATCGCTGGCGACGGGAAGCTCCTCGGAGATGTCGGAAGTGGCGCCGTCCGTGCCGGGGATTTCGGTGGGGCGCGTGGCCTACGACCGGTTGATTCTGGGCGATGACGCGGAGGCCGGACGGCACGAAGTTGCGGCGCTGTGGCGGGCTTTGGCGGCGGCGGCGTTCGAGACGGAGCTCGAGGCTGACCACGGCAGTCGCAACCGTTCGAGCGGCGGCGGTCGCCTCGAGGGCGATGGGAACAACGCCGGTGGACCCGAGCGCGGTGCGTCCGAGGAGCCGTCCGATGCCGAGCCAGACGCAGCGCCAGAAGCCATCGCCGAGGTCATTGAACGGCGTGTTCAGCATGAACCGTACGCCAGGCGTGTCGCGTTCGTCCTGCTCACGCTTACGACGCAGGTCAGCAGTGCGCCACCGTCGGTGCGTGAGGAGCTCGCCGCTCGACTGCGTTCGGTGCTGCAACGCCTCAGTGACTCCTCGCTCTCGTCGATCGTGCGCGCCGTGGGTACCGGCAGTGAACAGCGCCGGTTTCTGTCGTCGATCATCAGTGCGCTGCCGGTGAGCGCGGTCATCGAGTGGCTCGAAGTGAGCGCGCGCGTAACCGATCAGGCACTCTCGCACCACCTGCTCCGTATTCTCGCGAAACTCTCAACGCACGCCGGCAATGCACACGCCGGTGCCAGCGCGCAATTGAGCGTTCGTGACGCAGCGCGTGATCTGGTGAGCGGATGGCAGCTGGATGATCCGAATCCGATCGAGCACGCACAGCTGCTCGATCATATCGCCCTGTTCGACGCGACGGCAGACGCGGGCGGTTGCGAGGGTGCTTCTGCGTCGATCAGCGACCTGCCGCGCGAATCGGCGCGGCTCGTGCAGATGGCCTGCGAGATTGATGCGGCCGGCGACGATGCCGTCGCGGCTGCGGAAACGCTCGTCGCCGCAGGGCATGCGGTGTTGTTGTTTGAATGGCTCCATCAGGCACCGGGAACGAATGCGGCCGATCGACTACGAGCGGCCGTGCGGTCCTCGTCGTCGGTCACCGAGGCGCTGCTGCGCGAGCCGTTCGATGCAGCGGCAGCCCGTGCGCTGCTTGCGTCGACGGCGCTGAGCTCGGCGCCAGCCCTGCTGCTGGCACTGGAAAAATCGGCCAGTCGCGCGGCGCGCCGCATGGTGTTTGACCGGCTGCGTGAGTTTGGACCGGCATTGGCGCCCATGATCCGTCAGCACCTCGACGCCGCACCGCCGTGGTACTTCGCACGCAACCTGCTCGCGTTGCTGCGTGACGTCACGTCGGAGGTGGGAGACACCTCGGCCTCGGGCCTTTCGCAATTCCTGCCGTTTCTGGATCACGCGCATGAGCAGGTGCGCATCGAGGCCCTGCGCTTGTTGCTGGAGGACAGGGCTACGCGGGAACAGGCGCTGCGTCGCGCGCTGGATGATTCCAGTCCGCGCATCGTTGCCGCCGCGGTCGCTGGCGCCGCCGCGCTGACGGTCGACGGTGGCTCGCGTGGCCGGAACGTGTTCTCGCGCGATGTGGCCGCGCGACTGCTACATCTGGCGGAGAGCAGTGCGCACGATGGCGAAGTCCAGGCGCGCGCCGTCCGCGCACTGGCCGGTGCGCCCGGGCCGACCGTCCGCGATTGGTTGATCGCGCATGTAACGCGACGCACGCGCGTGCTACGCCGCGTGATTCTCGCCGACGCGCGTCCCACCGTGATCGCGGCGCTGCAGGTACTCGCCCACGGCTACTCGAGCGATCCGCGCGTGACGCCCGTGCTCGCATTGGCCCGCGAGCAGTCCGATGCGCGACGCGATGCGGTGCAGCGCACCGATGCGGAAACGGCGGCGGAACCGGCGGCGGAACCCGCGGCGCACAGCGAAGCGGCGCCGCTCGGGGCGCGCGTGATGCAGGAGACGCGATGAGCTCCACCAGCCGCTTCCTCACGGCGCTCAGCCAGACGTTGGCCGCGATGACGCTCTACGCCACGGGCCATCCGGTGCGTGTCGCCGCGCGCGAACGCACGCTGGCGGCGCTGCAGGAACTTCTCGCGGCCCGCGGCCCGCTTCGCTTTTCGTTCCTGCAAGGCGAGGTGATTGTCGGCACGCGTGTCATGCACGAACTGCGCGGGTGGGATTGGGGCGTAAAGCTCGCGAACGCGGGCGTACAGCGGTTGGAGATCGACGCCGTGCCCACCCCCACGCACACCGATATGGATGTGCTGTTGGAAGCGCTGCACGAGCGACTGTCGTCACCGAACGATCGCGAGCATCCACCTATCGCGGTGCGCGGCCTGCGCGCCGGACCGCTGGCCGTGCTGGCGAACGACGACGAGACCGGTGCCGAAGACTCGGCCGTCGTTGACCTGCTCGACGCACTGGCCGTCGACACGCTCGACGCCGAAATGGACACGGTGCGCTGGATTCACAAGGAAGTCGCGAACACCCGGCACGTGCCCATGGCCGAAGTGGAAACGGTGATTTACTCGTTGGCCTCGGCCATGCACCGCGACCACGAAATCGTACTGCCGCTGCTCGAACTCAAGACCGTGGACCAATACACGGCGACGCACTCGTGCAATGTGGCAATGCTGGCGATGGGGCTCGCCGAACATCTGGGCATCGCGTCGGCCGACGTTCGCGCGATCGGCACGGCCGCGCTGCTGCACGATATCGGCAAGGTGAGCATTTCGGCGGAACTGCTCAGCAAAACGGGTTCACTCACGCCGGCGGAGCGCGCGGAGATCGAGCGACATCCTGTGGAAGGTGCGCGAATTCTGAGTGCGCGCGGTCGTGGCAACGATCTCGCGGCGGTGGTGGCGTACGAACATCACATCTGGGAGAACGGACGGGGCGGCTATCCGCTGTTCACCTATCCGCGTCGCTGTCATTTTGCCAGCCGGCTCGTGCATGTGTGCAACTTGTTCGACGCCCTCAGTACGCAGCGGCCGTACCGCGACGCCTCGCCGCGCGAGCAAACACTGGCGAGGCTGCAGGCGCGGTCGGGCGTGGAAGTCGATGCCGAGCTGGTGCGGGCATTTCTGTCGCTGTCGACGCGAGCGGCGGAGGCGCGGATCGTACTGCCGCAGCCCGAGGAAGCGGACACGTCATTGCTGGCTGCGGAGACAGCGTCGTCGTGAGTGCGCGGCGGCGGGTGATGTCGATCAGCGCGAGAGTGCAGGCAGGACTCAGCGATCGCGACCGACAGATCTTCGGAGACCCGCGATCGAGTCGCCGCCGAGTACGCTCATGTTCCGTTTCAGCGCGGCCGTGATCGTGATCTCGGTGCGTCGACCGTGGTTCTCCGTTTCCTGCGCACCCGGCACCGTCGGTAGTCGCGCCACCACCTCGTGTGGCGGAGCGTGCAACCGGAGCTCATCACGGCCCGCACGCACGGCCGTAATGGCGGCTGTTCCAAAACCGTAAACGGTCAACGGTTCTTGGTTCACGGTTGACAGTCGACAGTGACCACCGTGCACTGTGCACCGTTCACCCGTACCGTCAACTAAAAGCGCGATCCCGACGGCCCGCACCCACAGCCGTAATGGCGGCCGTTCCAAAACCGTAAACAGTCAACGGTTCTTGGTTCACGGTTGACAGTCGACAGTGACCACCGTGCACTGTGCACCGTACACCCGGACCGTCACCTACAACCCCGATCCCGACGCCCCGCACCCACGGCCGTACGGGCGGCCGTTCCAAAACCGTAAACGGTCAACGGTTTTTCGTTCACGGTTGCCGCCCACTACGCCCTCTCCGTGTACCGTCACGATCGCGCCTTCAGTGTACGGTC
>JBBRDP010000167.1:0-7521 GCA_038203795.1 Gemmatimonadales bacterium
CTGGCCACGCGCGTGACCTCGGCCGGTTGGGCCGGCGATTTGCTGGACGCGAACACCGATGCGCAGCTGCTCGGGTGGGCGGCTGCACGCGGTGAACACGCAACCGACGCCAGCGCGCTCGCGACGTTGCGCGGACTACAAGTGCTGGTGCGATCACTGGTGGCATTGCCGGACGCGGTGTCTTTGTCGGTGTGGTACACCGCGTTGCCTCCTCGCGAACGCGACCCGTTTGCGCGGATCGTGCATCTGGGGCTTCGCACCGTCGTCTTGTTTGCGGCAATGCGGGAGCAGGATCTCGAGCCGCTGCTAGGCGTGTGGCCATCGGCGGCGTTTGAGCTCCGTCGGCCACCGGCCACGGCCCCGGTTGCCGTCACTCCCGTGCAGCAATTTGGCGCCGCACTGTTCATGGAGGACATGGCCGCGCTGTTGGCCACCGTCGTTGCGGCTCCAGTGCGTGTGCGAGCCCACGACCTGGCGGTGTTCGCCCGCACACGCACCGAGGTCGAGTCGCGGCTGGTACCGGTACCAACGTGGGCCGAGCCGTTGTTCGTCCGGCCCGACCAGTTGCGCGTGGACCGCGCCGCAAGCTTTTTGCGGTGGTATGAGTTCGTCACGGTGGAGTCGCGGCACGGGAACCCGCATCTGGTGAGCACGGACGCGGGCGCGGTGTGGTTGGCGCGGTCATCGCATGACCGACTGCAGTCGCTGCTCGATCCCATGCGGACATCGAAGTCACGCAATCCGCGCCCCATGTACGGCAAGACGGATGCCACTGATTTTTTCCCCTTCACGCTGCCGTATTTTGGCGAGCCGAAGGGACTGCAATTGCGAGTGGCAATAACAACGCTGTTCCTTGCGTTGGGAGATGACTTTTATTCGGTGGACACGTTTCTTGACTTCGCCGCGCGCGGGTCAAATCCGTTTCTCTCCATGCCCCGTGATGCGCTCCACACGATGCAGGCGGAGATGTACATTAGCCGTGACGATCCGCGTGATGCGTTTCGTTCACTCTGGCAGAATGCGGTGCTGGAGTTTCTTCGTACCCGCCTGACCGTATTCGGCTGTGCCACACTGGGCGTGCAAGCGAATGGCGAAGTGTGTTTTGCGATCACCGACATTGGTCGATATCTGTTTGGCGCAGCGAACGCATTCACCTACGGCGAAGCTGGCAGCGCCGACATGGTGGTGCAGCCCAACTTTGATATCGTGTTTCTTGGCGCATCTCCCAGTCTCGAGGCTGCGGTGGCGCGAGCGGCGGAACGTGTCGGTGTCGCGCCGGGGCTGGCCTTTCGTCTCACGCGCACGTCGATAATTCGGGCCGCCGAATCGGGAATCACCGCCGACGAGATACTCGCGATGCTGACGACGGCCAGCAGCAAACCGGTGCCGCAGAATGTGCAGCGGGAGATTGCGGGGTGGATGGCCTCGGTGCGTCGCGCGCGGCTCCGCGCCATCGAAGTCATCGACGCTGGCGATGAAGAGACCGCGCATCGTGTGATGGCACTGCTGGGAAGCAAAGCCACGCGCCTGAACGGCACGATGATCGAGCTGTTGCCCACCACGGGCAGCGCGCGTGCGGCGATGATGAAGAAGCTGAAAGGAGGCGGCGTGCTGCTGGACGATGAGACTGGCCGCGTGAAACAGGTTCCGCGTGGCCGACCGCGCCTCGTGCATCGCTGGGATCTCGAAGAGTGACGATGCAAGAGGACCACGGTCGGAAAAAATCGGCGTTTGTGCTCAGTCAATAGCCACTACACTGGCAGCTATGGCTCGCTGTCCTCCTCCTTCGCCCGCGGACTGGTCAGCACCTTCTTGAAACACCAGAAGGTGCCGCCCCAGACGAGCACCAACGATGTCGTCATAAAAATCCATCCAAGCGTAGTCATGGTCTGATTGCCTCAGTCTGCAGGGGTGCGGTCGTCGATGTCTACGCCGGCCGCGCGTAGCCGCTTCTCGCCGAAGAACGTGACGACCAACAGGTACGCCAGAATACCCGCGATCGTGAGCATGGCCACACGCGAACCGGTGCTCGACCACGACGCCTGAAGCGATGCTGCGAAATTCTGCACGGTGAAGCCGACGAATACGATGATGAGATACGCTGGTGCCACCCACTTCATGATGAACTTGAAGATGTTGGGCACGCGGATCGACGCGCCCTGATGCAGCTCCCGCCAACCGCGGTCGATGCCAAAGACCCAGGCAAAGTAGATGATTTGCACCATCGCCAGCACGAAGATGAGATATGTGCCGACCCAAAAATCCACGGTGCTCCAGAATGCGCCGCCGGCCGTGAACCACAGCGTGAGCACGGCACCAATCGTGCCGATCATCGCGATCACGGTGGTGGCACCGCGATGTGACCAGTTGGTGGCTTCCTTGAGGTGCGCAATCGCCGGTTGATACATGGACAGCGAACTCGTGATCGCCGCCAACCACAGCATGAAAAACCACAACGCACCAATGATGTTCTCGAATGCGCCCATCTGGGCAAACACTACCGGGAGCGTATTGAAGCCGAGGCCGAACGAACCGGTCGCGACCGCCGCCGTTGTCCCGCTCAGTCCGAGAAACACGAACGCGGCCGTGAGTGTGATCATGCCGCCAAAGCCCACTTCAAACAACTCGTTGGTGGCGTTTGCGGTGAGCGCGGACAGTGCGACGTCATCCTTCTTTTTCAGATACGACGAGTAGTTGATGATTACGCCGAAGCCCACCGAGAGCGAGAAAAAGATCTGCGAGGCCGCCGCGAGCCACGTCTTGAAGTTGCCGAGCGCCGAGAAGTCGGGGTTCCACATGTAGCCAAGGCCGTTCACTACATTTTGTTCTGGGACCGCGGGGTCGGGCGTTCCGAGCGTGAGCACGCGCACCAACACGATCAGCGCGCACACGGCCATGATCGGCATCGCGAACGATACAAACTTCTCGATACCCTTTGACAGACCGCGATACACAAAGAAAATGTTCACGGCGAACACCACCACCCAACTGATCACGGTGTACAGCGAGTCGCCAGTGAAGAGTGTCCCGTCACCCGATGAACCAGTGATCGCGGCGTAGAAACTGCCTGATGCGGCGGTCTGCTCGGCGATGGACGTGCCTTGCACAATACCGATGCCGCCACTGAGATATTTCAGGAAGTACGCGAAGGTCCACGTCTCAATGAACACGTAGTATGTGGAGACGCCCAGTGGGATGAGCACGCCGAGTACGCCGAGATAGCGGGCGAGGCGTCCCTTGCCAATCGCGCCCATGATCATGGGCGCGCCGTGCAGCCCTTTTTTCCCGCCGTAGCGGCCCATGGTCCACTCGGCCCAACCGATTGGAATCCCGAGCAGAAACAGCGCGCAGAAGTAGGGAATGAGAAATGCGCCTCCGCCGTTCGCTGCGGCCTGACCGGGAAATCGCAGGAAGTTGCCGAGGCCAACCGCAGAGCCGGCCACGGCGAGAATCACGCCGAGTTTGGAACCCCACTCTTCGTTCTTGCTCTCTGACGACATGTTGCGTGGTGGTGTTGAAGTGAATGCTCGGAAAGAGGAGGAGCTCGCATGAATGTGCACGCACAGATACAGCAGGTCGCGCGACCGCGAAGCGCGGTCGGTCTACGCCTTGAACTGGCTGGCGTGCTCGCCGCTGGCTGTGATACCAGCGCGAAGAGATCAGAGGCGCGTTGGTGGTGGAGTGGCGAAGCCGAGCAAGCGTGCGCCGCTGAGGCGCCGGCATTGCACCACGTCACACCAGCGCCGAGCGTCTGCGTGCACTGCGTTGGACGGTGCTCGCGGCACCGTCGCCAGTGACGAACCGGTGGTCGGGGGGCGAGGTACGGTGCGCAGCTCGATCGAGACCAGCTCAACCTGTTCACCGCCTCGGAGGTCGCTGGCCGGCAGTGCGTCGCGTGACTCGATAGTCGACCGAGCGTTGCGCGCAGCGTGCTCCTGCTGGGACGGGTGCCCGTGTGAGGGAGGTTCACACGAGCCGAGCGCTGTGAGCGCCAGCCCCCCGCCAACCAGAAGCGCCTTTCCGAGCGCTATGACACGATGCAGCAACACGGAGAATGGTAAGCGGGAGTGGTGCTGCACCGTTCGACTATTTCAATCTGGGACGACAGGGCGCAAGGGCGCAATAGAGCCGGGCCGCACCGTATGAGATTGGGTTCGCCGATTGGCCAACGCGACGCTCGGACCGTCAGAGCGGCACTACGCCGCCGATCGATACGTTTAACCGCTGTGTCTCTTCAACTTGTCTGGTTCAAGCGCGATCTTCGCCTGCACGACCACGTTCCGCTTGCCGCCGCCGCACGCGCCGGTCCCGTGCTCGGTATCTATCTCTTTGAGCCCGACGTGCAACAGGCTCCGGACGCCGATGCGCAGCACGTAACCTTCGCCATCGATTGTGTTTCCGAACTGCGCGCGCGTTTGCGCAAGCGCGGCAGCGAGCTGTTGCTGCGCACGGGCGATGCGGTGCAACAGCTACAACAGCTGACCAACACGCTGCCGGTGAGCGCGATCTGGGCGCATGAGGAAACCGGAAACGCGCTGACGTACGCGCGCGACCGGCGCGTGCGGGCGTGGGCGCGCGAGCGTGGGTTGCCGTTTCGCGAACTGCCGGCGGGCGGTGTCGTGCGACGCCTGTCGTCGCGCGACGGCTGGGGCGAGCACTGGGAATCGATCATGCGTGCCCGTGTCGCGAGTCTACCGTTGCGGTTCGCACCGCTGCCGTGGGTCGATCCCGCGTCGGGCGTGAGCGCGCCGCGAGCCGGCGAAACGGCCGGCGCCGCTGAGCTTGGCGTGATGAGTCACGCAACGCGTGTCCACTCGCTGCGTGGCGGTGAGCGTGCCGCGCAGGCAACACTGGCAACCTTCCTGACCACGCGCGGCGTGGACTACCGGCGCGCCATGTCGTCACCCGTGACGGCGTTCGACACCTGCTCGCGCATCAGTCCACATCTCGCGTTCGGTACACTCTCCGCGCGACAGGCGTGGCAAGCGGCGCAGCGTCGGGCAGCGGAGCTTCGTGCCATCCCCGACGCGGATCCGCGCTGGCGCGGTGCGCTGACGTCATTCACCGCACGCCTGGCGTGGCGCGACCACTTTATCCAAAAGCTGGAGAGCGAGCCACGCATCGAATACGAACCGTTCGCGTCCGCCTACGCGGCAATGCGCCCGAATGAGCCCGATCCCGAGCGACTGGCGGCGTGGATCGAAGGGCGCACGGGCTATCCGATTGTCGACGCGTGCATGCGTGCACTGCGCGCCGAAGGGTGGCTCAACTTCCGCATGCGCGCCATGCTCGTCTCGTTTGCGTCGTACCATTTGTGGCTGCCGTGGCAGGCCACGTCGAAGGCGCTCGCCCCGCACTTTCTCGATTACGAACCGGGTATTCACTACTCGCAGTTTCAAATGCAGTCCGGCACCACCGGTATCAACACGGTGCGCATCTACAATCCGTACAAACAGGGACGCGACCAGGACCCCGATGGTGTGTTCATCCGCCGCTGGGTGCCGGAGCTGGCTGGCGTACCCACCGACGACCTGCACGCACCGCATGAAATGCCGGCGCTGGTGGCGCAGATGTCGGGGCTGCAACTCGGGCGTGTGTATCCGCACCCGATTGTGGACCACGCGACGGCGTACCGCGAGGCGAAGCAGCGGATCTACGCCGCGCGGGAAACGGCGGCGGCGCGCGCCGACGCACAGCGAGTGTATGAGAGGCACGGATCGCGGTCGTCGCGGCGGGCGTGAGGCCCAGATCGCCACGCTCGCTCTGGACGGAGGTGGATCTCGAGCCCTTGCCGTCGGTGATTGACCAATACATGAGCGACTCGTATTTCCCTTCAGCTATCCGTTTGCAGGGCTTTCGTGGGGTATGCATGTTTTGGGTCGGAGCCTGGGGATGCTTTTGGTGATCGGTGGAGTGTTCTACGTCAAGGAGCGACTTCCGTGGCATCTGACCAAGGCATGGATCATGGTGGGTGCTTTGTGCCTTCTGATTTACGGACGGTTGTTCTACACCGACGGCATCCCCGACGGCCCGCGCACACGCATCGTTTGGGCGTTCGTGGTGTCGTTGCCGCTGATCCTTGCGGTGATGGGTGTGCACACCATGTGGATTATCCGGCGCCGTCGGTGATCGATGAACATTCCTCAGCGCAAGGCGATCTTTATTCGGGGTGCGCATGAGACGAGACGGTGGATTGACTATAGTTGACGTATGCTTCGACCCCGTACCCTCTCCTTGTTGCTCGCGGCCGTCGTGCTCGCCGCCTGCACTCCATCCGAAAGGCCCGGCGATTCGTCGCCCGATGTGAGCGGTGCGCCGGCCGCGCTGGTCGATCCCGATGCCAGAGATCTCGCGGCCGCGGCCCCCGATTCGTTCTCGCTCGTCTTCGCCACCAGCAAAGGCGAAGTGGAAGTCCGTGTACGCCGCGCCTGGTCGCCGCTGGGTGTCGACCGACTGCACTACCTCTCGTCGAACGGGTTCTTCGACGGCGCGCGCTTCTTTCGCGTGGTACCGGGCTTTGTGGTGCAGTTTGGATTGTCGGGACGCCCGGATGTCGACGCCGCCTTCAAGTCGCTCACGCTCAAGGACGACCCGGTCAAGGTCTCCAACCGTCGCGGAACCATCGTGTTCGCGACGTCAGGCAAGAGTACCCGCACCACGCAGCTTTTTATCAATCTCGCCGACAACGTGTTTCTTGACGGGGATGGATTCTCGCCCATGGGCGAGGTGGTGCGCGGCATGGATGTCGTCGATCAGATCAACGCAGAGTATCTCGAGCAGTCCAATGTGCAGGGGCGGATCGAGCGAGAAGGGAACGAGTTCTTTCGGCGCCGTTTTCCGGCGCTGGATTCGATTACGGTCGTGAGCGTGCGGCCGTGACCGCTGGCGCACCCTGACACCAAGTGCGCTGCTGCTCCGCGCGCGTCTCATGCGTGATCTTCGTCGTGCCCTTTTTGTAGTAGCGTGCGCGGCCGCGCTGCTCTCGTGTGAACGCTCGACCACCGTGTCGCGTCGCACTGTTGAAGGTGGTGTCGCGGTCGTAAGCAATCCCGCACGTCTGACGGCGCCGCTCACGCTACGATTGAGTGACAGCGCGCTTCTGAAAGTTGGTGGCCTCAGGGACAATGCGGACGACGAGTTCGATCATCTGAATGGCTACCTTACCGGTGTCCTGCTGAGCGACGGCGGCCTGGCGGTGGCGGACCGGACGCGCGTTCGAATCTTTGATGATCGTGGCGAGCAGACCGCCGTGGTTGGCACCGAAGGTAGCGGGCCCGGTGAGTTTCGGGGGTTGACGCAACTCTGTGCGCTGCGCGGCGACACGATCCTGGCGTTTGATATGAATCTGCGTCGCCTGAGTGTGATCAGCGCGCAAGGGATGTTGGTGCGACAGGTGGTGCCACTTAAACTGCTCGATCCCAATCCCGGATGTTCGGCGGAGGGTGTCTGGACGACGCAGCGTTTTAGCAGGGCTTCACGTGAGGCGCCTGACAAGTCGCCGGTGGTCTTGTTCAACGCGCT
>JBBRDP010000168.1:0-7518 GCA_038203795.1 Gemmatimonadales bacterium
TGTGGCAGTCCCGCTCGCCGCCACCTGTGCGCGCAGCGCCGCGACGAGCTGCAGCGCGTCCATCGGGGTGAGCAGGTCGGGATTGGTGGCGAGCAGCTGCTGCGCCAATGCCTGCAGCGCGGGATCGGTGCGCACTTCCACGCGCACGGTTTCACCGAAAAAGCCCAGCTGCGCGCTGGCATCGACGGCTGGTGTCGTACTGCGATGCGCGCGTGGACCACGCGTGCGCGCACCAATTGGCGCGTGGAGTCCGTCGGCGGTGAGCCGTGCGGCCATCTGTGCACCGTCTCCTTCGAGCAGGGCGAGCACTTCCTTTGCGCGCCCAATCACCGGTGCCGGCAGTCCGGCCAGACGACCCACTTCAATTCCGTACGACCGATCTGCGCCACCGGGGATCAGACGGTGCAAAAAAAGAATCTGATCGCCGACTTCGCGCACGGCCACCGTAAAGTTGCGCACCGACGACAGCTCTTCGGCCAGCTGTGTGAGCTCATGATAGTGTGTTGCGAACACCGTCTTGCAGCCGATCGCATCGTGCAGATGTTCACTCACACTCCACGCAATCGACACACCGTCATAGGTGGCTGTACCCCGACCGATTTCGTCGAGCAGTACGAGTGAGCGCGAGGTGGCCGTGTGCAAGATCGCGCTCGTCTCGCTCATCTCCACCATAAACGTACTCTGACCGCGCACCAGATTATCACTCGCCCCTACGCGGGTGAACAGGCGATCGGCCACGGGCAATCGCGCCGATCGCGCGGGCACAAAGCTGCCCACTTGCGACAGCAGTTGAATGAGACCGATCTGCCGGAGAATCGTGCTCTTGCCGGCCATGTTCGGACCGGTGAGAATGATCAACCGCGCGTCATCAGTCAACGACAGATCGTTGGGAATGAACTTCTCGCGCGCCATCATGCGCTCCACCACCGGATGTCGGCCCGCCACAATCTGCAGGTCGAAGCCGTCGTGCAACGCGGGGCGCACGTATTGCTCGCGCTCGGCGACGTCAGCGAGGGTGGCGAGCACGTCGAGCGTGGCCACTCGCCGTGCCACCGCTTGCAGGCGCACAATTTCGCGCCCCGCCTGCGCACGCAACGCTTCGAACAGTTCGCGCTCGCGCGATTCAATACGATCGGCAGCGCCGAGTACTTTTTCTTCGTATTCCTTGAGCGCCGCTGTGACGTAGCGCTCCGCGCCGGTGAGTGTCTGACGACGCTGATAGTCGGCCGGTACGAGCTGTCGGTTGGCGTTTGAGATCTCAATGAAATAGCCGAACACCCGATTAAAGCCCACCTTGAGCGACTGAATGCCGGTGCGCGCGCGCTCTTCTGCCTGGATCGTGGCGATTGAATCTTTGCCGCCGTCGCGAATCGTACGCAGCTCATCGAGGGATGCATCCACACCGGTGGCGATGGTAGGGTCTTCGCCGAGGGTGAGTGGTGGGCGCACCACGAGCACCCGCTGCAATTCGTGCGCGAGTGGCGCCAGATCGTCCCAGGCCTCGAGCAGCGAGGCGAGCACACCACTCGCGCGCTCAGCACGCGTGGTCTCGCGCACAATCTCCTCCGCGATCTCCCGCACCTTGGGCAAACGGGCGAGCGAATCACCGAGCGCACGCAGTTCACGCGGTGTCGCACGCGACGCGGCAGCTTTACTGGCCAGTCGTTCCACGTCGCGCACACCGTCAAGCGCCTCACGCAGCGCGGCGCGTTGCACTGGCGCCTTGGCCAATGACTCCACCGCATCGAGTCGTGATTCAATTGCGACGCGATCAACGAGTGGCGCCAATACCCACTGTCGCAACAACCGCGCTCCCATCGGCGTGGCCGTATGATCGAGCACCGACAGGAGCGTGCCGTCGGTGCCGCCGCGCAGCGATTCCACCAACTCCAGATTGCGGCGCGTCATTTCGTCAAGCGGCATGGTCACGCCCGCGTGTTCCATGACGGGACGCGCGAGATGTGGCAGCCCGCCGGGCTGCAGCACGCGCAGATAGCGCACCAGCGCGCCGAGTGCCCCGACGGCTTCGGTGTCGGTGGCACCAAACCCGAATCCCTCGAGCGAGGCCACATCGAACTGTCGCGGCAACTCTTCGTGCGCGAGATCGCCGTCAAACTCCCACGCATCGCGCTCGGTACGCAGGATACCGTCCACCGATCGCAGCACGCGCGTGAGCGCACCCCCATTGGGGCCGATCTCCGCGCCGCGAGCTAGTACCAACTCGCGCGGTGCAAGTCGCGCCAGATGCGCCGGTGCATCGGCTGCCGACGCACGCGTGACACGCAACTCGCCAGTTGACAGATCGGCAGCCGCAATCCCGATGCTGATCGTGTCATCGGCACGCGACAGTGTCGACGACGACTGCGGTGCCACGTGCAGTGCGACGACATAGTTCGCCCGGTTGCCGTCGAGCATATCGTCGGCAAACACGGCGCCCGGCGTGATCGTCTCAATCACCGCGCGCTTGACGAGACCCCGGGCGAGTTTGGGATCTTCCACCTGCTCGCACACGGCCACGCGAAAACCCTGCTGCACCAGCTTGCGCAGGTAGTCGGCCGCCGCCTTGACCGGAATACCGGCCAGCGGCACCTCGGCGGCGCCACCATTGTTGCGGGCGGTGAGTGTGAGACCCAGCGCGCGCGACGCGGTTTGTGCGTCTTCGTAGAACATCTCGTAAAAATCACCCATCCGGAAGAACAGAATCGCGTCCTCATGTTGCGCCTTGATCTCCCGGTACTGCTGCATGAGCGGAGTACTCGCTCCGCTCACGGCGTGCGCTCCGCCACGAATCCGTCGTGCCCCTGCGCCTTGAGTTCGGCGAGTCGTGCCGCAGCCTGGGCACGAGTCGTGAAGTATCCCGTGCGCACACGGAAGGGCGCGACGGTGCCATCGACACGTGCGTCGATATTGCGCGGCACCAGTTGCCGTACCAGTTGCTGCGCCTGATCGAGGCGCTGATACGCGGCCAGCTGCACGCTGTAGCGGGCGTTCGCCGGTATTGTGGTGCGCTCGGGTGTGGCGGCGGTTGGTGCGGGTGCGCGAGCGGGTGCGGATGCGGGTTCGGGTGCAGGTGCGACCGCTGCCGTACGACGCACCGAATCCGCCCGTGCCGCACTCACCGCTTCCAGTGAGTCGGCCGTGATGCGCTGGGCCTGACGGCGCAGCATATCGGCGCGCGCGGTGTCGGCCAGCGTTTGATCGGTGCTCGTTGCCACAGTGCGCGTCGCTGCCGTGACGGGCGCCGTGACGGGCGCCGTGACGGGTGCCGTTACTGTTCGACTCGCCGCCGCCACCGTTTCCACCACAATCGGCGCCACGGGTTTCACACCCGCACACCGCTTGCGCAGATCATCCATTTGCGTGCGCAGCTCCACCGCATTGGGCGGCACGTCACGCCGAGCAATGTCGAGTGCACCACAAGCGCGGCCACGATCGTTCTCATCAAAGAACGCCTTGGCCAACCAGAAATGCGCGCGCGCCTGACTCGACGGATCACTGTAGTCGCGGGCCATGCGCTCCAGCAGGACGCGTGAGTCGGCCGGATGCCCGCGCAATTGTTCGAGCTGCGCCAAACGCAGCAGCGCATCTTCAGCCCGCGGCGACATCGGGACTTCGAGGAGCAGACGGCGCCAATCACGCTCGGCTTCCGTACCCGACTCCGACAACAGACCGCGCCAGTACAGCAACTCACCCAGCGCGGGCGTACCAACGGGCGTGCGCTGCACGAGGGAGTCGAGCACCAGACGACCGGCGCGCCCGTTGCCGGCTTCCACCAGCGCACGCGCGCGGCCAATGGCCTGATCGAGGTTCACGATGTCCTGCGCGCGCACGGGCGTTACCACGCTGATGCCCAGCAGAACGGCCGCTACAATGCGCACGCACCAGCGGCGAGAATTCAATGTGCACAGCGTCTTCATGATGTACGGCCAGAGTTGAAGCATCGGGTACTGTTTGCTCACGCCGCACGTCCGCGCGCCTGCCTGGCCAGTGCGAGCACCAGTGTGAGCATAATCTGTTCTTCGTTCGACACCTTGGTGTCTTTCAACGCAATATCGGCGTCGAGCAGCAGTCGCACCGCGTGACGCAACTCGGCCGCACTCCACTGCTCCACCGCACGCGTCCACGCACTCGTTGCTTCACCCCACGGACGACCCACCATGCCGCCCACTTGCTTGAGGTACCCCATGTATTCGCGCGCGAGCTGTCCAGTCGACCAGCCGGCATCGCGCTTGGCGCGACCCCAGGAGATCGCCAGCATCTGCGTGCCCAGCATCATCACCACCGCCACCGCCGTCACCTTGGGTTGCGATAGCACAAACGGCGTGAGCGACAGCGCACGCGACAAATTGCGCATGGCAATCGCGTCAAGCAGATCGACAACAGTTTCGCCGCGTTTCACGCCCACCACCGCACTCACGGCCGCATCATCAATAATGACGACAGGTGCGTCGAGCGTCACATCGCCGGGTGCGAGACCGGCCGCGCCGCGCGCATAGCTCGCACACTTATCGAGCTCCGACGCGAGCTGCTGCAGGTCATTCCCCACCGACTGCTGCAACAACGCCGCTGCTTCCGTCGTCACCGTCACCGCGAGTGTGGTGGTGGCATGATGCGCAATCCACTTGCGCACGCGTTCGGGCGTGAGCGGATCAAACACACAGGCCATCGCGTGCGTGGCGAGTTTCGCATCAGCGGCCTGTCCGGCCGGCGTCAGGAACACCGCCAATGTGTCGGACGCCGGCCGCTCGAGATACCGATCGAGCTCGGCACGCACCGCCTTTTTCAGCAGGTGCACGTCGCGCACCACCACGGCGCGGCGTTCCGCGAGCATGGGCGGTGTGCCGAGCAGACTGCCGAGCGTTTCCGCATCGAGTTCAGCACCGTAGCGGATTTCGCAATTGAAGTCACGCGTGGACGCATCGACCGCCGCGTCCAGCAGCGATTGCAACGACGCGTCCTTGAGGAAGTCATCGTCTCCGTGCAGGTAATACACGGGTGCGAAGCGTCGCGCATCGATGGCGGCGCGCAGCGTCTTGTATCCATCGGCGGAGGGCGGCGCGGCCACGCGTGCGGACGACGCACTGCGGGCGCGGGAAGGAGGGCGCGACGACATGCTCGTAAACTAATGGCCCTCGCGATCGGTGGGTCGCGAGGGCCAAGGGTATCAGGCGATGGCGTGGTGCAACCAGTCAGCGATCGTACGTCACGGCGTCGAAGAGGCCGGCCGACGACAGAAAATGTGCGGGCGCATCTTCAACGAGCACCGCCATGGACCACATCGGATTGCCCGTCGCCATAGCCTGCACCAACTCCGCCGACACCATGGGCGGCAGTGTGGGAGGAAGCGCCGGTGCCGAGGCCAGAACAGGCGGCATCTCAAGTTCCGTGGCAGCCACGCTGCTGCTACGAAGGGCCACCGATCCTACCACGGTGACCCCAGCTGCCATTGCCAACCACTTACGCGAACCCCGCCAGACCTGTAGCCCACGCGTTTGAGAGGGTGTATCGAGAAACCCCTCAAGACACGCGTCATCGTCATTGATTGCGCTGAACGGTTGCCGCTTGCACTCCGCCAAACGCGTGGCCAACCGCGCGCTGAACGCATCCGATGGCTCGATGGACGGCAGGTTGCGCACCAGCATGAGTGATCGACGCACCGACGTGTCGTGCGACGCACACGCGTCGCAGTGCATGAGGTGCAGCTGCGCCTGCGACATGACATCGCCGGAGAGCGTGTCGTCGAGGTATGCGAGATGATGATGTCGAAAAGTGCGGCAGTCCATCGAGCGACAATCCTTGCACGCGGAAAAACCCGCGGGGCACGTAAAGGGTCTGCGTCTCGATACCCATCGTGTGCGGATCAGTTCCAAACACGCCATTCCCCGTCCGGATATCTCCGGTATTCTACCTGAGGGGGATGCCGAATGCACGAAACCGGCATTCCGAATTGTCAGTTCGGAATGCCGGCTCGATTCAACAGCGCTCGAATCCCCTTACTGGACCAGCGGCTCGATGATCTCGGCGAACGCGGTACGGGCGCGATTCAGGCGCGATTTCACGGTGCCCAGGTTCACGCCGGTAATATCGGCGATCTCCTCGTACGACTTGCCCTCGAGCTCACGCAGCACGAATACCTCGCGGTGATGCGGCGGCAACTCGGCCACCGTGCGCTCGACCATTTCCCGGAGGTGGCGCTTCCGGAACAGATCGTCGGGCTTGTACTGGGTGTCTTCGAACTGCAACGGACGGTCTTCGTCTTCGAACTTTGCCCGGATGGCCTGGAAGAGCACCAGCGGATTGCGCGAGCGATTGCGCAGCTCGTTCTTGGCCAGATTGGACGCGATGGTGTAGATCCACGTGGAGAACTTCTTGGACCGGTCAAAGCGGCCGATGTGGCGGTACACACGGATGAACACCTCTTGCACGAGGTCCTCAGCGCGGTCGCGATCGCCGATTGTCCGGTAGACAAAGTTCAGTAGTCGGCCCTGATATCGTTCCACGAGTTCCTGGAAGGCTCGTTCTTCACCACCCAGGAATGCGCCCACGACACCCGAGTCATCGAGCGCGCGCAACTGCTCGCGCACGCTCACCTGTTCGAGTGGTGTTTTCTGACGGGTGAGTAGAGCCATGGTGGTTCTCCTGTTCGAGTGTCGCCGCGCCTCGAGGGCGCAGCGCGGCACCGGTGAACACCGCCGATGTCCATGTCAGACATACGACAGCACAATCGCTACCGGTCTCCTTGTTGGTCTCTTACAGTGCACACCTTGTGCCGCGTTTGCAGCGACGAACATCACATTGGCAAAACATTGCCCTATATGCACTTAGGGATACATAGGTCATGGTGACCGATGTGTCGTTCTGCCACGGTGTCCTGAAATGAGGTCCCAAGAATAGGACACTCTGACTCGCAGGCCGGTTGCCGCCGAGTTGGCCGAACGAGCGCTACCGTGCCCTTCAGGGCCCTCAACCCAACCGGAAACCGGCCGTGTACAGCAGCGCCAGCGCCGTCTTGGCGTCCTGGATCTCCCCTTGCTCAATCATCGACAGCGCCCGCGAGAGCTTCGTGGGCACCAGCTCCAGAAACTCATCGGCTTCGCGCTGGTGCTCGCCGGCTTCGAGTCCGGTGGCCAAAAACAGATGGATCTTCTCGTCGGTGAAGCCCGGCGTCGTAAACATCGTAAAGAGCGCGGTCACCTCGGCGGCGCGATAACCGGTCTCTTCCAGCAGCTCGCGCGACGCGCACTCGGCGGGTGTCTCGCCGGGATCGAGACGGCCGGCCGGAATCTCGTACAGATACTGATCGGCCGCATACCGGTACTGACGAATCAGCACCAGCTCCGGATCGGGGTCGTCGGGGGCGCCGAGCAGGGGGACAATGGCGCTGGCTCCCGGATGACGGATCATCTCGAGCGTGCCGATGGAGCCGTCAGGGAAACGCACTTCGTCGACGTCGAGCGAGATCACTCGGCCGGAGTACATACGGGTGGACGAGACCTGTCCGACGTCCTTGCCCGGGTC
>JBBRDP010000169.1:0-7494 GCA_038203795.1 Gemmatimonadales bacterium
CATGGATTGTCGAGGTGCCGGAGGATTCCCCCCATTGGCGTGCGTTGGCACAGCATGCCCGCGTGGTGTTGAACGCGCGGGACACAGCTGCCAGTGACGTGCGCAGGATGATGCTCAGGATCGGCACGCCGCGTGTCACGCGTGACTCAGTGTTCGTGCTCATCACCATACACTCCACTGAGCTATGCCAAAAGCACTGGATGCACACTGGTACCGCCTTCGAGGCACGTGCGGCTCACAGTAATCCCTTAGGCTCCGCTCCCGAGCTAAAACCTCTGATCGAAACTGATTCGTTCGAGTGCCGTCCTTGATGGCATGGGGACAGCCGGTAAGAATCGATTGAATTTTGTATGCGTGTCAACACGGCTGGTCATTGGGACTGATTTCAGTCCTCCGGGAAAGCCACGAGAGACGCCTACGTTCAACGCTTCATCCGCAGCGTGTATTGCGAGCGGCTCTCGCAGTCGCTCTTCGCGACGATTGCGAAAGTGCAAGCGACCGCCACGGCGTAGTTGTGGATGGACAACAACGAACGACCGAGCATGGCATTCGGTGGCGTCACACCGGCAACGAAGCTTGCGCTTGCGGCTGAACTGCAGTGGTGGCGCCCGTAGATGCGGAGGATTACCTACGCTCGGCTCGGCAGGATACCGCCGTCAGCATCGTTACCTGCTAAGCTCAAACCGCGATTGTCCTGCCCTACCCACTCGAATCCCAGAAGCGGCGACAGAGTTGGTGATGGTCAAAGCGGGTGAGCCTTCGCACGTGAGGCTTGATGAGACCACGCGTGCCTTATGGTTGTTTTGTGCTTGCGGATAGTCGTCAGGGGATATAGCGTAGCTGCCGAAAGGATGCTAACGCATCCACCAGCTCTCGTTGCTTCCCCAAATCGGCCAACTGTTTCTCAGCGCCCAAGCATAGTGATCCCGCAGGGTTGATGGTTTTTCAAGGTCGAAGAACTGTACGCACTGGCATATCAGCACTTTGCTGAGCTTTGTGTGGCTCGCCTACGCGCGCCGTTCTTCCGCAGATACGTCGACGTCTGGAAGATCCGCATGCCGCCACACCGCACTTGGACGACGCTCCCCATTCGCGTTTAAACGCCTATACGCCGCGCCACCTCTGCAGCGTGAAAATCCAAATATCTATCGCTCAACTGAAACGGGGCCGCTTCTAGTTCAGACGGCTCACACAGGCAACCCCGAGCGGGAAGTCGGGCTCGGCGAGACGAGCGCATCCGCTCGTTCGGTACAGTATCTTTGAACTTGACCCGTCTACGCGGACACCAAGCTAACTCCGAATAGATTGTCGGGGTGGAGGTGTCACGATGGCGAAGGCAGCGAAATCGACGAAGCGAACGCGGCGGATATTCAGTGCCGAGTTCAAGCAGGAAGCGGTCGGTCGTATGGCGGAGCGCCGCGCCTTGGGCGTCAGCGTGCAACAGATCGGCCGCGAGTTGGATGTACGGCCGGAGATGCTGCGGGTGTGGAAACACCAGCTGGCGGCGCAGGGCGGCGCGCCGTTGTCCGACGTGTTCCCGGGCCAAGGCCGGTTGCCGAGCGAGCAGGAGGAGGTGCGGCGGTTGGAGCGGGAGGTGAAGCGATTGGCGCAGGAAAATGCGTTCCTAAAAAGTGCGGCGGCGTACTTCGCGAGGGAGTCGCGATGAGCGACAAGTACGACGCGATCACGGCCCACGTGGGGCAGTTTCCCGTGTGCCTCATGTGCGGGGCGCTTGCGGTGAGTCTGAGCGGCTACTACGACGCGGCGGCGCGGCGCGCGCAGGGCCCGTCGGCGCGGGCGCGGGCGGATGAGCAACTGCTCGTGCGCGTGCGCGCGGCCTATGCGCAGAGTCGTGGCCGGTACGGCGCCCCGCGCCTGCTGCGAGCGCTGCGCGGGCAGGGCGTGCGCGTGGCGAAAAAACGCATCGCCCGCGTGATGCGCGCGGACGGTTTGCGCGCGCGCCAGCCACGGGCGTTCGTGTGCACGACGGATTCCGCACACGCGGACCCGATCGCGCCGAATCGGCTGGACCGACGCTTCGCCCTCGCGGACCATCCGACGCCGAATCGCACGTGGGTCGGCGATATGACGTATATCCCGACGCGGTCCGGCTTCCTGTACCTCGCGGTGTTGATCGACCTCGCAACGCGCGGCATCGTCGGCTGGGCGACCAGTGCCTCGATGGCCACCGCGTTACCGCTGGCCGCGCTGCATCACGCGGTGGCCCGTCGCCTGCCGGCGCCTGGCCTCATCCATCACACGGATCGCGGCAGTCAATACGCCAGTGGTGATTATCGCGACGCGCTGGCGCGCCACGAGATGGTGCAGAGCATGAGTCGGAAAGGCGATTGTTGGGACAACGCGGTCGCGGAGAGTTTCTTCGCGTCACTCGAGCATGAGCTGTTGGCCGGCGATGTGTTTCGGTCGCATCGCGACGCCAACGCGGCGTTGTACGAATACATTGAGCACTGGTACAATCCCGAACGCCAGCATTCCACATTAGGCTACGTGAGTCCACAGCAGTTTGAACAGCAGCTCCGTCAGATGGCGCGAGCAGCGTAAACCATGTGTCCGTGAAAACGGGTCAAGCCCACTTCAGGTTTTGGTTACAGCTTTGTATGGGCTACTTGCGTTCCCGGCAACCCTGATGCATGTGGGCCTTCATTTTACCATGAACCGTACTTTGACAGCTGCTGGCCTTTGCCCGATACTGGCGGGGGTGGCGGGGGTGGCGGGGGTGGCGGAGGAGGGGGAGGAGGGGGATTGCCGACCCTTGACTGCTTTTACGAAGATGGATGGGAGCTCGTTGAGATCTACGAGGACGGAACGACGGTCGTACTTTGGCAGGGCCAGGCGTACGTATGTGAGTATATCACTGAATGAACCACAAACTTGAAGGAGTTGCGTCAATGTCTCTTCGAGTCTGCATCTTTGCGGCATTGCTGTCGATCTTGGTTCCAGCGGAGGCACTTTTCGGACAAGCGCGGGTCACGCGTCATGCGGCGGTGCTCTACATACCAAACGAATGGACTTTTGGGGAAGACGAAATCGTTGCTGTTTTTAGGGAACATAGAAATCCACGATTCACTGTCGCAATCCGCCATGAGCGCGTGGACCCAGTTCGCATTGAAAATGCGAAGACGATCCTTGCGCTGTTCGAGGCTCGGAGGAGCGGATTGGGTGATTCGCTTTCTTCCCGCAGGCGCGTAGCCGGACAGCAGGTCGTGCTCAAGGTTCCCCGCATTCGACCTTCCCATACCGGTAGAGGTGTATCCCGGACTAGTAGGGATGCAGCCGCCGCCCTCGGACGTGCGAACGTGGCAAGAGTTGACAATCTCGGAGTAGTACGAGCGATCACGGTTCCGCTCCCCGTTATCAAATAGCGCTAGACCGTCCGGAACGCTCATGATCTTCAGTTTCGCAATCAACTCCGTGCGCATGCCGCCGCGGTCCTCAGGCAACTAGTATGGCCTTGACAGGAGAGAGCACGAACGAGCTCGAACAGGTGGTCGCGCGTCTATTCGGGGCGTTAGAAACGCAATCATGGGAAGCAGTCGTTTCTCTCATTTCCGAGCAGAGTTTGGTGCAAATATGGGACTCGGCGCTTGACGACCTTCGCGCCCTGGAACTTAATGACGATCCCGAGGACCTCAAAGCATTCTCCCTTCGTTTTGCCAACGTTCGTAGCGCGTCGGATCTACAATCTCTCTCTCCGGCAGCGCTGATGATTCGCTGGCTTGTGCGGCATGCCGACAACGCACCGCCGGCATTTCGCACACGGCGCCGAGTTCTTTCCATCGCACTGCTCACAGAAACAAGAGGATGCGTTCTCTATGGTTTCCGTTTTGAGCCTGAGCACGAGGCCGCACATCCAGAGCAAGTCGGCCATCTCTTGTTTTCAAAAACGGACGGCGGATGGGTGATGGACCTTGGGATGCAGGTTCCCGATTTTTACATGCCCGCTCCCACTGGTGATCTTCTCATGTACTTGGGAGATCACGAGAAGGATGAATAGCGGCTACACAGGTCGTCCCGACCGCGACGCGCATCGGACGGTGCCGACATTTCGGTGGAGAGCGGTGGCAGATCCGCCGACCAAAGCCCACGAAGTCACGCTCTCCGTCGGTGTCGGCGAAGGTGCGAGCGGCCAAGGTTTAGAGCGACGCAATGAAGCCATGCGCCAAGCGGTATAGCCGAATCACGGCGGTGTGAGCGGTCAAGAACGATGATCCAGAGTTGCTGCAGAATGTCCTCGACATCCTCGTCGTGTTCGGTGAAGCTGGGGCTGACGCGAAATACGCGAGGGGTCTCGCGCCGGATGAGCAGGCCGAGACCCGATTCACCGATCTGCGCTCCAACAGAATCACCCACCGCCTCACTCCGTGGCGGGGGTATCCGTCACGGTCGAGGGGGTTCGCCCCGCCGCGCGCCACCTTAGCGCACGCAGAAGAACCGCAGGTCCCGACGGAAAAGGCACCCACCACGGGCAGCGCGACGGATGTCCTGTTTCAGCGCGCTTTGGCTATTGTGTCAGTCCTCATCAGGAGAACGTAATGCGGCAGAGTCGTTTTACGGATGAGCAGATTGTCGGGGTGCTTCACAAGTGGGACGCGGGCGCGAACGTCGTCGACGTGGTCCGCACGCATGGGGTGACGGAGCAGACGCGGTACGGTGAAAGTGAGTACGGTGGCATGCAGGCGAGCGAGGCAAAGCGACTGAAGACGTTGGAGGAAGAGAACCAACAGCTGAGGCGGCTGGTGGCCGACCATGCGCTGAATCTGCAGGTCGTCAGAGACCCGCTGGAAAAATGTGATGAACTCCGAGCAACGGCGGACGGCCGTCACCCGGGCCATGGATTCCGCGGGCTCTCCGAACGGCGCGCGTGCCGCTTCACTGGCTTTTCGCGCTCCACGCAGCGCTATGCGACCCGTCGTGATCACGACACGGCGTTGCGCGAGCGGCTGCACACCTTGGAGCGGCTGCGGCCCGCTGGTGCTATCGCCGCATACATCGCCTGCTACGCCGTGAGGGCCTCCATGTGAATCGCAAGCGCGTGCAGCGCGTGTATCGCGACGCCGGGCTGTCGGTGCGTCGTCGCTGGCGCAAGCGCGTTGCGGTCGAGCGCGTGCCAGGGACCTCCGCTGATCGCTCGGCCCTTGGCAGGATCCAGCCGGTGCCTCGGGTAACCGGCGAACGCGCCCCCGAAGATCGTGCGTATTCCGGTCAAAGCGGCCAGGCAATCCGGTTTAATCCGGCCAGGCATTCCGGCCCAAAGCGGCCACCCGTTCCGGCCCATTTCGGCCACGTCAAGCGGCGCGTGTTGGTGTGAGGCGTGCGTGCGTGAGATCGGTGAACAGCGTTACGTCGTCGAGGGGTCCGGCGCCGCGGCGCCGAGCTTGCGTAGGGATCCTCCGGTGAGGGTGATGCGGTGCGCCTGATGGACCAAGCGATCCATAATCGCATCGCCAAACGTGGCGTCACCCACGCCTTCGTGCCAGTGTTCGACGGGCACCTGACTGGTGAGCAGCGTGGCCCGACGTCCGGTGCGGTCTTCGATCAGCTCGAGGAGATCGCGCCGTTCGCGATCCCCAATCGGCGCGAGCCCCCAGTCGTCGAGGATCAAGAGATCGGCTTTGCCGAGTTGCGCAAGCACTTTGCCGTACGTGCCGTCGCTGCGCGCCATCGCGAGCTCGGGCAGCAATCGTGGCAAACGCACATAGCGCACGGTATAGCCGTGGCGACAGGCACTGTGTCCGAGTGCGCACGCGAGCCACGACTTGCCCGTGCCTGTGGGACCGGTCAGTAGCAGTACGCCATGGTGCGCAATCCAATCGCCCGTGGCGAGGCGCAACAACTGCGCTTTGTCGAGCCCCCGCTTCGCGCGAAAGTTCACGTCCTCCAGTGCGGCACTGTGCCGCAGCCGCGCGAGTTGCAGCAGGCGCGTGAGTCGCCGATTCTCACGCGCGACGTGTTCGCGCTCCAGCAGCAGCGCGAGGCGATCTTCAAAATCGAGCGAGACGACATCCGGCATACGCCGCTGTTCGTCGAGCGCTTCCGCCATGGCGGGCAGTTTCAAACGATGCAGCAGCTCGGTGGTTTGTTGGGCGAGCATGGTCAGTCGACTCCAGGCGAGAGGGGGAGCGCGGGCGTCGCCGCGTAGTACGCGGCGCCGCGCACGTTGTCGTGCGTGGCGGGGAGGTGCGTGGTGGCGTCGGCCGCCTCAGGCGGCGCCTGATCGAGGCCGAGTTTGAGGATGGAGTGCAGCGAGCGATAGGTCATCGCGTTGGTCGCCTGGCCGCGCTGCGCCGCCGCTTCCAATCGGTCCGCGCCGTAGTGTTTCGCGAGGTGGCGGAGCCCGAGACAGTCGCGATAGCCTTGCTCCGGATGCGGCTTGTGCTCCAGGATGTGCGCGACCACGGCGCCCGTCGCGGCGCCGATGGTTTCGCCCCAGCGCAGCAAGCGCGACGGCGTCCACTCGAGATGCCGCGCGTGCGACTTCGGCCGATGCGCGGGATCGGTGGAGTAGCCGCCCGGGGTGTGGCACCGGGTATGCGCGGCGACCCGCGTGCCGCGATGCAGGATCTCACACATCGTCGCGGTGAGCCGTACCTCGACGGTCGCGCGCACCAGCGTGTACGGCACACTGTAGCAATGCTTGTCGACCGCAATGTGGTAATCGATGTTCACCTTCGCGCGGCGCCACTCGGCAAACTCATACCGCGTCGCCGGCAGTGGGCGCAGCGCCGGCTGATCGGTGGCCGCGAAGAGGGCGCGCCGCGAGCCCGGGAGTTTCTGAAACGGGCGCGTGTTCAGCGTCTCGAGCCGCGGGCGCAGCGCCGCATTCAGCGCGGCGAGCGACGTGAAGCGCTGATGCCGGAGTGGCGCGAGCAGTTCACGTTCGACGATCTGCACGGCCGTTTCCACCTTGGCTTTATCGCGCGGCGCCGCGACACGCGTCGGCAGAATCGCGGTGCCGTAGTGCGTCGCCCACTCGGCGTACGTCGCATTGAGTTCGGGCGCATAGTACGACGCCGTCGTCACGCCGCTGCGCAGGTTGTCGGGGATGGTCAGCGCGGTGACACCGCTTCGCGTGTAGCTGAAATAATCGGTGAACTTCACGATGTGTGGTCTCGGTCAGCGAGCCTAACGCGAATTGGATAGCCCAACATAGCCCCCGCTCGCAACCTATTCACGCTACTCCACGCCAAGCTGCACGCACGCTTGCTTCTCGCAAGTCGGTCCCAGCGAGCCACTTGCCCATACGTCCAGAGCAGTTCGCTCGGTCTACCTAAATCCGCTCGCCAACCGCCCGCCGGGCACCCAACAACGCACGCCGCGCACCGATCTTTTCGTCCACTTCCAACGCCACTTCCAACGCCACTTCCAACGCCACTTCCAACGCCACACGCCACGCGCGAGAGCCATCCAGAGCGAAGCGCTCATCCCTGCCTGCCCGCGCACGGCACGACCGAGCACACCACCCGTAACGGAGCA
>JBBRDP010000170.1:0-7381 GCA_038203795.1 Gemmatimonadales bacterium
ACTGGCCAGCCTGGCCGATTTCGAAAAGGCGGCTCGTGCACAAATGTCGCCCATGGCGAACGAGTACGTGAATGGCGGCGCTGGTGACGAGCATACGCTGCGTTGGAATCTCGACGCCTACAGCGAGCTCAAGCTCCGCTCGCGTGTGCTTGTGGATGTGTCAGGCGTCGACACCTCGTTGCAGCTCGTGGGCCGAACGCTTGCGCATCCGATTCTGCTGGCTCCGACGGCCTACCACAAGCTCATACATCCGGATGGTGAAGTCGCCACGGCACAGGGCGCCGCCGCGGCGCGCGCCGCGATGATCGTCAGCTCCTTTGCGACCGTCAAGATCGAGGAGGTGGCACGGGCCGCGTCGACGCCGCTGTGGTTCCAGTTGTATGTGCAACCCGATCGCGGCTTCACACGTGCCCTTGTGGAGCGAGCGGAGGCCGCCGGGTGTGCGGCGCTGTGTCTGACGGTAGATACTCCGGTGCTGGGGGCTCGGGATCGGGAAACACGCATCGGTTTCGCGCTGCCGGACGGCCTCACGCGCGCGAACCTCGCGGGGCTGGACGGCGCTGCCGCTACTGCCGCGCACCGCCCACCCGAAGGCGCGATCTACAGTGCCGTGCTCGAGCCGCGGCTGACGTGGAAGGACGTGGAGTGGCTGCGCAGCATTGCCCGCGTGCCAGTGCTGCTCAAGGGCGTCATGGATCAGGAGGATGCGGCACGCGCGGTGAATGAGGGTGTCGCCGGGCTGATCGTGTCGAACCATGGCGCCCGCAATCTCGACACGGTGCCGGCCACGGTGACGGCGCTCCCTCGGGTGGCCGAGGTCGTGGCGGGACGAATTCCGATCGTGCTGGATGGCGGGATCCGCCGCGGTACCGACGTGCTGAAAGCGCTCGCACTGGGTGCGTCCGCCGTGGCGATCGGCCGACCGTATCTGCATGGCTTGGCGGTGGCGGGACCCGCTGGCGTGGCGCGCGTGGTGGAGATCCTGCGAACGGAACTGGAGATGGCCATGGCACTGACCGGTCGCACCTCGCTGGGCGCGATTGATCGCACCGTGTTGTGGAGCTGACACTCTGGGCGGTGATGCGTTGATCCGCCGAGCGGTTGCCATCACGCGGCCGCACGACTGACGCGGCCTACTCGGTGTCGAGCTGGCTGCGAAGCTCCGCCAGGAGTGCGGCCGCCGTCAGCGTGCCGTCGGCCTGTGCCTGCAGCAGACCGTGGAGCCAGGCTCGGTAGGCGTCGCCGAGCTGTGCGCCATTGGTCAGCGTGATCAGCGGGCCGATCAACAGCTGCTCATGCGCCGCCGCCGATTCGCTGTCCCGAGCTTGTCGCATGTCGGCTTCGATCAATCCCACCACCGCCTGGAACTCGGCCACCTCCGCGTCAACCGCACTCAGTTCGGCCTGAAGCAGCCCGGCGACATCGCCGGCGGACATCCGGCTGGCGAAGAACAGCTTGAGCAGCAGCGGTTCACGTCGCACCACGGGTGGCGCCGGCAACGTAAGCCACGCATCGAAGGATGTGATGCCCTCTTGAGTGATGTGGTAGACCTTCCGGTCGGGACGCGTCTGCTGCTCGACGCGCTCATGGGCCACCAGCGCGTTCGTCTCGAGATCCGCGAGCGTCCGATAGATCGCCGCCTGGTCGGCGCTCCAGAAGTGCCGCACGGACTCATTGAACTGCCGCTTGATGTCGTAGCCGCTCATTGGTCTCATGGAGAGAAATCCAAGGATGGCGTAACGTAGTGACATGGAGCCGCCGGAGAGGGGTTGCACACGGATCGAGAACGAACATATAATATGAGACCAAATATATGTAAGCTCACATATGCGTCGAGTCTTGTATCAAAAACTCATCTGTTGAACCAGCCCAGTTCCTCCGTCGCGCGCTCGGTGCGCTTGTGGCCTGCTCGCTATTGGCCAGTTGCCAGCGGGTACCGGCCACCGTCACACACCCCCGCATTCCAGGCGCTGACGGCGTCGGGATCGCAGCCGATGTGGTACTTCCGCCAGGTCGCCCCGGTGCCCGGGTGCCGGTGGTGCTGATCCAGACCCGTTACTGGCGCAGCTTCAGTCTGCGCGGCGGCAAGCGCGCCAACGTGGTGCCCATGGGTCCGCGCGAGGCCATCGTCGAGCGCCTGATCACTGCGGGATTCGGCGTGGTGGTCACCGACGTTCGCGGTACCGGTGCGTCGGATGGTGTGTGGCGCTGGCCCTGGTCGGCCGATGAGGTACGCGACATGGGACCGGTCATCGACTGGATCGTGGCGCAGCCCTGGTCCAATGGCATCGTCGGTGCCACCGGTGTGTCGTATGAAGGTACGACCGCCCTCCTCGCCGCCACCGCCCGGCGGCCGGCGCTCCGAGCCGTGCTCGCGCGCGAGGTGGAATGGGAGCTCGTCGACGAAATCGTGGCACCGGGTGGCGTGCGCAACGTGGGCTTCGTCGAAACCTGGGGCCGCTCCGTGGATGCGCTCGATCATGGCCGGCTCCCTGAGCTGTTCCCGCGTCTGGCGCGGCTCGGTATTCGTGGAGTCCAGCCAACGGATGACGATCCGGAGGGAACGGCGCTGCGTGCACGACAGCAGGCCCGCCCGACAGCCAACGTCGCCGGTAAGGTTGCGTCCGTTCGCCGCGGCACCGATCCGTTCGGTGCGGATGGCCCGGCGTCGGACTCGCTCGGCCCCGTTGGTCACAGGACGTCACTCGCGGCGACGAGCACCGTGGTGGGGCTGTGGGGCAGCTGGTGGGACGGTGCAACAGCTGACGCGGTGCTGAACGCGGAGCGTGCGATACCGGTCCGTGAAGTGGTGATCGGGCCGTGGGTGCATGAGGGCAACCGCAATGCCAGTCCGCTGCGCCGCGACGACAGCGAGCGGGCCACCGTCGATCTCGACGACGTCGTCGCGTTCTTCGAACGGCACCTGCGTGGCTCCGGTTCGCCCGCTACGCCACGCCGTTCGTGGTACGTCGCTGGCGCCGAGCGTTGGCGTTCCGCAGTGGCGTGGCCCACGACGAGAGCCGATACGCTGCATCTGGTCGGCCGCCAGCTCGCCGCCACCGCATTGCCGGGGGCGCCGCGCGCGCTGTCGGTGGACTTCACCGCGTCGACCGGGGTGAATACGCGCTGGACCACGGGACTCGTGCGACCGGTAGACGCACCCGACCGTGCGAGGGCGCGCGGACTGCTGACGTGGCAGGCCGCATCGCTCACCGTACCACTCTCCGTGTTCGGAGCGGCAGAGTTTGTGTGCGTTGTCGCACTCGAAGCGCCCGATGCCGCGCTGCACGTGTACCTCGAATCCGTTGACCCGGCACGGAAAGTTCGTCTACTGACCGAAGGCATTCAGCGCATCCGGTCCGGGTCGATACGGATGAGTCTCCGGTCGGTGGCGTTTGAGCTCCCCGTTGGGTGGTCGCTCCGGCTGTCTGTGGCCGGTGCAGACGCGCCGAGCTTTGAGCGTGTGCCCGCGACCGGACCGCAACGCATGCATTTCGCGGGGAGCGGGTGTCAGCTTGTGTTGCCAACGGTTGACTTGGTGCTGCGGTAATTCCGTGCATGCGGAATCACGCGCCACTCCACCAGAAACTGCGTACCTTCATCGTTGGTCTCGACGCCCAGCAGGCGGTAGCCGGCGCGATCAACGATGGTCGTATTCGCGGGACAATCAACAATGAAACGCAGCCTGTGCGCGCGATCGAATGCGGCCCAGCGTTCGCGATCGCGCCAGCGCATGGTGAGGCCCAGCTCGTCTTTCGGCAACTCATTGTCGGGAATGCGCACGCCCTTCGAACCAAGCTGTACCCAGATCCACTGCGCGCTGTCGGTGAGAATGCGATGTGACGGCGCTTTGTACTCCGGCAGTGCAGTTTGCGCTTTGCCAAGCAGCTCGCTCATGCGATCTGCTACCAACTGGATGTCGCGTCGTTCGTCTGATTGGTACGCGGGTGGATTGCCGGGCCACTCCATGATGGTCACCCGTCCATCGCGCGCATAGCGAAACAGACGATTCGGTCCGGGCACAGTGGTGAGCGCCGCGCCGTCGCGCCCCACGGTCCTCACGCGACCGGGAGCGATACCGTCCGGCGTTGGCTCGTTCAACAGGTGTGGCGGCGGATGCACGGTATCAAAGACCGCGCCGACTGTGTCAAAGTGGAGCCAACCGAATCGACCAATACGCGCCGGTGTATTCGTCTCGAAACCGGCAGTGATAAACCAGCCGCCGAGTGTATCCGGTGTGACCACCCAACCCGTCGCGACGGCCGGTGGTAACTCGAGCGTCGCCCTTGTTTCACCGTGGGCGTCGAAACGAACCGCACGTGTCGTGCTCATTTCTTTGGCCAGGATCGCGTTGTCGGCGAGCCGGAACAGACGCAGTGGCAATCGATATTCGCCGGGTCCCGCGCCTTCACGCCCGGCCACAGCGAGCGGCGTGCCGAGCGAGTCAAGAATACGAATCGACGCGCCGCTTCGTCCGGCGCCGTCGAGGAGCCAGAGCGACCCGTTCGGCCCGAAGATCGCGGCATCTACCCGACCGATGTCGATCGCGGTGACATCGATGCGTCGTATATTCTCCAACTGCACCGGTCCATCAACGCCGAGTGCGGGTGACTGCACGTACACCGTGTCGCCGACCTGTCGTCGTGTGACTTGGTCAGAAACGGCTGCTGGCTGACATGCACCGATGGCACAGACAAAAGCGGCGACTGTGCTGTGTGCGGCTCGTGCCATTTACGCTCCTTGAGTTGTTGGTCGCACTCATACCAGACAACCCGGCGAGCCGACGGATCGTCACCGTGCGATATCGCGCGCAGAGTGCATGACGCGTGCGACAGAGGCCGTGCGATGATCTGTCGCGTAGCCGAACGTCTCGCCGGCGCTCGGTCCCGCCCACCGAAGATGGCCGGCGCGCGAATCTGGCACACGTCACGGGGATGAGCGCGGACTCCCGGCTGGGCCTGCAGCAAGATTGGGATCTGTGGCCCGCGTTGCGCACGAAAGAAGCCACGTAAATTGCGGGCGGCCGACGATCCTACGGCGGCGTTGGCCGCACCGGCTGACTCGGCACGCTGTAGAGAAATCTCGTGGCCTGCATTTCTTCCCACGTCTGGTCGCCCCACGTCACGTCTTTGGTCGCGTTGGGATTGTGTTGGTTCGTGGCGGCGATGTCGGACTACGCTACGGACTTGAGCTTGGCGCCCGCCGGAATTTCGAATGGTATCTTGAAGGATAGTACGTCTGCCAGTTGAGGTCATAACGCGATTTATCGAGCACGGCGCGGGACGTCCCGTCCGGCAGTTCGAGCGTCTAGCGCCACCCCGTGCCCCGCAAATGTGTATGCGGTAGCAGTCCCCAGATTTTCACCGGCTGCGTGGGCTCGAGCTCGGTGGCGACTTGCACGTTCTTCTCACCGGCGGGCCGCGTGAAGCGACCGTTGATGAACGCGCTCATGCGGATCTCTTCTGCGGGTGCTGCCTCCGCGAACTTGAAACCGACGCTGGATGCATCACTTCGCGCGCGCCTGGCATGAACTCGATCTGCTGTACCCACTTGTCTTCGGTGAAGCCGGCTTCAGCGCATCGTCTCCCTTCGGCGCGCCGCCGTCACCGCAGCGCAGGATCGTGCTCTTGTCGATGGCATGCAACCGTTGGTCATTCGCGAACGTACCGTGCTCGCCCTCGGCGTGCCACGGTGGCATGGAGCTCGTGGCACGGCGCCGCGAAGCTCGTCGAGGTAGGTCTTGACGCTGTCGTAGCTCATCAGCGAGAACGGGCCGAGCCCACCGGGACGATGACACGTCGTACAGTTCTGAGAGAGAATCGGCGCGACGTCTTTCGTGAGTAACGGGGTTGGGTCCTGCGCGATCAGTGTGGCGTTGTGGCGCGCGACGAGCAGACCGACCGTGGCCATGCCAAGTACTCCGGCGAGGTGCGCGGTACGGACGTGTCCATTGCGATGGGGCATGTAGTCACTCCTGTCGGGGATTGGCGGGCGAACCACTGGACCCCGGCGTCCGGATCAGCTGCGCGATAGCGTGCGTATCGGAAGCTGAAGTGGCCACCCGTGCCGCGGCGCTCGTGCCGAGGCGCTCGTGCGCGGCGCATCCGCACACACTGCGCCGCACCCCGCTGCTTGAACGGGTGGCACTGGTAGATACTCAGCCGTGCGGTGACGGCTGCGGTGATTCCGGTGGCCGCGATGGACGAGGTGCGCCGGTCGGTTCGTCAACCCTGAGATTTAGGGGGCGACCGAAACCGACGCGGCGCTGCCAGATCTCTGCTGCCAGATCTCTGCAGCCAGATCCCTGCCACATGCGACCTGCGACCTGCGACCTGCGACCTGCCACCTGCCACCTGCCACCTGCGACCTGCGACCTGCGACCTGCGACCTGCGACCTGCGACCTGCGACCTGCGACCAGGTATCTGCTATCTACCGAGGGCCGTGATGGCCCGCGTCGAAATCAACCGACCCGTGGCTGCCGTCGGGTGGAAGGCATCCCAAAAGAAAAAGCTGTCCGGCGTCGTGCAGAGTGACGGCGTTGGCGCCGTGACGAGGCAGGGCGCGGTCACGTTCGAGAAGCCGAAGGTGGTTGGTGCGGCGAACACTTCGGTCGTCAACGCACCGAGGTCCAACAGGTAAATGGTGAGACCGGCGGACGCCGTACGCACGGCCGGCAACTGCGCGGCAAGCGCCGTATTGAACTGCGAGGACAGTGCGGTCGCGGTCGCGCTGGCCAGCGCACCTTGCGCGCGAGCCAGCGGCGTCTTGCCGATGTCTGTGCTGTTGACAAGCAGAATGTGACGCGCTCCACCGGCGTACAGTTTTGTCATCATGCCCACGACGTTCGTGACGGCACCGCTGATGATGTTCGCCGGTGCCTGCGGATTGGTCTGTCCCTGTACCAGCGCGTCGATGATGTCATTGCCCACCGTGGCGGCATTGATGATGAACAACGCCTGCGCGCGATTGGCCACGGACGCGCTCGCGAGATACACGTCCACCTGCTGCACCATATTCGGCACACCCTGCGTCGTCCCGGTGATGGGCCCGGTTCGTGCGCCGCTGTACGCGTAGTTGGTGCCGCCGGTGCGCGACGGTGTGACGGTCGCATCAAACCGCTGAGCCACCAGCTCGAGCCACAGCGTGCCATTTGACACGCGCGGCGATGCATATGGGGCAGGCGTGCACGCCGAGACACTGAGATTGCAAGCGTTCCCGGTGTCATCGAGGCTGGCGCCAAAGGCAACGGTCGTGCTGAAGAGTGCGGGCGGAGCAGGCGCGAACATGCTGATGCACCCTCCGGAGGGTGGGAGCCTCGCGCCTATCCGTGTGTTGGGCCGAGAGTAACCCAACCCCGTGCCGAGTTGTCGACGTGAGTCT
>JBBRDP010000171.1:0-7348 GCA_038203795.1 Gemmatimonadales bacterium
CCTGCCACGGTGCGATGCGCATCGTGGCGTGCATCACCCAGGCGTCGGTGATCGACCCGATCATCGCCCACCTCCGCTCCCGCGCGGCCCACGCGGCCCACGCCGGCGCGCGGAGCCCCCCCTCGACGCGGGCCCCCGCAAGCCGGGGCACGTCACGCGCCTCACGCCCGTCCGCCGACGCCCCGACGCCCGCCTGAGGACGCGCCTCCCGACGCCCCGCCACCACGCGGGGACGTTTGGCGCGCGCGACGGTCCCGCGGCGGCGTTCGATGGGCCCCGCCGGCATCCGCCCCGGCACGGCGACCGCCGGTCGCCCGGCGCTTCTAGCGCACGAGCGAGACGGAGGGCACGCCGCCACCTGTCTCGCGGCGCTGGCGAGGCCGACGATCACGCCGTATCCTCGACGGATAATCGACCGACCCCGATTGAAATTCCTATCCCGTGCACACGATCCCGCTGCCGAAAACCAAGGGCGGCGACGGGCACATGCAGCATCATCTGTTTCCCGGTGAGCCACGTCCGCTGGCCGACGGGAAAACGGTGCTGCTGGCCACATTCACCTGCGGCTTCTACCGCGTGAGCGTGATCGACTCGCGGGAGCCTGCGAGCGATTTTGTAAAAGCGTTTGGAGGCCTGGACTGTGCGGTGCCGGTGCTGGTGGGCAATCGGTGCATGCAGACGATTCCCGACGAGCACGCGCGGGTCACGCTCGACGTGCGTGACGCGATGCATCCGCGTGAACTCTCGCGCGTGACCTTCGACAGTACCTTCCGTCCGCACTGGATGGCGTACGACGAGCGGTCGGGGCGGCTGGTCGTGAACGACGGCAAGTACATGTTGCAGTTAGTGACCATGAACGGCACCACCGGCGCGCGCACACGGCAGCGTGTTTTCCCGCGGCGTTTCGTCTGGTCGCGACGTGAACGGTGAGGTACTGCATTTCGGTCTTCGGTGCGGCGGCGCGCGGGCCAAACCTATGTGCAGCCCTTGGCGTCTCTTCGCGTGCTCCGCAAGCTCCGCGCGCACCAGCAGGCTTTCCGATCGTTCCGCGGAAGCCGCACGCACCGCGGTTCACGCGAAGCCCGCAAAGATCGCGACGGCACGCGAAGAACAGCAACGGCATAAGTGGTGTACAAAAAGATTTGCCCTCACGAAGAAATGCTGGCGACCAATTCCTTGCTGTTTTCGTCGTCGCCTCGCCATCTTGGGCAGTATTGCGAGCCTGTTCAGCTCATTCTCCTCTGAAAACATCGGGACACTGGCGGGTGCATATACATACCGAAATGATGCATGGATATGCACAGGCTAACGGCGTCCGATTGCACTACGTAGAGCAGGGCCGCGGACCGCTGGTGATCCTGCTGCATGGGTTCCCCGATTTCTGGTACAGCTGGCGCAACCAGATCCCTGCACTCGCGGCGGCCGGCTATCGCGTAGTCGCGCCCGATCTGCGCGGTTACAACGAGAGCGAGCGGCCGAAGGGTATCGAGGCGTATTCGCTCGACACGCTGGCCGCCGACGTGGCGGCGCTGGTTACGGCTTTGGGCGCCGAGCGCGCGACCGTGGTGGGGCACGACTGGGGCGGTCTGGTGGCATGGCACGTGGCCATGCATCACGCCGAGGTGGTGTCGTCGTTGGTGATCATGAATGCGCCGCACCCGCTCGCCTTCCGCCGTGAACTCACCCACAACTGGGCGCAGAAGCGGCGCTCTTGGTACATCGGCTTCTTTCAGCTTCCTTGGCTTCCCGAGGCGGCACTTTTGGCGGGGAACCAATGGTTGCTGCGGCGCGTGCTCCGCCAAGGCGGACCGGCGCACAACGATACGGAGCTCGCCGCGTACGATGCGGCGTTTGCCGGACCGGGCGCAATGACCGCCGCGCTCAACTACTATCGCGCCCTGTTCCGACATCGGCCGAAGCGGCCAGTCACCATTCACTGCCCGACGTTGCTGATCTGGGGCATGCGCGACCGGTTTCTGCTGCCGGTGCTGGCCGTGGGTACAGAGGCGTGGGTACCGAGTCTCGAGCGACACGAGGAGCCGCGCGCGCAACATTGGGTACAGCATGACGCGGCGGCGTCGATCAATGCGCGTCTGCTCTCGTTCCTGTCCCAACACGCGGCCATGTAGTGCGGGGCCTCGCGTCAGGCCATCGCTGACACGAAGCCGCCGGTCGACTCGGCAAAGAGCGCGGTTGCGAGCGAGGCATGCACGGTGAAGACGGCGTTGAGCCGTCGGCAGCCGACCACGGTGGCCACGACATCGAACGACTGTCCGACGATGCGTACGATGCGATGCAGTGGCAACTCGAGGCCGCTGTACACACTGATGCCGTCGAGTGAAAGATCGCGCATCCGCACATCGATCGCGTCGGTCTTCCAGTCCACATGCATGATGGCCCAATCGGACTTGCTCACGCGCGGAATGCCGCGGCGATCCATCGGCTTTCCGCGTGCGCCGTTACTACGGACCGGCGCGAGCGGCGCCCGACAGCGCGCACATCGCGTGTCCCGGCCCACCTGCACGGGCAATACCAGATGACACATGGGGCAGGCGTGGGCAGGCGGTGTGGTGCGCTCACCCGCCGCTGCGTGCGAGGTGCGTGCCCGCGAGGCGGCGCGCACGGCGCGCTGGGCATCATATGTGGCGCGCTTGGCCGGATCCGACAGCACGCCGTAGGCGTCGTTGAGCAGCACTGCTTCGTACTCGTTTCCACCAACATCAGGGTGACGCGTGGCGATCAGGGCCCGATAGGCGGCCTTGATCACCTCAGGTGGCGCGTCCGGCTGCACGTGCAGCAGGCGGTAATGATTTCGTCGATTGGTGGTCATCACGTGCTATCGGAGGCGTGCGCGCTCGTACTGCGGCGGCCACGCAATACCGGCCCCGAGCGCGTGCGCTGCCAGCAGCGGCCAGCGTGGATTACGCAGCAGTTCGCGAGCGAGGAACACCATGTCGGCGCTCCCACCGGCCACGATCTGTTCGGCTTGTGCCGCATCGGTGATGAGACCGACCGCGGCCGTGGGCATGTCCGCCTCGGCGCGAATACGCCGTGCGAACGGCACCTGATATCCGGAACCGATCGTGATCTGCTGGTGAGCGGCCAGTCCACCCGAGGAGCAGTCGAGCAGGTCGACGCCACGGGCATGCAGCCGTGCGGCCAGCTGCACCGACTCCTCGATGCTCCAGCCGCCCTCGGCCCAATCCGTAGCCGAGATACGCACGATGAGCGGAAGCTCCGCCGGCCACACGGCGCGCACCGCGTCGGCGACTTCGAGCGTGAGCCGAATGCGATTCTCGAATGACCCGCCATAGTCGTCGCTGCGCTCATTCGAGAGCGGCGAGAGGAACTCGTGCAGCAGATAGCCGTGCGCCGCGTGCAGCTCGACCACCTGAAAGCCGCCCTCGAGTGCGCGTATCGCCGCCATGCGGAACGACGCGACCACGTGCGCGATGCCGTCGAGCGAGAGCGCATGCGGCGAGGGATAGTTCGGCGCAAATGCCACCGCACTGGGCGCCATCACGTCGTCCCATCCACCCTCCGACAGCGGCACCGTGCCGCCGGGCTGCTCCCACGGACGGCGTGTGCTCGCCTTGCGGCCCGCGTGCGCCAACTGAATGCCCACAGCTGCGCCCTGAGCGCGGCAGAAATCCGTGATGCGTCGCAGCAAGGGAATGTGCGCATCACCCCAGATGCCCAGATCCTGGGGACTGATGCGACCTTCCGGCGTGACCGCTGCGGCCTCGGTGAGCACGAGCCCCGCACCACCGGTGGCGAAGGCCCCCAGGTGAACGAAATGCCAGTCGGCCGCGAAGCCGTTTTCGCTGGAGTACTGGCACATGGGCGAGACGCCGATGCGATTACGCAGCGTGAGGGAGCGGAGCGAGATCGGTGCGAAGAGCGCGGACATGCGTGTCAGCTCAGGAAGCTTCGGATCGCAGCATCCCGTAAGCTACGTATGTGTGCACTACTTCACGCGGGGGGACACGAAATCCCACGCTCGCCCGCTGCCGAAGTGCATGGCCGTTACCCGCCCCTGCTTGTCGCGCACGAACCAGACGGTCTCGTCGCCATTCACGAAGGCATCGCGATAGGTCCCCGACAGCGTATCGACCACACCCACGCGCGGGCTCACGGTGAGACGATCGCCGGCCGCCGCCACCGTGAACGTCACGCCGATCTCCTCGTTGCGGTACCTGCCAGCGATGCTGGCGAGCTCCGACGCGCTCGGCTTCAGCGTTCCGCGGCCATGAAGGCATGGACCACGGTGTCGCCGTCGCTCGTGGGTACGTGCAGCGACACGGGCTGTCCGCCGGTCGTGGCGATGAAGCGCACGCGCGAGGCGCCCAGCTGGTAGCCGCCATCGCGGAGCGGCAGGAACGCCGCGCCGCCATCGCGGCGAAGTTGCCCGCGGGAGGTGTCGAGCACCATCACCATGTTGGTCCGCGTGTCGCGATAGATCCCGGCGAGTTTGGCGACGATCGCCGCGTCGGCGCGGACCGTATCAGGCGTCGCGGCACGCGGCAGTCCCGGTACCATGGCGTCCACGATGGCATGCGTGAAGCCGGTGGCGCCGGCACCGGACACGTTGCACATCACCGCGATCGAGAGATCGTTCTGCTCGGGGTAGCGCGCAAGGTAGGTGCCGTAGCCGGCGGTCGAGCCGCTGTGCGAAATCTCACGGAGACCACGGTAGTTGTTTACCGTGAAGCCGAGGGCGTACGCAATCTCGAGGCCGCTGGTGAGCTGCATGCGACGCGCAAGCGAATCGACGACGCCGGCGCCGAGCGTTTTCTTCGTGAGGTGATCGTTCCAGAGCAGCCAGTCGCCGACCGTCGTGAATAGTCCGCCGGCCGCGATCACGTTGTCGTTCGGCATGTCGAGGTGGAATCCATCGGCCTTCCGCGAGTAGGCCTGCGCGAGGCCCGGCACGACGCGCGTGTAATCGTCGCGCCACGTCGTGTTCGTCATACCGAGGGGCGTGAAGATGCGCTGCGCGGTGAACTGCGCGAAGGGCATGCCACTCACACGTTCGACCACGGCACGTAGCAGCAGAAAGCCGGAGTTCGTGTACGAGTAGTAGTCGCCCACGGGATAGTTGAGCGCCTGCTGACGCGTGATCAGCTCGAACACATCGCTTTGGGTGTGCACACGCGTGCCGCGCGGCCACCCCTGCCATGCCACGAGGTTACTCCACTCGCGCAGGCCGCTCGTGTGCGTGAGCAAATTCCGGAAGGTGATGGTGCGTCCGTACACCGGCAGTTCGGGCAACACCGTGCGCGCGTCGTCGTCGAGCTTGAGCTTGCCGTCGTTCACCAGCAGCATGACGGCCGCCGCCGTGAACTGCTTGGCCACCGACCCCGATTCGAGGATCGTGCCGGGGAGGATGGGACGTTCACCCGTCAGATCAGCCATGCCATACCCACGTGTGAGCAGCACGCGTCCGCCCTGCGCAATACCGACGGCGCAACCCGGCGTATGGGTGGAATTCCAGGCGGCAAAGACCTTGTCGGTCACAGCGGCCAGATCGGGACGCTGGGCGCCCGCAGTGGGGGCGGCAGCAGCGATGACCAAGGCCATCGCGAGGGGACGGCGGCGAAAGGAAGTGGGCGTCATACGCGCGAATGTACTGCCTGCGGCGCGCCTGCGCCCGTCTGAGATTCGCATCAGACGGTGTCGACTCAAAACTCGAAACTCGGACTCACTACCCACCGCACACGTGAGTCTCGCGTTTTGAGTTGAAGTTTCGAGTCATGGGTCAGGGCGACGCGGACGCCACATACGTTCCGCTGCTCGATGCACCGCAATCTGACTCAATGTGCTGTAGTGCGGGTGATCCTCGCTGCCGCCGTACACCGGCCAGTCGGCGGACCGCTCAGTGGTATGGGCCTGCAGCGTAGTCGCTACCAGGAGAAGCGGGATCAGGGTACAGAGTTCCTCCGCCAGATCTACTTCGCCGCGCAGACCGTCGCTGTATGCGACCCAGAGCCGGTACGCGCCAGTTGGTCGGACTTCCGTGATGTGCAGCATGCTGGCTCCTCCGCAGATCGCGGTTTACTCAAGTGGCGCAATGGGAAGCAGCGACTCGCGGGCGCGAGCGCGGTCCCAATTCAGCATCAGCTCGGTGGCATGCAACTCGCGCTACTCCAGGACATGGACAAGGGCCCGTCGCGGGAAGCGGCCCGTGACCGCACCGTCGCGAATGCCGACGGTGATTTCGTACTCGCCATACGTCGCGTGAAAGTGCGGCGGATCATAGTCGCGATACACTATCGCGATTGCAATCACGAGAAACCGGCTGATCACGGGCATTTTGAAATCTACTTCCCGGTTGAGGATCGCCTAACGCCGGCTTCTGCAGCAAGCATCGTTATGCGGCACCGCGACGGCGCGGACGATGTAATGCTTCGACGACAGCCACCGGGTTGTGGGCAGCCACTTTCAGTAGCGCGAGCGCGGGTCCGTCGGGCATCCGGCGCCCTTGTTCCCAGTTGCGCAGCGTCGAAACACTGACGCCGATCATGAGAGCGAATTCCTCTTGCGACTGCCCCAGATCGGCGCGCATCGCCTTCACATCGGTCGGCTTGAACGTGCGTGAACGTGACGGCCTGCGTTCGCCCCGCCGGATCGCACCGAGTTGGCGCACACTGGTCAGCAACTCCTCGAACGCCGCTGCTTTCACTTCAGCTCCTCGCGTACCACACGCGCCAGCGCGCGGATTTGTGTGGGCAACACATCGCCCTGTTCGTTCGTCGCGTACATGTACACCTTGGAGCATAACTCGTGATCGATGGCCAACCGATGCGAGATCCGCTCGCATAACGTCGGCTTCTCAGCGGGCGCTCCAACACGATGGGCGCGGAGGCCGCGTCCGAAAACGACCGACGGCGGCAAGCATCGCTATGTCACCTGCCGGCCCGCCCCCTTACGAAGGTCCCGACGATCTGGCTTCCTCACGGCAGTTGATCCCATCCGTGCTGCTCAGTCCATCGAATGGCCTTGGCGGTGCTCCAGAGCGCGAACACCGAGAAGCTCGCGACAAACAGCGCAAGCGACGTCTCAATCTGTAGGGGCGGAGACCAGCCCAGCTTGGTGGCCACGGCTGCCGCACCGGAACCAAACAGCAGGGACAGGAAGAAGGCATAGCAGCCCCACGCGACGACGCGGTTTGGGACGCCAATCATCGTGATGCGGACAATCCAAGGAGGCCTGACAGAAGCTGCGGTCACCGGAACGGCCACCTCACGATAGGCCGCGTCAAAGGCGGCGGCACCGATACCGGCCTCCACGGCCGCTCGACGGAGCTCGGCCACGTCCACACCGCCCGCCCTTTCCTGAGCATCGAGCG
>JBBRDP010000172.1:0-7263 GCA_038203795.1 Gemmatimonadales bacterium
CGGCAGCGCGTCGCCGAGCTGAGCGTCAGCTCTCCAGCGACGCAAGCAACACCGATGCAAACATCTCAGCCGTGAGCAGAGCGCTCTGGTCAGACCGCGTCTACCCCCAGCACCTCGATCCGGAACGCGCCATCGCGCCCATCGGCGATGGTGAACCCTACGCTCTCCATCGCCGCAGGGAACACCTCGGCGGGCGGGATACGGCTATCCGGTACCAGCTGTCCGCGCCACGTGGGGCGGAACGCCGAGAAGGGCAACCGCACCACAGTTGTCGAGTCGGCGCTGGTGGCGAACGCCGCCTTCCACGTCACGCTGAAACCGCGCGAACTTGCCGCAGCCCGGAAATCACAGGTCCACTCGCGGCCATCAGCAGCAATGCGAAGTACCACTGCGGTGAAGCGCGAGAGATCGGCGAGCAATCCCTGCGAGCGGATCGAGGCGAAGCCGCCACCGTTGGTGTTGAGCTCGCCCGTGAATACAACCGAGGCGCTCGTAACATCCATCGCGCCGAGCGACCGTCCCCCCATCACGACATCATTCACGACCAGCCATGCTCGGCGGTCGGGGGGATCGAGGGCGACCAAGGGTGTAGGCGTCATGCGTGAAGTGTACGCGCTGTTGGCGAGCACCGCGAGTTTCTCTGTGAGACGGAGCAGTGTGTGTTTGAAATCAGACTCGTGCGAAGTTCGGCGTGATGATCGCGACAGCGCAACGACAGCGCAACGACGCGCGCAACGACAGCCGGCTGGCTGACTGACGAGCCGCGTCGTCCCCATGTCGATTCGGTGGGTGGACATTCGTGAATACCCAACGTCGCTGGTTCGTTCGCAAGCTCATCAGTTCAACCGCTTGAGCTCCTGATACTCTCCGGTGGTCTTGAGTGTCACGGTTACCGGGCCGCTGGAGCGATTGCGCCAGTACCACCCATGCATGCCGTCAAACACCGCGACAAACGCGCCGCTGTCAGCACGCGCGTTGCGGCCCTTGCCATAGCTGTGGAAGTCGCCTGACGGCGCATTGAGGGTGTCTCCGTGCGTCTCGAAGTTCACGCCGCCCTTGTCGGTTGACCAGACGTACGTGACCCGCGCACCCTTCTGCATCGTGAGTTTGATCTCCTTGCCCTGGCCGGCATCGAGCACCACCTGCACCGAATCGTTGCGCTGCGTTGCATCCTCGGCGGTCGCCGCCACTGGCGTCGAGTCGACCGCGACCGCCGCCTGCGCCGGCAGTTTCGATTCCTCAGGTATGACAGCAGGCGCCGGCGCCTCGGCCTCCCGCGCAAGCTGTTGCTTGATCTTCCCCATCTCGGTCAGGCCCAGCACGTTGCCGATGCCGGTGGGATCCAAGCCGTATTCCGCCGGCAGCACCGCCGCGACCAGCAGCACGCCTGCCGTGGCCATCGCGATGACGGTCGAACGCAGGAGACGCTGCGACGACGGGAGTTCACTCGAAGGTCCCGCAGTGTGTTCGTTCATGTGTAGCTCCTCAAGAAAGATCGACAAGGAAGTAGCCAGCCAACTGATAGCCCATCAACAGAAAACCTGCGGTCATGAGCGCGACGTTGGCCGTGTACGCGTGGCGCGCAAAGCTCAAGGTCTGCCGCCAGTACGTCATGGCAATCAGGATCGCGCTCAGCGCGAGCAACTGCCCGATCTCCACGCCGACGTTGAACGCAACGAGATTCGCGATCAAACCGTCCGCCGACATCTCGAAGTCGAGAATCTTCGTGGCGAGTCCGAAGCCGTGCGCGAAACCGAACAACAGCGTCGCCGCCTTCGTGCTGGGCTGCACGCCGAACCACCGCTGAAACGCGCCGAGATTATCCATCGCCTTGTAGACAACCGAGAGCCCGATGATCGCGTCAACCAGATACGCGCTGACGCTGATCTCGATGAGCACGCCCAACAACAGCGTTGTCGAATGTCCAAGGGCGAACAGCGTGACGTACAGGCCGATATCCTTGAGGCGATACAGAAAGAAGATGACGCCAAACAAAAACAGCAGATGGTCGTAGCCCGTGACCATGTGCTTGGCGCCAAGGTACGCAAACGGTATCAGATGCACGCCGGAGATCTGCTGAATGAAACCCTTGTCGCCGGCGGCGACACCGTGCGCCCACGCATCGGCGGGGAGGCCGACGAGCGCCAGCGTGACGAGGAGCAGCAATAGGGAGAGCACGCGTGCTTCACGCATCAGGCGCCTGCCGGGGATGGAGTGATGCCGACCGGGAGGGTCGGCGGATTGAACGACAGCATATCGGACTCGGCAGTGGTGTTTGCCACGACACGCTCACCGTACAGCCAGTACAGCGCGGGCAGCACGAGCATGTTGAGCGCCGTCGCCGAGATGAGGCCGCCGAGGATCACGATGGCCATTGGTGTTTGCAGCTCGTTACCCGGTTCACCGCCACCGAAGGCCAGTGGAATGAGCGCCAGCCCTGCGGTGAGCGCGGTCATGAGAATTGGCGAGAGTCGCTCGAGCGAACCACGCGTGACCGCTTCCCGAAACGGCACCCCTTCCGCCAGCAGGTGTCGGTAGTGCGCTACCAACAGGATGCCGTTGCGCGTCGCGATACCGAAAAGCGTGACGAAACCAACGAGCGACGCAATGCTCACGACGCGACCAGTGAGCAGCACCGCGATCACGCCGCCAATCAGCGCCAGCGGCAGGTTTGCCATAACGAGCAGCGCAGTCCGTGCGGAACGAAACTCTCCGTACAGCAACAAAAAGATCGCGGCAATGGAGAGCACCGACAGTGCACCGAGCGTTCGTGTTGCTTCGGCCTGCGCCTCAAACTGTCCGCCGTACTCCACGAAGTAGCCGGCCGGCACCGTCACGCGCTCCGCCACAGCGCGTTCGATATCCGCGACAGTGCTTCCGAGATCGCGGCCGGCCACATTCGCCTGCACCACGATCTTTCGCTGCACGTTTTCACGCGAGATCGTGTTCGGCCCGCGGTCGACCATGATCTCAACGAGCTGCGACAACGGCACGCGCTGCCCGGTTGGCGTGTCGAAGGGCACGCTCGCAATCGCTGCCGCGTTCGCCCGCAACGCGGTGGGAAAGCGTACCACGAGATCCACGCTGCGTCCCTGCTCCAGCACCTGCGACACCGCCTCGCCGTTGAGCGCGACATCAATCCCCTCGGCCAGCTGCCCAACCGTCATGCCATAGCGCGCCAGTGCCGTGCGATCCGCACGGATACGAAGCTGCGGCACGTCGGTTTGTTGTTCGAGCTGCAGATCTGCGACCCCGGGTACGGTCTGCATCACGTTGCGGACTTGTGCTCCCACGTCACGCAGCTTGTAGAGGTCAGGTCCGAAAATCTTGACCGCGATGTTGGCGCGCGTGCCGGAAAGCATGTGATCGATGCGATGACCGATGGGCTGCCCGATGGTCACGTTAGTGCCGGGAATTGCCGCGAACTCGCTCCGCAGCGCCTCGAACAGGCCCTCCTTCTCGATGTCTTCCTTGAGCGTGACGTCGATCTCGGCAGCGTTGACACCTTGCGCATGTTCGTCGAGTTCCGCGCGGCCTTGCCGTCGATCCGTGTTCACAACGGCGGGATTGGCGCGCAGGATTTCTTCGACGCGACGGCCAATCGCGTTGGACTCCTCGAGTGACGTCCCCGGCACGGTCACCACCGACACCGTGAGCGCGCCTTCGTTGAACTCGGGCAGAAACGCAGAGCCAAGCATCGGCAACGCGCCGGCTGTGACTGCGAGCGCCAGCACGGCCGCGGCGAGCACGCGCCTGGGATGCGCAAGCACCGGTTCGAGGATGCGTGCGTAGCGCGTCTTGAGCCACTGCACGAGCCGGCTTTCCTCCTCTGTCCGCACGGCTTTCGAGTTCGGCAGCAGATACGCGCACAGCACCGGCGTCACCGTGACGGCCACGAAGAGCGACGCGAGAATCGCGACGACGTAGGCAAAGCCCAGCGGACGCAGCAGTCTCCCTTCGACGCCACCAAGAAAGAACAGCGGGATGAACACCACGATGATGATGAGCGTCGCGTTCACGATGCTCGCACGAATTTCTTTCGAGGCGTCGTACACAATGCGCAGCGCCGGCCGCTGCTCGCCCGGCGGCCGATGATGATTTTCTTTGAGTCGGCGGAACACGTTCTCCACGTCGATGATCGCGTCGTCTACGAGTGCTCCAATGGCGATGGCCATCCCGCCCAGCATCATCGTGTTGATGGTGATGCCGAGCAGCTTCATGGCGAAGATCGCAACGACGAGCGACAACGGGATGGCGACGATGGAGATCGCCGTGGCACGCAGGTTCCAGAGAAACAGGAACAGCACAATGACCACCAGCACCGCGCCATCACGCAACGCTTTCACCACGTTGTCGACCGCCAAGCGGATGAAATCGGCTTGGCGGAACAGCTGCGCGTTGACGGTCATGCCCAGGGGGAGCGTGGCCTGGATCGAGGCCAGTTCGCGTTCGATGCGGCGTGTCAGTTCGAGCGTGTTCGCGCCGGGCTGCTTCTGCACAGCGATCACCACGCCCGGCTTGGCGTTCACCGAACCGTCACCGTACTTGGGCGCGGCGCCGACCTGCACCGTGGCCACCTGTGCCAACAGCACCGGTACGCCGCCGCGCACCGCCACCACCGTGTTCGCGATATCGTCGGCCGTCTGCACGCGACCGATGCCACGAATCACGTACTCCTGTCCCTTATCCATGTACACGCCGCCCGACGCGTTCGCATTGGAGCCCCGTGCGGCGCGCACCACTTCGTCCAACGTGACGCCCGCAGTGAGCATGCGCGCGGGGTCAGCGAGTACCTGGTACTGTTTCACTTCCCCACCAATGGGAATGACCTGTGCGACGCCTGCCACGGCGAGCAGCCGTCGACGGATCGTCCAGTCGGCGACGGTGCGCAGCTCGGTCGCGGGCTGCGGACCGGTGAGGCCGATCATCATGATCTCGCCCATCACACTCGATACAGGGGCCAGCACCGGCGCGGAGATGCCTTCCGGCAGTGACGCGGCGACTGTCTGCAGCTTTTCTGCCACGATCTGCCGGGCACGAAAGATTTCCATACCCCAGTCGAACTCCACCCACACCACCGAGATGCCCTGCGCTGTGGACGAGCGCACGCGGCGCACGCCGGTGGCGCCATTGACCGATGTCTCGATGGGAAACGACACGAGCGCTTCGACTTCTTCGGGAGCCATGCCGTGCGCTTCGGTCAGGATCGTTACGGTTGGTGCCGTCAGATCCGGAAACACATCAACCGGCATACGCGATGCGGTCCACGCACCAGCCACGAGCATGATGGCGGCAATCGCGAGCACCACGACGCGATTTCGCAGCGACCAGGCAATGAGATGATTCAGCATGTGATGCGTCTCCTCAATGCTCGTGGCCTTGCGCCGGCACCGACGTCGACAGCGACACCAGCCGGATCTGATACGCGGCGCTTGTCACCACACGCTCGCCCGCGCGCAGCCCTGACTTCACCAGCACGCGATTCCCCTCCGCCGCACCGAGCTGGATCTCGCGTTTCTCGAACGCCTCACCGCTCGTTTGCACGTAGACAATCGGTCGGCCGTCGTCGTCGAGCACTGCGGCGGCGGGGATGACGATGCCGACCTCGCGCAGCCCGGTGCGCACCGAGACCGTTGCATTCGCTCCCACCTTGAGGGCGCCATCTGCATTGATGACTTCGAGCAATACCGGTACCGAGCGTGACAAGGAATCAATCATGCTCCCCAGCGAGATCATGCGCCGCGCTTGATACAGCCGGAGCGATCCTTCAACACGGAACTCTGCACCGGCGGAACGCGAGACGTTGGCCGCCTGCGCCGCCGGCACGTTCACGCGTAGCCACACGACCGATGGATCGACGATGGAGAAGAGCAGTGCGCCCGCGTCTACGCGACTTCCGGGTGTCACCCGCCGTTCAGCAACGATACCGTCGATTGGAGTGCGTACGGCAATGCGTCCACCCGCCGACAGCACGCCGCCCGCATAGCCCGCCAGCGCCTCACGGGCCGCCGTAAGCCGGATTTCCGCCTCGTGCACGCGGCGTTGCGAAACCGCTTCCACCGCGTAGAGTCGTACGGCGCGCGCATGCTCGTCCTCGGCCTCGCGCAGTCGTGCACGCGCATCGGCATAGGCGCCGCCGCTCTCGCCGAGCGAGGGCGTGAGCAGTGCGAGTGTGGTGCCGCGCGCCACGCGCTGTCCAGGCGACGGCGAGTTGGCGACCCCCGACGCATCAACGAGCCCCGCAATCGGCGCCGACACCTGTGCGTATCGGCCTGCAGCTGGCTCGATCACGCCCGACGCCTCGAACGAGGCGGCAACCTGTCCATCCGCGGCGAATTCGGTGCGCAGTCCCGCCGTCTTCCACTGCTGTTCCTTGAGGAACCGGATGCCGGCATCTCCGTCGCCCGTTTCGCGTGGCGCAGCATCGGCCGAGGCGTACACGGTCAGACCTGGAACGCGAATGCTATCGCGCGCCTGCGGACTCTCCACGCGAATGATGAGATCATAAACACCAGCGCGCGTGAACTCTGGACTCGGGCCGTAGATGCCCGGTGCGCGTGGCTCGTCCTGCACCACGAACAAGGGCGCACCGCCATCGCGTGGCGTGAATGTGAGTGTGATGCGCCCGGAGCGCAGCGGCGCGAAGTCTGTGAGGTCCGTGAGATGCACCGCGAACTTGTCGGGCGCGCCGACAATGAGTGCCGGATGTTCCATGAACAGCTCGGTGGAGTCGGTCCACAGTGTGATCGCGCCGCCAGCGGGTTCGTCGACTTCGGCGACGCTGTCAATCGCCGCGACTGCACCGCTGCGATTGCAGGCCAGCGCGCCGGCGAATGTCGCCGACAGGATGAGCGCGCGCGCTCCAGCAAGAGCGACGCGAGATGCGTATGGAGTACGAGAGAGAAATCGCATGGGCGTCATCGAACCGGGTCGGAAGCGGAAAAGATCGGAAGGCCCAACGCTCGCGCGAGCGCGACGCGTCGAAGGGCGATATCGGTATCGAGCGTCAACAGCGCGAGCTCGGTCTCTTGCCAGGCGCGCACGGCGTCGAGCCATTCGGCGAGCGTGATCTCGCCTTCGGCGAACGCGGCCTGCACCGCACGAAGCGCCAGCCGCGCTTCATCACCTACATAGGGCAGTAACAGCGTGCGCTCGGCGTCGGCCGAACGCAGCGCGCCTGCGGCGTCGGCAATCTCACGCGCGATCCGACGTTGCAACGCATCGCCCTCAGCGCTGGCTTGACGTGCTGACGCGTCGGCTGCC
>JBBRDP010000173.1:0-7247 GCA_038203795.1 Gemmatimonadales bacterium
AGCTGATCAGCCCGATGCCACCGGCGGGCAGCAGAATCCAGTACAGCAAGCCGGCGCCCAGCATGATCCACAAGCCTGGCAGGCCGAGGGGTACGAGCAGCAAGCCCGCGAGGAGGGAGACGGCGAGCAGGGCGGCGGCGAGGCCGTGCGTGAAAGATGCGTCCATGAAGCAACGTACGGACGTCGAGCGGGCTGGGATTCGGGAGGGGTAGTCGGGAACAGAGGCGCCGCACTGGCTTCGGTATGGCGACTTTCGGAAGGCCGCACACTACCCGATCTCGCTAGTGGTTCAGCCTCGATACGGTGGCTGTGCCGCGCTACCGCCTCACCACCGAACGCACACCGTCGGAAAGCACCACTTCGACCGGCCGGCCGTTGGTGGCCACGGTGCCGCCAGACCGCCGCACAAAGCCCAGGATCTGTCCGTTGACGGCGTCGCGCACCATTGCCATGGGATACGCCGCATTGTCCCAGGTGATACGCGCGGCGTTCGCTCCGATCGACGTCACATTGGCTTCAGGATCGGTGACGACTTGACCAGTCGCACGCGCGACGGCCGACTGCACCATGCTCTGGCGCGTGGAGCGGGCGTCACGCACCCGAAGCGACGCGAGCCCGGTCTCGAGCGCCGCCGTCCACGGGAGCACCACAGCAAAGTGCCGTTCGTCGCGGGTCGTGACATGGTCAACACGTTCCGCCGAGAACGCTGCGGTTTGCAGGGCAGCGCCATTTGTGTCGAGCAACTCGACGCGGTGTGTGCCGGTGGATGTCGCGGAGACCGGTGCACGCACGCGGAACGCCGGCTCGAGTTCGATGCGGCCGTCGATAATGCGTCCCCACACCAGCAGCCCGTCCTGCGGCTCCACTGATGCCGACGTTGCACCCGCCGCAACACTCCCCGCCACAACATTCGGCAACACACCGCGATACTGCAGCACCGCGCTCCAGTTGTAGTCGCTGATCCAGTTGTTGCCGCAGTAGCTCATGACATCGGTGGCGTTGGCCTGCACGAGCGTGTTCGTAGTGCCGTTCCACCCGATTTGTCCGATGACACCGCCCGCATACGGGTAGTTTGGATCGCCGCCCGTACCACACGGCGCGTGACTGCGCGAGAAGTTGTGTCCCCACTCATGCGCCGCCACATTGTCACCGCTCGGCAGCTTGTCCCAGCCGATCGCGGCGCGTCCCGGCACATAGCCGTAGCCCGCGATCCCGCTGCCGTACGACGTGGCCACCACGCCATAGTAGTGTTGTCCGGGAGAAGCTTCAGCGGTGCGCAGCGCGTTCATTTCACTCAGCACGACCAACCACTGACCGTTCGCGTCGTTGGATTGCAGGACCGTGGCGCTCGACGTAAACGGCGCGCGCACATCGGCGATCACTTGACTGATCGGAAACAGGCGGCGCGTTGTGACGAGGAACTGTTCGAAGTTTCCGTTGGAGACATTGCCCGTCAGTGCGCCTGTAATCACGGGCACAAAACGCACCGTGAACGCAGGGACGTTGCGTGTGGTGATGGGCTGCGGTGCACCGCCTGCGGGCCAGACGTTGTCGGCGGGATTGGCGTCCGGAAACGCGCCGGCTGGATCAAGATCCGCAAGCACGCGGAGTCCAGGCCGCATGTTGGCCGCCGGTATGAGGAGGTTCCAGCTCGACTGCAGTGTGCCCTGCGCCAACGACGTACGCACACTCGCTTCCGGCGCCGGAAGCGTCACGTTCTGTAAGAGCGTAGCACCGTCGTACACACGCACGCGTACAGTCGGCTGCGCCGTATTCGCAACCGTGGATTGCACGAACACGCGCAGCAGCGCATCGCGGCCCGACACCAGCGCGACCGATCCATCGAGCCGCTGTGTGGCCTGCGTGACATGCACATGCGCAATCGAATAGTTCGTTCCGCCCGACGCTACATACGTGAACGTCACTGGCGTATTGCTGAACGCGGTCACCGAGACGTTGGCCGACGACGGTGATGGTGTGTAGGTGATGCCGCCGCTGTTCAGCGTGGCGGCGCCGATGCTGTACGCACCGAGGTTCAGTCCGGGCACCGTCTGCGCGCCGGACAACGGCACCGTCGCCGTCGTGCCGGACAGCGAGAATGTCGGGGTGATGCCACCCGGCAGCCCAGCCACGGCAATCGTGATGGAGCCCGTGGCCAGACCGTACGTCACCGAGGCGGTCGCCGGCTGCAGCGAGGCCACGACGGTGCGTTGCTGCGAGGACGGATCGGGCAGGTATGTTTCACCCGCGTGTGCCAGTGGGTTCGCGGAGATCGTGTATGATCCCGGTGTGAGTAGCGAGAGCGTGGTTGTGGCGGTGATGGTTTGCGAGAATTCGTTCGGACCCGTGACCGTGGCGCTCGCACTCCGACCGTCGGGAACACCGCTCACGGTGACCACCAGTGAGCCGGTGGTGATGGTGTAGTTCACGGGCATACGCAACGTGTCACCAGCGACAACCGTCGCCTCAGTGCTTGCGGGAGTCGGCACATAGGTGGCGCCACCGCTCGTGACATTCGCGCTGGTCACGCGCCACGTGCCCGCCTGCGCGGGCGATACACGCGCGGTGCTCGTGACTGCTATCGGTGCACCGGAGGGCGGCGTGAGTGTGATGCTGGCATTTACGCCACTGGGCAGTCCCGATACCGGAACTTCCACGACGGTGGGCATGACGCTGAAGGCGACGTTCACACTGGTAGTCGCACCGGTGGTGATGCCCGCGCTCTGTGATCCTGCGGTCGGCGCGTACTTCACGCCGCCAGTAGTGAGCGATACGGCCGTGATCTGGTATTGACCAATCGGCAGCGAATCGAGCGTGGTGGCACCAGTGAGTGCCTGCGTTCCGTTGGCACCAACCAACGTCAACGTTGGCGTTGTGCTATCGGGCAACCCACTGGTCGTGATGACAAGTCGACCGACCTGTGCCGCATAGGTGACAGTGGCGGGTGACGCGACCAGCGACGCCGTCACTATCACGTCGACGCTATCCGCCTGCGGACGAAACGTGATGCCACTGCGTGTCACGGCGGCCGCCACCACGCGATAGACACCGGGGGAAAGATCAGTGAGTGTTTCCGTAAACGTGAGCGAGCGGGTGAACGCATCGGGCCCGCGCACGCTCACATTACCATTGAGCCCGGACGGCAGGCCCGCCACCGCCACCGCGATTGCGCCACTCGAAACCGCGTAGCTCACGCTCAGTCGCGCGGTATCACCAAACAGTGCACTCGCTTCGGCCGACGCGGGCGACGGTGCGTAGCGAAAGCCACCGGTCTGCAGCGTATCGGCGCGGAACCGCCACACTCCAGCCGTGGGGTGCGTGAGCACACGCGACTCGCCGACGCTCACCGTGGAATCGGCCGGCGTCGTGACCGTGACGGGCGCCGAAACGCCGCCGGGCACACCGGAGATCGTGAGCGCGAACACTGATGGCAGCGGTTCGTAACGCACCGTCGCGATGGTTGGCGGCGCGCCACTCACCACGGCAACCGTGATCGTAGATACGCTTGATGCATATGTGCCAGTCGCCGCGCGCGCGGGGCGTACGGTGATCGTGTACACGCCACCCGGCAGATCACTCCAGCTGATCGACGCCGAGGCGGTGCGCGTGAGGCCCTGGCCCGCGAGCGACAGGTCGGCTGGCACACCATCTGGCAGCCCCTCGACCGTGATGCTGAGCATGCCCGGCGGCAGCGGCTGCGCGACTGGCGGCGGTTCAACAATAGTGGTTGAATCGGCCCCGGCACAGGCAGCAAACACGACCAGCACCAACGGGAGGGCACATCGCGCGAAGGATCGTCGCATCACAGGAGGCTCGGTGGAAGGCTGCCTGAGAGACGATTCAGCGACGCGCGCGACACGCCACCGTTCCGGTGGTGGCACGGGTGTCACGTAGTACATTGACGCGATCACCTGTGCTCCGCATTGTCTTTGCATCCCACCATGCACCCACTCAAAGAATCCGAACCGTTCAGGCCGCGCCGTGTCTTCATGGTGGGTGCCACAGGTACCATCGGCCGCGCCACCGTGCGCGCCTTGCTTCGCGAAGGGCACGACGTGGTGTGTTTCGTTCGCGCGCGTGCAACAGGTGCCGTTGACATAACCGGTGTGACGGTGCGAACGGGTAATGTCACCGATCCCGCGTCACTCGCGCGCGATGGGTTGTGCGGTGAGCAATTTGACGCGGTGGTGTCGTGCATGGCGTCGCGGACCGGAGCTCCGGATGATGCGTGGGCAGTAGACCATCGCGCACAGCTCACGCTGCTCGCGGCCGCGAAGTCGGCCGGTATCACGCAATTCGTGTTGCTCTCGGCGATCTGTGTGCAGAAACCCAAGCTGGCGTTTCAGCACGCCAAGTTAGCCTTTGAGACGGCACTCCAGCAATCCGGCCTGACCTGGTCCATTGTGCGTCCCACGGCGTTCTTCAAGTCGATTTCGGGGCAGGTGGAGCGCGTGAAGCAGGGCAAGCCGTTTCTCGTGTTCGGCGACGGGACGCTCACAGCCTGCAAGCCGATCAGCGACAATGATCTGGCGGAGTACATCGTGGGCTGTCTCAGCGATCCGGATCGACAGCACCGTGTGTTGCCCATTGGCGGGCCGGGCCGCGCCAGCACGCCGCGCGAACAGGGCGCGCAGCTCTTTGCGCTCTTGGGCCGCGAGCCGCGCTTCAAGCAAGTGCCCCCAACCCTGCTGCACGTGATCGCCGCTGTGCTGGGCGCGCTCGGCCGCGTCATTCCACCGTTGGCCGCGAAAGCGGAGTTCGCGCGCATTGGTCACTATTATGCCACCGAGTCGATGCTCGTGTGGGACGACGTCAATCAGCGTTATGACGCCGAGGCGACGCCGTCGACGGGGCGCGATACGCTGGCGGACTACTACGCCCAGCTCGTGCGCGGAGAGTCGTCGGCTGAACGCGGAGAACACGCGGTCTTTTAACGGGTCTGGACCAGTGGCGCGTTTAGTCGCAGCACTTACCACAAGAGGGCCGGTGGCGACACTTTTCGTCATTGAACCTTCACCCACCCGACATGCGCTGCATTTTCACGTCCGCTCTCGCTCTGCTCGCCGCCTCCGCAACTATTCTGCCATCGCAGTCTCCCTTCGACGGGCTTCGGTTCCGCGAAATCGGACCCGCCGTGATGGGAGGACGTATTCACGATGTGGAGGTTGATCCTCGCGATCACTCCACGATCTATGTGGCCGCAGCCGGTGGCGGCCTCTGGAAGACGGTGAATCACGGCATTCTCTGGTCGCCGATTTTCGATGCCACGGGCGAGAACGCGTTCGGCGATGTGGCGATCTTTGCGGGTGATTCGAAAGTGCTCTGGGCCGGAACGGGCGAGCAGAACAATCGGCAGTCGAGCACGTGGGGCGGCGGTATCTACAAGTCGACAGACGCCGGCAGCACGTGGACGTTTCTGGGACTGCGCGAAACGTCGAGCATTGCGCGGGTGGTGTTGCATCCCACCGATGTGAACACGGCGTACGTGGCGGCCGTAGGAAATCTGTGGCGACCGAACGCGGAACGCGGCGTGTACCGCACGCGCGATGGTGGTGCCACGTGGACGCGCGTGCTCACGGTGGACACGCTCACGGGTGCCACCGATCTCGTGATGGACCCGCGTGATCCCAATGTGCTATACGCCGCCACCTACCAGCGACTGCGCACGGAGTTTGGCTTTAACGGAGGGGGTCCGGGCAGCGGACTGTGGAAGTCTGTGAACGGTGGCGATACGTGGACACCACTCTTGAACGGTGTGCCTGATGGTGACAAGGGACGTATTGGCCTGTCGATTTCACTCACCAAGCCCGATGTGCTCGTGGCCACGATTGAACACGCTGGTAGCGGTGGCACGTACCGCACCGAAGACGCCGGTGCCACGTGGAAGCGGATGAGTGCGACCAATCCGCGCCCGATGTACTACTCGAAGCCGATCATTGATCCCACGAACGATCAGCGCGTGTGGATGATGGGCGTGCAACCGGCCAAGAGCGAGAACGGCGGCGCGACGTTCGAAGGGATGCCCAACTCCCCCACCTACGATCTTGGACTCAAAGACGATCATCACGCGCTCTGGATCGATCCGACAGATCCGCGTCACCTGCTGCTCGGTGGAGACGGTGGTTTGCACGAGAGCTGGGATCTGGGCTACACCTACGCGCGCATCAATAATTTTTCCATTGGACAGTTCTATCGCGTTGCCGTGGACAATCGTGATCCCTACTGGATTTACGGCGGCATGCAGGACGCGCACTCGTGGATGGGCCCGAGTGCCACGAGCCGCTGGCTCGGCATTCTGAACTCCGATTGGCTGCAGATCGGATTCAGCGATGGCACGGGGCACGCAGTCGATCTCAAAGGCGAGCGCTATGTGTATTCCACGTCGAGCGGTGGCAACATTACGCGTGTTGATGCGATCACTGGTGATCGGTACGACATTCAGCCGCAGGCACCGGACGGTGAGCGTTATCGCTTTGACTGGACAGCGCCCGTGGTGGCATCGCAGCACAACGCGGGTACGGTGTATCTCGGTGCGAACAAGTTGCTGATTTCGCGCGATTTCGGCAGTACTTGGAGTGCGACGGATGATCTCACGCGATCCGTGAATCGTGACACGCTGCGCATTGCCGGTGTGCTCACGACAGACATCCGGTTGTCGCGCAATGATGGGGAAAGCAACTTCAGCGAAATCACGACGATGTCCGAATCACCGCTCGATGCGAGGGTGCTGTGGGTGGGTACCGACGACGGCAACGTGCAGGTGTCGCGTAATGGCGGCGCGACGTGGGCCGAGGTGAGTGGTCGCATCAGCGGTGTGGCGAACGGTTCGTTTGTGGATCGCATTGTCGCGAGCTCGGCGAGTACGGGCACCGCCTACGTGACATTCGAAAACCATCGACGTGGCGACTTCACGCCGTACATTTTCCGCACTACAGATTTCGGTCGCACGTGGAAGCTCACGACCACCGGTTTGCCCGCTGGTAATCCGGTGCGTTCGATCGCCGAGTATCCGGCTAAGGCGAATGTGTTACTCGCCGGTACGGAGCGATTCCTGCACTACAGTGTGGATAGTGGCGCCACGTGGACGCGGTTGGCGGCCAATCTTCCGCCTACGCGCTACGATGACATTGTGATTCACCCGCGCACCAAAGACATCGTGCTCGGCACGCACGGTCGGAGCATCTGGGTGCTCGATGATGCATCACCGCTGGCGGAGTGGTCGAGCGCCGTGGCCGCCAAGCCGGCCA